>CBIHPJ010000091.1:0-16927 GCA_966211295.1 uncultured Myxococcales bacterium | reverse complement strand
TGGTTTGCGCATCCCGCGTGGCCCTTCGAGCGTGATGAGGCCGCTCAGGAGAACTCCCTCTCCCCTGCCCCTCTCCCCGCTGGCGCAGGGAGAGGGAGAAGCTGATTAGAGCGAAGCAGTGAGACGCAGGCGGCCCATGCCCACCGGGCCCATCACGTTGCCCGCGGCGTTCTTGAACGCATCACCCGGCAGCAGCACGCCGCCCTCGGCGGTGACGCTCACGTTCAGATACTTCGCCGGCGAGAAGCGCACCGACGCGCCGAGATCGAGCTCGGTGCCGAGGAATCCACCGGGCGTCCCCCCGAGGTAATTCACCGGCGTTCCACCATTGATGCGCGTGTTGAACGGATCCGTCAGCGCCGCGCTGGTGAACGCGAAGAGCGGGCCACCGTACACATCGAACCACTCGGTGAAGCCGTACTTCGCGCGCGGGAAGAGGTACCACGCACCGGTGATCGATCCCGCGGTGGGCAGCAGATCGATGCCCTCAGGCGCCACGCCGGTGAGCTGCGGATCCGCTCCGCGCCAGCCACTGCGCGCGGTCTGATACCCGAGCACCTGGTCGAACAACACGAGGCCGACCTTGTAGTTGGGGTCGAAGCGGAAGTTGTTCAGCGACGAGTCGTACGGGTTCTGATCACCCGACGCGAAGCCGCCGTCGAACAACAGCCCGAAGCGGCCGAGCTTGTAGTTCACCTTGCCGACGATCCCGAGCTGGCGCACGTCGAGCAGCTCGGCGTTCTCGTGACGTGACTGCGTGGTGGTGCCGGTGATCGCCGCGACTTCGCCCGCGAGCGTGAGCGCGGAGTCCGCGGTCTTCATCACCGTCCACCGCGCGGAGAGATCTCCCACGAAGGCATCGGTGCTGCGCTCGCCGGGAGCGCCATTGTCGCGCCGTGCGTTCCGGTAGATCAGCGTGAGGCCGATGATGTGATCCTCATCGACGTTGAAGCGCACGCCGAGAATTCCCTGCAGCGCGCGATCTCCGTCGAGCAGATTCGCCGTCGCGTCGTGCACCACGAGATCGAACGCGGCCACCGGCTCCACCGCGCGCCACGCACCGCCGAGCCCGAAGAACGGACGACCGAGCACCGCGGCGCGCGCCACCACCGAGCCACCGTGCTGCATACCGAAGTCACCGGGAGCGGCATCCGCCGATCCTCCGTTCGCGAGAATGCCGAGCCCGAAGGTGTTGGTCTGCACGCCGACGCGCACCGCGCCCGTCTCCCAGCGGTACTGCGCGTAGAGCTGCCGCAGCTCGGCGATCGAGAAATTCGGGGTCGGCACGCGCGACGCCACCACCGTGTTGTCCGGCGTGCCGAAGACCGCGCCCGTCGCGATGTCGAACTCGGTGTTGAGGCTCAGCCCCTTGTACGCAGCGAAGCCTCCGATGCGGAACCGCATCTCGAACGGAGTCGGAGCCGTGGCGGTGCCCAGCTCGTCGAGCGGAATGGTGCTGTTGAGGCTCTGGGCGAAACGGGCTGCGAGGTTTCCGCCAACGGAGAAGTTGCCCGTCTTGTACGTCACGCCCCTCTGCTCGACCGACGCCGCGGGCTTCTGCTCGGGAACAGCCTCAACCGGTGGAGCAGCCGCGACAGGAGCGCCAGCCACGGGCTCAACGGGCTTCGCCTCTTCCACCGGCGCAGCAGGAGCAGGCGCGGGCGCGGGCTCAACAGCAGCAGGCGCAGGAGCAACCGCGGGCTCGGTCGCAGCGGGCGCTTCGGTCTGGGCGGCGCACAACATGAGGACGAGAGCGAGGTTCATGGTGAGGTTCCTTCACGGGGCGAAAAGCGGGGCTCCGTATACAGCAGCCGCTCTGGAAGACGATGGCCTCCCTCGGAAAAGAAGATCCCTCGCGCGGTTGATGGCGGGCGCCGCAGTCCGATAGACGCCACCACCATGCGCGTCCTCCCCCTGCTGATCGCGGCCACTCTCATCGCCTGCACGCCGCCGCTCCCGCAGGGACTGGGCCTCACTCCGGAGGGCGACGGGCCGAAGGTGAACTTCGACATCAACGCGAAGCCACTGCCTGAGATCCCGCTGCCGAACGACTTCGCGAGCCGCTTCGATTCGAGCTCTCCCACGCTCCACCGCGTGAACGCGTCGATCGAAGCCGCGCCGACGAAGTGGGAACAGCGCACGCGCGCCGGTCTCGATCAGATGTCGGGCTGGGGAACGCTCGCGCCGATCACCGTGTCCTTCGACGCCCCACTCGATCTCGAGAACATCGTCGCGCGCCACCAGCGCCCCACCGACTTCGATGACGACGCGCTCTACGTGATCGACGTCACGCGCGATTCGCCCGACTTCTGCAAGCCGGTGCCGCTCGACGTCGGCCAGGGCCACTTCCCCGTGATCCTCGACGATCGCGAGTACTACCCCGACGAGCCGCACAAGAGCCTCGAGACCCTCGCGTTCGAGCAGGAAGAGGAAGATCTCGACGGCGACGGGGTGATGGATCCCGGCGAGGACACCGACATGGACGGCGTGCTCGATCACCCGAACACGATGGACGGCCGCACCGGTCCCTTCGACGTGATCGGCTGGTACGAGAAGGAGAGCAACACGCTGATCGCTCGCCCGCTGTACCCGATGCGCGAGTCGACGACGTACGCGGTGGTGCTCACCTCGCGCCTCACCGGCAAGGACGGCAAGCAGGTGCGCTCGCCCTTCGCGAACATCAATCACCTCGCGCAGACGCCCGCCCTCTCGCCGCTCAACGAGTGCCTGCAGCAGAGCAACCTTGCGATGGCTGACGTCGCCTTCACCTGGGCGTTCACCACGCAGTCGATCACCTCGGACTACCGCGCGATCCGCGACGGCCTCTACGGCTCGGGTCCGCTCGCGTTCCTCAACACGAAGTACCCGGTCGACATCACCTCGATCCCCGATGGCCGCCGCCGCACCGCCGACAACAAGAACACCAAGGCCGTTCCTGGTGAGCAGTTCCTCCAGTTCGGCGCGAAGCTGCTCAACATCTTCGCGGGCAACCAGTCGGCGGGGACCACCGACCTCCTGAACGACTGGCTCTCCGCGGTCGACTTCTACGCGACGGCCACCTTCGACTCGCCGCAGTTCTTCCCGCGCTACGACGCCGACGGGAAGTTCCTCCCGCTCTACGACCAGGTGATGGACATCGACGTCGGCCGCAAGGAGACCTTCCACCGCGCCGAGCAGATCCAGTTCCTGCTCTCGGTGCCGAAGGCGCGCGTCGGTCCGGCCCCTGTCTGCATCTTCATGCACGGCCACAGCGGCTCGAAGCTCGACTCGTTGCTCGTGATGGGACCGATGGCGCGTTCGGGCATCGCCACCATCGGCATGGACGCGGTGAGCCACGGCCTCAGCCTCAATGCCGATGATCGCCAGCTCGTCACCGAGCTCACCAAGAGCTACGGCATCGATCCCCTCGCGATCGCGATGACGGGCGATGGTCGCGGCATCGATCAGAACGGTGACGGCTTGATCGACTCCGGCGCCGACTACTTCACCGGCTACGTCACGCACACGCGCGACACCGTGCGCCAGACCGCGGTGGACCTGATGCAGATGGTGCGCGTGCTCCGCTCGTTCGATGGCGTGCGCCGCTGGAACTTCGACGTGAATCGCGACGGCGAGAACGATCTCGCGGGCGACTTCGACGGCGACGGCACCGTGGATCTCGGTGGACCGAACGTGCCCATCTACGTCTCGGGTGCGTCGCTCGGCGGGATCCTTTCGAGCTTGATGGGCGGCATCGAACCCGACATCGACGCGATCGCGCCGGTGCTCCCCGGCGGCTACCTCTCGGAGATCGGCACGCGTTCGGATCTCGGCCAGGTGCAGAACCCGCTCGTGCTGCGAATGATGGGACCGCTGCTCCTCGTGCACCCGAATGAGCAGGGCGCTCCGGCGCTCTTCCAGATGGTGCCCGACGTGGTGAAGAAGACCGAGCGCGAGATCGCGGAGCTGCCCGCCGCGCTCACGCCCGGCACCGTCGCGCTCGTGCGCAACTTGAAGACCCAGGAGTGGCGCTGCGGTCGCGTGCAGCCCAACGGTCACCTGCGCCTCTCGGTGTCCTCCGACAGCGGAGATCCGCTGCGCGTCGAGTTCTACGCAGAGGAGCTCCCCACTCAGAAACGCGAGGGCTGCAACCCCGAGGGCTTCACGCCCACGCTGGTGATCGAGAACTTCAAGAAGGACTTCGAATTCCAGGGCAAGTCGTACACCGCGGGTATGCCGCTCAGCGCGCTGGCCGATGGGTTTGGTCTGCGCCGCGGAACGCCCGAGCTGCGCCGCCTCTTCTCGCTCGCTCAGATCGCGCTCGAACCGGCGGATCCCGCGAACTTCGCTCCGTACTGGGAAGGCAAGCGCACCTTCACGTATGGCGATGGGAAGACGGTGGCCACGCGCGCGCTGCTGCTCCCCATGACTGGAGATCCCGGCGTGCCGGTGGCGACGGCGACCGCGCTGATGCGCGCCGCCGGCTTCGTCGACTTCGCGAACGTCGATCCCCGCTACGGCAAGACGCAGATGCAGGAGCTGATCGACGTCGGCTTCGTCGAGGGCGTGGAGCGCACGGGCCGCTACACTGGCCCCGGCGGCAACGTGCTGATGGACGTCGACGTGTTGATGAGCGTGGCGAACGCGGACGATGGCTTCGGTGCGCCGCGCCTCGCACCCCCGATGCGCCTCGTGCGTGCGAGCGCCGACGGCGAGGGCAAGGTCGGCGGGCTCTTCCCGATGATGACCCCGAAGGGCGAGCACTCGTTGCCCGTTCCCGATCCGGGCAAGCCGTTCGATCTCGGCACCTACGTGATCAACCTCTTCTCCGATTACCTCTCGAGCGGCGGCACGCGCATCTCGATGGACGCGTGCATGGAGTCGAACGACTGCACGTGGCTCAAGAAGTGACGCGCCAGAGTTGCGCGAGTGTCGTGAGCGCCTGACCCCTGAGCGGTGAGGCGAGTTGGAGTCACCAGACCCGCGAAGATCGGGCCGTGACCGCATGGCCCTTCGTCTGCACTTTCTCCCCAGCAACAGGGAGGGAGTCCGACATGAAGGTCCTTCGAATCGCTGCAGCTCTCGCCGTTGTGTTCGCTGGCTTCGCTTGTGACGAAGACCCGAAGAATCCGCCGCCGCCGGCCGCCACAGGGGAACCATCGCCGCCGTCTGGCACCGTCGCCTCGCGGCTCGAGCTGCGCGACGACATGCGCAGGCTGTGGACACAGCACGTGTTCTGGACGCGCGTCTATTTGATCGAAGCGATCGCCGATCTGCCCTCGAAGAACTTCACGCTCGATCGGCTCCTGAAGAACCAGGTCGATCTCGGTGACGCGGTGAAGCCGTTTTACGGAGACGCGGCGGGTAATCAGCTCACCGCGCTGCTCACCACGCACATTCAGCAAGCGGGCGCGCTGGTCGACGCCGCGAAGCAGAACGACATGGCGGTGGTCCAGCAGATCAGCACCGATTGGTACAAGAACGCGGACGACATCTCGAACTTCCTCGCCGACGCGAACCCGAATCTTCCCCGCGACGAGCTGAAGGCGATGATGCGGAAGCACCTCGACACCACCCTGGTCGAGGCGGTCGCGCGCTTGAAGAAGGACTGGGACGCCGACGTGCTCGCGTACGACGCGGTCTACGACCACGTGATGATGATGGCCGACGCGCTCACCGACGGCTTCATCGCGCAGTTCCCCGATCGGCTCACGGTGCCGCAGGAGTCGCAGAACGAGCAGGGTCTGCACATCGCGCTGCGCAAGCTCTGGGAGGATCACACCTCGTGGACGCGCGTGTTCATCATCGCCGACGTGGAGAAGCAGCCCGACGTGCTCGCCGCCACCAACCGTCTGCTCAAGAACCAGGTCGACCTCGGAGACGCGGTGAAGCCGTACTACGGCATCGCCGCGGGGACTGCGCTGAGCGCGCTGCTCACCACGCACATCACCGGCGCGGTCGAGGTGCTGCACGCCGCGGAGAAGGGTGACGCGGCGGCGCTGCAGGAGGCGAACAACAAGTGGTACGCGAACGCGAACGACATCGCCGTGTTCCTCGCGAAGGCGAACCCCTACCTCGATGAGCAGGGGCTCAAGGACATGATGAAGGAGCACCTCGATCAAACGCTCGATGAAGCGAGCAAGCGCATCGGGAAGGACTCCTCGGGTGACATCTCGGCGTACGACCTGGTGGAGCAGCACATCCTCCACATGTCGGACGCGCTCAGTAACGCGATCGATCAGCAGTTCCCCGCGGGTCCTAACCTCGGCCAGTGATCAACTTTCTCCCTCTCCCACCGGGAGAGGGTCGGGGTGAGGGGGCGTCAACACCAACACCCGCTCGATCAACACCTGCAATCGATCGTGGTGAGTGCCGGCCCAATAGAAATGCCCGCACTCGCCACATCGCAGAAAGCGCTGGTGCCTTTCGAGAACACGAGGGGGCACCAGCGCAGCTGCGTCAGCCACACTCGCTTCAGCGAGCACGCCGTTGCACGACAAACACCGAGTGAACGGTCGCGCTCTCGATGAGAGCTGAAACCGCTTCACGATCTCTCGACCCTGCTGCACCTGCTCCGTCGAACGCACGAACGCGCCGCGATGAACGATGCCGCGCTTCAAACATCCGAGGTCGCGCGTGAGCAGCACCCGATCTTCGCGTGAAGAGATCTCCGCGAGCAGCTCATCGGGCGGATTGCGATCCCACCAGGTGTCGAAGCCGAGCAGCCGAAGGATCCGCGCCAACTTTCCCAGGTGCCCATCGAGCACGAAGCTCGGCTCTCCGTGCGGAATCAGCCGGGGCTGAAGCGCCGGTCCTTCACGAATCGGAAAGACCTCGACCGACATTCCATCGCGTGCCTTCGTCTCGAGCGTCACCGCCACTTCATCGACCACCACGAGATCGATCTCAGGATGCGGAACTCCGATCGACTCGATCACGTCCTTGAGCGACGGCTCGCCCGTGAAGCGCGCGGCGCGCTGCGTCGTGAAATCCTGCAGATCTCCGTGGAGCTCGATCGTTGCGCTGCCCATCGCCCCGTCCCGTAACGCCCTCAATGAAACTGTGAATGGAGTTGATCGGAGCGTGTTCGGCACACGTGCCTACACCGCAACATCAACGCTGATCCGACGGATGATGTCGGCATGACGCTCAAGATCAACCAGCCTCGACCTTCGCTCCCCGTCACTCAGCCGCGCACCCAGGAGAAGCTGCCTCCTCGCCCGCCGCCCCGCGCTGACAATGACGGGTTCGAGACGACGCGGTCGGGCCCGGTCTCGCTCGGCACTGCTTCCGTCGAGTCTCCGGGAGAGCAGGTGATCGCGCTCGCCCGCAGCGTGATGGGCACCAAGGCGCACGATCTCAAGCTGCAGAACAACACGGCGCTCGGCGCGGCCATGCAGGACTGGGTGCCCGACACGGTGAACTGCGCGAACTTCGTCTCGGGTCTGCTCGAGGCCACCGGACAGGTTGGGAAGGGCGGCGGTCACGCGGCGGTGACCACGCTGATCGACAAGCTGAAGAAGAACCCGAACTTCACCCAGACCTCGCTCGAGAACGCCAAGCCCGGTGACGTGGTCGCGTTCGAATACACGCACAAGGACGGCACCAAGGGGCACCACGTCGTGGTGTTCGAGGGCCGCGACGCGAAGGGCAATCCGCAGTTCATCGGCTCGAACAACATCAACAAGGACGGCACGCAGTCGGTGAGCCGCTCCACGGGCGTGCCCAAGGGCTGGCACGCGATGGCCGTGATGCACTACTCGGGTGAGGCGCCGAAGGGCATTCCTTCCCCTTCGCCGAGCGCGCCTTCCGCGGGTCCGACGGGTCCCGCGGGTCCGTCCGGCGCGGAGGCTCCTTCCGCTTCTGCTGGCACCGCGAGCAACGTCGAGTCGATCACCAACGACAGCTCGACCTGGATGCGCAACGGCACCTCGGGTCCTGGCGTGATGGATCTGCAGAAGAAGCTCGCTGCCGCGGGTTTCGATCCTGGTCCGCTCGACGGCTCGTTCGGCCCGAAGACGATGGCCGCGGTGAAGGCGTACCAGACCGCGAAGGGCATCGGCGTCGATGGCATCGTGGGCCCCGAGACGCGCGCTTCGTTGATGGCGCAGCCGAACACGCCGAGCGCACCGACGGATCCGAGCAAGCCCAGCACGCCGGTGGCGCCGACGCCGGTCACTCCGAACTCGTCGACCGCGCGCGAGCTCGAGGCGATGGCGCTCCAGAAGCACGGGCCTGAGTTCCTTCAGAAGGTGAAGGACATGGCGGGCCGGCTCGGCGTGAAGCCCGAGTGGATCCTCGCGGTGATGAAGAACGAGAGCAACATGAGCACCACCGCGAAGAACCCGAACGGTGGCGCGACGGGCCTCATTCAGTTCATGCCTTCCACCGCGAAGGGCCTCGGCACCACCACCGAAGCGCTCAGCAAGATGAGCGCGGTGCAGCAGCTCGACTACGTCGAGAAGTACTTCAAGCCGTACGCGGGGAAGATCAAGTCGGGCACCGATCTCTACATGGCGACGTTCTGGCCCGCGGGCGTGGGCAAGCCCGACAGCTACAACATCGGCGGCGCCGAGGTGGCGCGGGTGAACAAGATCTTCGACCTCGACAAGAACGGTCAGATCACCGCGGGCGAGTTCCGTCGCTACTACGCGCAGCGGTTCCCTGAGCTGGCGGGCTGAGCCGCTTCAGCGTCGCCTCGTAGATCGACACCACCTTCTGGGCGACACCGCGGGGCGCGTAGTGCTGCGCTCTCCCGGCGCCTGCTTCTCCGAGACGTTTTCGCAGCGCGGGATCCGCGGCGAGTTCCCGCAGCCGACGCGCGAGCTCTTCAGGATCCGAGGGTGAGATCAGAAACCCGTTCTCTCCATTGGTGACGAGCTCGTTCGCGGAGACGATCGCGTTCGAGACCAGGACCGGCTTCGAGAAGAACATCGCCTCGACCGCGACCATGCCTTGAGTCTCGAGCGTGGAAGGCAACACGAAGACGTCAGCGGACTCGTACCAACCGCCGAGCTCCTTGTGACTGCGCTGCCCGGCGAACTCGACTTGCTGTTGTACGCCCAGTGACGACGCGAGCTGCTTCAACGAGGAGTCCTCGCGGCCGCTCCCCACCAGCACCAAGCGTGCGCGAGGTTGCTCACGAGCGAAGAGCGCGAAGCCGCGCAGCAGCAACGTGAGGTTCTTCTCCGCCGAGAGACGACCGACGAAGAGCACGGTGAAGTCACCAGACCGCTCGCGTGAAGGGCCCACGGACGGAGGCGGAATCACCGGGTTGGTGACCGACTCGATCCACTTCAGCGATGGATCCTTCGCGAGCCGATCCTTCAGTGCGGCCGCGGGCACGATGATCTGATCGTACTGACGGCACATGCGCGCGTACTGCCAGGCGACGAGCGGATGCATCCAGCTCAGCGGCCACTCCTGCGTGACGTGCTCGGCCTCCATGTGGAACGTGTAGACGTGGGGAAGCTCGAGACTCCGTGCAGCGCGCAGGCCGCGCTCCGCCATGAAGCCGAAGTAGTGCGTGTGTAGGAGCTCGATCTTTCGCTGAACGAGGATCTGCTCGAGTTCCTTCACGCTGGGCCACCCGACGCGATGTCCACCCGCGTTCCGAGAGGTCACGCGGTGAATCGAGAGACCGTTGATGACTTCGCTCTCTGCCTGCCCCTCGTGCCGCGCGCAGATGATGCTGATCTCGTGACCCGCGGCGGTGAGCTCCTTCGCGAGGAGCTGCACGTGCACTCCGACGCCCGTGGCAGCGGGATCGAAGTCGTCCGACAACATGGCGACCTTCACTGCTGCGTCCAGTCTGCCGGCGGCGACTCGAGCAACTTGCGAATGCGCCTGAGGAGCAGCGCCGTGCACTCGCCCTCGAGCGTGCGGTGATCCATCGAGACCGTGAGCGTCATGCGGCGGCGAATCACGATCTGATCGGCGCCCGCCTCGTCCTGCACCACCACCGCGCGCTTCTCGATCGGCCCGTAGGAGAAGGCGAGGTTGCGATTGCCCATGGAGAAGAGATTCACCCCGTGCATGCCGAGACTCGTGATGAGCACGGTGCCCCGGTACTTGAGGATCGCCGACGGGAGATTTCTGCCGAGCCACAAGAGCGGCCTGATCAACCACCGCATCTTGTACGTGGGGTCGTCAGTGCCTTGCTTGAACTTGGACTTCAGCTCGTTCGAGATCTGCTGCACCGCCTTCGCGTTCGGGCTCTTCACCAGGCACAAATAGAACGACGACTCGCCGCTCTCGGTCTCGTCGGCGCACGTCACCGCGGTGACCACTTCCTTGAAATAGACGAGGCGCCTCCAGAGCCAACCCACGCGCGCGGCGTTGACCTCGGGATGCGTGACCATCTGCTCCTTCACTGCCTGCGAGATGGCTCGCACGATCAGCGGGTTGTAGGTCATCGGTACGCCTTCGGCCTTCAGCCGATTCTTGAGCGCGTCCGCGGCCTCCATGTCCACGTCGATCCAGCCGGGGACGTTCCAGTGATCTTTGACCTCGTCGTGGCCGACGTGGCCGAGGAACTCGACGATGTGCGGGGGACGCTTCAGGTAGTAGTCGCTCACAGACCGCTCTTTCCTGGTGCGAGCAGCGCTTGTGGATCGAGCGCCTGCTTGAGCTTTTTCCCCAGCGCCCAGAGCGCCGGATTCGCCTCGTGCAACTTGCTCACGCCGAGCGGATGCACGCGGTACGGCGGAAAGCCTGCCTCGAGCAGTCGAGCGGAGAGCGCGTGGTAGCAATTGCGCGCGCGCTCGAGGTCCTCCGGTTTTTCGCGCGAGAACGCGAGCTGCGTCACCGCGACCATGGCGCGGTCCTGCACGTAGTTGAGGGAGATCAGCGCGTCGAAGCCGCACTCCTTCAGCCCGGACTCGAGGATCTCGACCATGCGCTCGACCACGTTTCCCTTCGCGGGGCAGATGGGCGCGAGCCAGAGCAGGCCGGCGTGCGCTTCTTTCCCCGGAGCCACCGCCCAGTACATCGAGTCCTTCGCCTGCTCGGAGTACTTCCCCTCGAGCAGCTTCATCACCACGCTCAAGGGACCTCTCCAGCGGAACGCATACGGTGACCACTGAATGAGTCGATAGAGCAGCGGAGTGATCACCTGGATCTTCCGCCCGCGCAGCGCTGACTTGAGCTTTGAGATCGACGCGGCGCACTGCTCGGGGGATCCGTAGACGGCGCCTGTCGCGTTCCAGAGCGACATTCCGAACTCTTTCCGAAGCGCCGCACGTCGCTCGTCGGAGAGCCGTCCATCCGCGCCCGCAGATCGAATCGTCGAGGCGATCGCGCGCAGATCGTTTCCGATGTGCAGCACGTTCCTCAGCGTGCCGTCGAGCTTGAGCCGCGTGATCGCGTTCACGCCCTCGGCCATGTCGCGGCGATCTTCGAACGAGATGAAGAACGCGCTCGTCGACTCGGGCCGCACCATCAGCCACAGCGTCATGCGCGTGACGATGCCGAAGTTCGACTGGGTGAAGAGTCCGTCGAGCCAGGGCCCCACGCCGTAGGGATAGACGTGGCCCGAAGGCGTCGCGCCGTAGCCGTGGAATCCAGTGCGCACGACTTCACCAGAAGCGAGCACCACCTCGAGTCCGCACGCGTTTCGCACGCGATCTCCGTACGGCGTGTGGCCGAAGCCGCGCTCGAGCACGTTGCCCATCACGCTCGCCGCGCCGCCAGCTCCCGTCGCGTCCATCCAAAGTCCGGGATGATTCTGCGCGAGGTGCTCCTGCAGCTGCTCCTGCGAGACGCCGGGCTCGAGCACCACGTACGCGAGCTCTTCGTTCACCTCGAGGATGCGGTTCATCTTCGAGAGATCGAGCACCACCGCGCCCGGTCGCAGCGGCGACTTCTCTCCGTAGCCCCAGTTGCAGCCGCGGGAGATGGGGTAGAGCGGTTGGCCCGTCTGCGCGCAGCGCCGCACTGCTGCCTGAACTTCTTCGAGCGTGGTGGGGAACTCCACTCGCTCCGGAGCGAGGCCCGCGTCAGGCCCCATCGAATGCGCGTAGTCGGGACTAAGAGCGTCCGGCATAGAACTCCTTCTCGAAGGCGGCGCGCGTGGCGAAGAGCCGCTTGCCCTTGAACTGCCCGCGGTCGAGGTTGCGCTGGAAGTACTGATCCACGTGCGCCTTCTCGAGCGGCTCGACGCGCAACGGCAGCGCGAGAATGTCGTTCTTCCGGTTCTCTCGGTAGATGGGGTTCGTGGCCTGTAGTGCGCCGTCAAGCTGTTGAGCGACTTCCGCTGCGCGCGGCCCCACGTCGAGCGCGAACACCAGACTCCGCTCTTCGACCCACACCGAGAAGTACGGCTCGGTCTGCGCACCGAGCGTCTGCGCGAGCGCGTGGCCACATTGCTTGAGCGAGAGCTTGTCTCCACAGATGGAGATCTCTTCGTGCTCGCGTCCCGCGATCTCGATGCGCACCGGGCTGATCGAGCGCACGCGGATCAGATCTCCGATTTGGTAATTCACCAATCCGCCCATCGTGGTGACCACCACGAAGCCTTCGAAGCCTGCCTTCACTTCGTGCAGTCCGAAGCGCTGCTGCGTGCGCGGATCGAGGAACTGGAAGTGCGTGGCGAGCGGGTTGAGCACGAGCCCCGCCGAGGTGTCGCCCAGCGTGTGGCCGAACTGTCCCTCGGTCGCGAAGTAGGTCTCGATGAACTCGAGCTTCGTGCGGCCGACGAGTTCCTTCACGTGCTCTTGCAGTTCCGTGGTCAGCGCGCCTCCGCCCACGAGGATGATGCGCATGTTCGGCCAGACCTCGCCCAGCGGCCTCCCAGTCGAAGCGCGCATGCGCGTGAGGAACTCGCGGATCACCGCGGGCAATCCAGCGACGCCACCGAGATCCCAACCCGGAGCCTGCCGCGCGAGCAGATCGAACTTCTGCTCCCACGTCGGGAGCGAGATCACGTCATTCCCCGGCACGTAATTGCGCCGCAGGATCCACGGCGTGTGCTTCGTGATCATTCCGGAGTTGTAGCCCTCGGGCGGCTCCGTCCCGCGCTGCGGGGTCACCTCGGGCGTCGCCATCAACATCAGGCTCTTGGTGCCCATGATGTGGCCGAGCAGGTTGATCCCGCGCGCGCGGCCCTCGGACACGAACATGGCCTTGGTGAAGGCCTGCCAGTTGCGCAGGTACGACTCGGTGATCGGAAACTTCTTGGGCGCCGACGAAGTGCCGCTGGTGAGCGCGAACTTGAGCACGCGCTCGTTCCCGAACGTGGGATAGCCCTGCGCGTCGCGCTCGAGCTGCTGCGTCCACGCCGTGGATCGCGTGATGGGCAGCTGCATCAATGAGCGCAGATCAATCCCAGGAGTCAAACCGGTCTGCCGCGCCACCGCCGAGCCCGCCAACTTCTTCGCGATGCGCTTGAGCAGCGCCGCCTGCGCGGGCTCGGGGTCCATCGTCGCCAGCAAGAGCTCGTCGACGCCGCGCTTGAACAGCCGCGGTGCGAGCCATGAGAGACCCTTCGTAAGTGGATCCATGTCCTCCCCTGTGCGGAGCATGGCCCGGCTTGGTGCAAGGCGTGAGCAAGTTTCGTCGCGCGACGTCTCGCGCGGTTGCCGTTCAGTGCTGAGCAACCGGCGGCACGAGAGTGTGCAGGCCTGTGCGCAGTCCCTGGCTCAGAGCTTCTCGATCAGCCCGAGGATCTGCCCGAAGTTCGAGAGGGTGTGCGTGGGGGAGAGCGGCTGTGCTCCGCTTTCGAACACGTGCGCGGCGTGCCGGCGGGTGATCGCCGGAGACGAGATGATGTCGAGGCGCTCGCGGTACTCGAGGCTCACGTAGGTGCCGTACTCCGCCCACGCGTCGTGGCAGCCGAGCTGCTGCGCGATCGCGATGTCTTTCTTGAGCGAGTCACCGATCACCAGCACCTCGCTCGGCTGCAGCCCATAGGTGCTGATGATCTTCTTGAGGCCGTTCACGTTCGGCTTCTCCCATTCGCGCGGGAGCTCGATCGCCGGACACGCGGCCTTGTATTCGCCCTTCTCCTGCCGCTGCAGAATGTCGGGAGCGACCAGCGCGGTGCCGTCCGGTCCCTCGGGGAACGCGAAGCCGGGCATCGTGTAGAGCGCGAGCAGCCACTTATCGAGGCCGAGCCGCTTCACGCGCTGCTCCGCGGGATTTCTCGGCGCGTCGGTGAGCGCGACCACGAGGATCTTCTCTTCACGCAGCACCGCGAGCGTCTCGGCCACGCCCTTGTAGGGCTTCAAGTACTTCCGCCGCGCCTCGGAGAACGCCATGCGCGCGGGCTCGATCACCAACTTGTCGAAGGATCCGAACTCGGGGAACTCCTGGAAGATCGAGCTCTCCTGCAGCGCGAACGGGTACTCGTTGGACTCGTACTTCCCGTAGACGGCCTTGAGCGACTGCACGACCTTGATGCGCGGGAAGCCGGTGGCGAGCTGCACCGCGTCCACCATCGCCTCGACTGCGGGGACGATGTAGTCGATCCACGAGTACAGCGTGTTGTCCATGTCGGTGACGACGAGACGGATACTCATGGGCGCGCGAATAGCACCGTTCAAGGCTGTCTCGTGGCATCGTTCCGGGGCGCATGTGGCAGCTCCTCATCAACGGCCCCGGCTACTTCGACACTGCGTACGACCTCGCTGAAGGCGTGACCCAGGTCGGTCGCGCCGACGAGAACGACATCGTGCTGTCCGGCGATCTCGTGTCTCGCAAGCACTGCCGCCTGCACGTGAAGGGCGACGGCGTGGTGTTCGAAGATCTCGGCAGCCGCAACGGCACCAAGCTGAACCAGCAGACCGTGGTGGGCTCCGTCGATCTGAAGTCGGGCGACGTGATCGGCATCGGCGACAACAACCTCGCGCTGCGCAAGATGGCGAACGCGGAGGCCGGCAAGACCGACATGGTCGACGTGGGCGGCGGCGGCAAGGTGAAGCGCTTCGGCCAGGGCGTCGACATCAACGAAGCGGTGATGATGGCGCGCGACATCAAGGACTCGCACGACGTCCTCCGCGCGCTCGATAACTTCGCGCCGTTCGATCTTCCGCCGCCTCCGATCGCCACCGGTGCCTCCGACACCGACGAGAACGAAGCGAAGGCGAGCGAGAGCCAGGAGAACGACTCAGGCAAGATCGCGGTGCAGTCGCTCGTGTTGCTCTACCGAGTGGCCGAGTGTCTCGCGCGCGCGCCTGATCTGCAGACGTTCCTCGACGAGACGTGCGACCTGGTGATGGCGCGCGTGAAGGCCACCACGGGCGTGGTGCTGCTGCGCCACGGATCCGGAGTGATGGTGCCCGCGGCGGTGCGTCACGAGCAGAAGCTCGGGCGCGGAGAAGTGCCGGTGTCCGACGCGATCCTCGAGGCCGCGCTCAACAAGGGCCAGGCGATCGCGGTGGCGAACGTGCTCGATGACAGCCGCTTCGCTGATCGCGACTCGGTGGTGCTCTACGGAATCGATCAGGTGCTCTGCATTCCCATCGGCACCAAGGCTCCGTTCTCGGGCGTGCTGTATTTGAATCGCACGCGCGCGGACAAAGAGGGCGTGGACGCGCTGCTCGATGTCTGCACCGCGATCACTCAGCTCCTCGAGACGGGAGTCGCGAAGTTCCAGGCCGCTCCTGCGACTGCGAAGGTCGACAAGTTGAAGCTCGGTCTCGAGCGGCTGTACGCGCCTGAGGTAGCCGAGCGTCGTGCGACTGAGCTGCGCGCCGCGGGCAAGGTGAGCCAGGTGCAAGAGATCAACGGCACCGTGCTCCACGCCGAGATTCCCGGCCTCGGTGCAGCCGCCGCGAAGATCCCCGCGGAGAAGCTCGCCGACATGGTCGCCGAGTGGCAGCGCATCGCCGCGCAGTTGCTCATGAGCTTCGAGGGCGCGATCGACACCGTCTCTGGAGACACGGTGCGCGCGGTGTTCGGTGTGCCGTACCCGAAGGGCGACGACGCGATTCGCGCGGTGCGCGCGGCGATGGCGCTCAAGTCGGAATGGGATCGCCTCACCCTCAAGCGCGGCGGCAAAGAGCGCTTCATGGTGCGCGCGGGCCTCACCACTGGGCGCGTGTTCGCTGGCGCGGTGGGCACTGAGGCGCGGCTCGATCCCGTGCTGATGGGTGAGCCTGCGATGGTGGCGGGACTGCTCTGCGCGAGCGCGGATCCGGGGCAGGTGTTGCTCACCGGCAAGGCACTCGCTCACGTCGGTGCACGCTTCGACGTCACTCCGCTCGGTGAGCGACTGTTGATGGGGCAGAAGTCGAAGGTCGCGGTCTTCGAAGTGCTCGATGAAGACTCCGATTCGGGCACGCTCTCCGGAATCCGCTGACGCTCGCTCCAAAGAGTTGGCGATAGCGAAGCATCCCCTTGGGGATTGACCTCGCGCAGCGCTCCGTTCAGAAGCGCGTCCATGACCATCGAGATCGGCACCAAGATTCCTGACGCAACGCTCTACGAGTCCAAGGAGTTCGGCGAGGCCTGCCCGCTCTCACCCGAGAAGGTGTCGGTGGCCGCTGCCACCAAGGGAAAGAAGATCGTCATCTTCGGTCTCCCTGGCGCGTACACGCCGACCTGCTCGGCGAAGCACGTTCCCGGTTACGTCGAGAAGCTCGGCGAACTGAAGGCGAAGGGCGTCGACGAGGTGTGGTGCGTGTCGGTGAACGACGGCTTCGTGATGGCCGCCTGGGGCAAGGACCTCGGCGCGTTCGGCAAGCTCCGTCTCCTCGGTGACGGCAGCGCGGAGCTCGCGAAGAAGCTCGGCCTCGACAAGGACCTCACCTCGGCCGGCATGGGCGTGCGCATGCAGCGCTTCTCGATGCTGGTGGACGATGGCGTGGTGAAGCGCGTGAACGTGGAGGCGCCCGGCAAGTTCGAGGTGAGCGACGCGGGCACGATGCTCGGTCAGCTGTAAGCGGCGCTTCGTTGCATTGCGCGCTCGCCCCTCTCCCGGCCTGCCGCCGAGCGCTCACCCCCGCGCCGG
>CBIHPJ010000090.1:0-16955 GCA_966211295.1 uncultured Myxococcales bacterium | reverse complement strand
TGCGATCACCGCGGAGACGCTCGTGTCCACCTGCCACTCGTCCTCGCGAGTGAAGGTCGCGAGCCGAATGAACGAGACGTAGCCGTCCTGGCCGACCACGAGCCTCTGCCGGTTCGAGTCGAACGCGAGGCTGGTCGGCAAGCGCTGCAGGGTCATGGTGTCCTGGCCTCCGTCCGGCGAAAGCCGAACCACTTCGGCGCGCAGTTCGCTGATGCCGAAGCCACGACCCTCGGCGTCGCAGCAGGCGAAGTCGGAGAGGACGAACGGGATCCTCCTCGCCGGCACCACCGTGACCGGCCAACGCCTCGCCGTGACGTGGCAGCCATCGCTGACCGCCACTTCGACCTCGTAATCTCCGACGCCGGGAAGGTCGATCTCCGCGCGGCTCGCGACGAGGTCGACGCTCGCGTCGGGAACTCCGGCGTCGTCCTGCAGCACCGCGACGGAGATCTCGAGCGGGTCCCGATCGAAGTCCTGGACGTTGATGGCCACCTTGAGGGGCTGCCCCGGAGCCACCGACAGCACGCGCGATGCCCCGATGTCCAAGAGGGGGGCGTTGAGGTTGTTGCGGCAGGCTTCGCCCGCGTCGCTGCCCGCGTCGACCGCGCCGCCGGTGCAGATGCAGGGATCGAACGTGCCGTTCGCGCGACACACCTGCGCACCCACGCGCCCGTCGGTGCACGCGCACGCCTCAGTCCTTCCGGGCGTGCAGGTGTCGACGCACGACCAGCCGGAGGCCACCGCGCCCAACAACACGCCCAACGCCACCACTCGCCTCATCACGCGCTCCACTTCAGTGCTTCAGGCCTTCGTTCCCGGCGGCATCAGCCCGGAGAAGAAGTCGTTGCCCTTGTCATCAACCACGATGAACGCGGGGAAGTCGACGACCTCGATCTTCCAGACGGCCTCCATGCCGAGCTCGGGGTACTCGTGCACTTCGACCTTCTTGATGCAGTCCTGCGCGAGCCGCGCCGCGGGGCCGCCGATGCTGCCGAGGTAGAAGCCGCCGTACTTCTTGCACGCGTCGGTGACCGTCTTGCTGCGATTGCCCTTCGCGAGCATCACGAAGCTGCCGCCGTGCTGCTGGAAGAGATCGACATACGAGTCCATGCGGCCCGCGGTGGTGGGACCGAAGCTGCCGCTGGGCATGCCTTCCGGCGTCTTCGCGGGGCCCGCGTAATAGACCGCGTGATCCTTGAAGTACTGGGGCAAGCCCTGGCCCGCGTCGATGCGCTCCTTCAACTTCGCGTGCGCGATGTCGCGCGCGACGATCAGCGGACCCGAGAGCGAGAGGCGCGTCTTGATCGGGTAGCGAGAGAGCAGGGCGCGGATCTCGGACATCTGCTGGTTGAGATCGACCTTCACCACTTCGCCGCCCAGCGCGGCCTCGTCGATGTGCGGCAGGAAGCGCGAGGGATCGTGCTCGAGATCCTCGATGAACACGCCGTCCTTCGTGATCTTGCCCAGGCACTGACGATCAGCCGAGCAGCTCACCGCGATCGCCACCGGGCAGCTCGCGCCGTGGCGCGGCAGACGAATCACGCGCACGTCGTGACAGAAATATTTCCCGCCGAACTGCGCGCCGATGCCCAGGCGCTGGGTCAGCTTGTGCACCTCTTTCTCGAGCTCCACGTCGCGGAAGCCGTGACCTGAGGGCGAGCCCTGGGTGGGCAGTCCGTCGAGATAACGCGCGGACGCGAGCTTCGCGGTCTCGAGCGCGCTCTCCGCCGAGGTGCCTCCGACGACGACCGCGAGGTGGTACGGCGGACACGCGGCGGTGCCGAGCGTGCGCAGCTTCTCGTCGAGGAACTTGAGGAGCGAGGTCGGGTTCAGGAGCGCCTTGGTCTCCTGGTACAGGTAGCTCTTGTTCGCCGAGCCGCCGCCCTTCGCCATGAAGAGGAACTTGTAGGCATCGCCGTCGGCCGCGCTGATCTTGATCTCAGCGGGCAGGTTCGAGCCGGTGTTCTTCTCCTCGTACATCGTGATCGGCGCGAGCTGCGAGTAGCGCAGGTTCGTCTCGGTGTACGTGTCGTAGACGCCCTTGGCGATCGCCTCTTCGTCACCGCCGTGGGTGACGACGTACTGGCCCTTCTTGCCCTTGATGATCGCGGTGCCGGTGTCCTGGCACATCGGGAGCACTCCGCCCGCGGCGATGCCGGCGTTCTTCAAGAGATCGAGCGCGACGAACTTGTCGTTCTTCGAGGCCTCGGGGTCCTCGAGGATGTTCTTGAGCTGCTGCAGGTGACCCGGGCGGAGCAGGTGCGCGATGTCGCGCATTGCCGTCTTGGTGAGCAGCGTGAGCGCGCGCGGATCGACTTTCAGGAACGTCTTGCCGTCGGCCTCGAAGGTGCTGACGAAGTCCTTGGTGAGCAGGCGCCAGGGCGTGTCGTCATGGTGCAGCGGGAGGATCTCGGTGAACTGAAAAGCCATGCGGCGCTTCTAGCGCGCTCGCCTCAACTCGTCGCGCAGACCTTCGCCGTCGTACACGCGGAGCCCCCACCTTTCCCCGAGGTGATCGATGAGGAAAACGTCATCGACAATGAAGCCCTTCTTCACGGTGAGGTCCATTTGCAGCAGCGCGCGCTGAAGTATCCTGAGGAACGCATGCGAACGTCTCTGATCGCGCTGTTGATTTTCAGTGGTTGTGCTCCGGTTCTTCGCTTCACCCGGCCCACGCCGCCTGAGGGGAGCTTCGGCAACATCCGCACGCTCTCGGTGCACGTCTCCACCGACGTGAGCCAGAACGTGGAGACCGCCGTGGAGCGAGGTCTCTTCCAGGGAGAGATCCCCGTGCCGATCTCCGCCGACAACGTGGTGAGGGAACGGCTCGCCGCGCGCCTCACAGAGCTCGGCTACGTGGTGTGTCCTCAGGCTCCGTGCGGCGACGGCACGATGAACGTGAAGCTTCTCGAGGCCGCGGTCGGCACGGAGTTCACTGGCAGCTCGCTCCGTTCACGTAGCCGCATTCGCGCGCGCATCGTGGTGAAGCAGAACGACGGGCAGGAGCCCTACGACTGGACCTTCACGGATCGCCGCAGCGGCCGCGTGGATGAAGCGCCGATGCTGGTGCGCGGCTCGGCCGATTCGATCGCCTCGAACATGGCGGGCACGCTGCTCCCTGGGACGGCTCACGCGAAGTTGACTCTCGAGGACGGAGGTCAGCTGAGCCAGGGCGTGAACATGCTGCTCTCGAGCAACTGGGACGGAGCGATCAGCTACTTCTCGCAGCTCACCCAGCAGCAGCCGGAGAACGCGGGCGCCTGGTACGACCTCGGCGTTGCGTGGGAAGCGCGTGGTGATTGGGGCCAGGCGCTCGCGGCGTACGAGCAGGCGGCCGCGAAGGATCGGAAGGACATGTACATGGACGCCGTGGAGACCGCGCGACGGATGGCGCCTCCGCCTCAAACGGCTCCCGCGACTGCGCCTGTTCCCGTGCCGATTCCGGGCTAGGGTTCCCTCTTCCCGTGACGGCCTCCCCTTTCACTCTGAGACTCGAGGCCGAAGGGGCGCTTCTCTACGATCGCCGCGAGCATCAGTACTTCCGGCTCAGCGCCGCCGAGAGTTTCCTGCTCTGCGCAGTGCAGGACGTGCCGCTGAAAAAGGCGCTCACGCATCTCAAGAAGGCGGTGGGGAAAGAGGAAGCCGCCGTCGCGCACGCTTCGCTCACGGAGTCGGGTGAGCTCGATGACGAGGGCCGATTCTCGGGGCGGATCGTCGACTGCAAGGAATTGGCAGGAGCGTTCGGCGCGCCGCTCGTCGCTCATCTCGGGATGACGCTCGCCTGCAACTTCGCCTGCAATCACTGCTACTCGAGCTCGGGCAAACGCGCGGCTGATGAGCTCACGCTCGCCGAGATGCAGACCATCATCGAGCAGCTCGCGGAGATGGGCTGTCAGAAGCTGGTGCTCGGTGGCGGTGAGCCGTTCCTGCGCACCGAGCTGCCCGCGGTCATTCGATACGCAGACAAGTTCGGCATCGACTGCTTCGTGCACACCAATGGCTCGAAGCTCTCGGCGAAGTTGCTCAGCGAGCTCGCCGAGTGTCCGCCCGCTGCGCTCGCGGTGAGCCTCGACGGCGCTGATCAGGAATCGAACGACGCCATTCGTGGACCGCACGCGTTCAAGCGCGCGATGCAGGGAGTGACCACGCTCGCGCAGCACTATCCGCCGGGTTTCAACCTCTCGGTCACCATCACGCCGAAGAACTACGCGCAGGCTCCTTCGATGGTGGAGCTCGCCCACGAGCACGGCGCGAAGGTGCTGTTGTTGCGCCCCGCGTATCCCGCGGGCGAAGCGATGTCTGATCCGAAGCTGATCTGCGATCGCGAGACCTTCGCCAAGGCCATCGATCTCGCTCGGACGCGTGCGAAGGAATTGGGCGTGAAGGTCGACGCTCCGCATCCGCACGAGCAGGGCGTGCCCGACTTCGAGGGCTTCGGCTGCGTGGCGGCGCGCGTGGTGATGGGCATCGATCCGCGCGGCAACGTGACTCCGTGTCTGAATCTTCCCGACACGTTCTTCGCGGGCAACGTGCGCCACAAGCCGCTCTTGAATCTCTGGCGCGGTGGGCGGCCGTTCATCGCCGTGCGCGCGCAGACTCCGAATTCGCAGTGCTCGACGTGTAAGCACTACGACACCTGTCGCGGCGGGTGCCGCGTTCGTTCGCTGTTCGCCGGCAACGGGCTCAACGGCCCCGACAGCTGGTGTCACTACGAGCCGTTGGAAAAAGAGAAGCGGTCATGACTGTCGGAAAAGCGGGTGGTCGTCGTCCCACTGCGACCGGTTGCGGCGCGTCGTCGATCTCCACGAAGCCGAGCAAGCCGTCGAGCCGTCCTTCGGTTTCCACGGGCTGTGGCACTTCGTCGACGGGCGGTTGGAAGCCCAAGCCGAGCACTGGCGGGAAGTCGAACAAGACCACCGGTCTCTCCGAGCGCACGAAGAAGGAGCTGGAGAAGACGAAGAAGACCGGCGGACGCACTTCGGTGTCCACGGGCTGTGGATCGTCCGCGCCTTCGAAGCCCGCGAAGCCGAGCAAGCCCAGCACCCCAGTCCGCACGGGTTGCTGAGTTTCTCCCTCTCCCGTGGGAGAGGGTCGGGGTGAGGGCGCATCAATCGAACGTCGTTCCCTGCCCATCAATCGGCGTCTTGATCAGCAAGACGCCGTTGTCGAACGAGAACCCACTCGTCACTGAGTCCAACGTCGCCGACTCCGTGAGCGTGCCACCCGCGTGAGTGACCAAACCCGGTCGCCCCACGCCGCGCACTTCCCAGATGATCGAAGTGTTGAATCGGCTCCCGGCAATCGCAGTGAGTCTTCCATCGCGCTGAGTCAGCGCCGTTCCATCGAACACGGCGAAGGTCGAATCGCCTCCCGGCTGCACGCGCACCCAGAGCGTCCCCGCATTCGCCGCGAAGCTCTCCACGCCAGGATCCGTCGAAGGCGCGAGCGTATCGATCGTCGGACTGAGCATCGGAATCAGCGCGCCCGCGCGAATGAAGAGCGGCAGCGTGGTGAGCGGCGCGTCGATCTGCACGGCCATCATCGGAGCGACGAGCTCCGCACCATCCCACCAGCTGTACCAATGCCCCGGAGGCTTGATCACCGTCCTCTTCGTCGCGCCCGCCGTCTCCACCGGAGCGACCAGCAGCGACTCGCCGAGCATGTACTGATCTTCCGGATGCACGCCGAGCTCAGGGAACTGCAGACCGAACGGCCGCACCACCGGCTTGCCCGTCAGCGCCATCGCCTTCACGTACGACCAGAAGAACGGAAAAAGCCGCAGGTGCAGCCGCGAATAATCGCGGTACGCCTTGAGGGCCTGCGCATCGCGCCCGTTCTCCGGCGTGTAGACCCACGGAGGTTGGCTCGAGCTGTCTCCGGTCTGCATCACGGGCATCAGCGCGGACTGCTCGACCCAGCGCAGCCACGTCTCCTTGTCCGGAGGTGAATGGCGATATCCACCCGTGTCGGCGGCGAAGTACGGAAAGCCAGACATCGAGAGGCCGACGCCCGCGCGAATCGCCGAGGGCAAGCCGCCGACTCCGATCACGTCGTCGCCGCCGCGCTCGGTGAAGTGCTCTCCGAATTTGGTCAACGTCGCGTCGATGTCACCAGGCCAGACGATCACGCCCGTCGTCTGCTCGCCCCAGCGCGCGTGGCGCACGAGCATGAAGCCGTCGTTGCTGCCGAGCACCGAGCGATACACGTCGTGGTACAGCCGCGGGTACTTGTCGGTCATCGTGCGCGAGGTCTCTCCGTTCGCGAAGGTCCAGCCGCCGATTCTTCCCGAGAGACCCGCGACCACGTCTTCGGCGAAGTCGAGCTTGAAGCCCTCCACGCCTGCGCTGGTGTAGCGGCTCACGAGCCCGCTCCAGAACGTCACCGCCTCGGGCTTGGTGAAGTCGAGCGGGGCGCTCCAGCGATTGAGCATCGTGCCCATCGTCGGCGGGAAGTAGCCGTTCTGAACTGCCTCCATTCGCATCGGCTGCGCGGCCGGAGCGAGGTACGGCGTGTGCCACAGCGCGAGCTTGAGTCCCGCGGAGTGAATGTTGGAAATCATCCCGCCCGCATCGGGATAGCCGGTGGGATTGAAGTCGAAGGTGTTCACCTCGGTGGCGTAGGGACGATCGATCCAGATGCCCGACGTCGGAAGATCGAGGGCGCGGATCTGCCGCACGTCGTCTTCGACCTCCGATTGATCGCGGCTCTCATCGCGCCAGATCCACGGGCCCGTCGCCCACTCCGCGGGCGGGCGGGGGAATCCGGTCACTGAGTAGTACTGCTTGGGAACGTCGAGCGGATCCTCGGCGGAGAAGAAGTGCACGGTGAGTCCATCAGCGCTCGCTTCCGCGGTGCCCCACATGGTGTCGATGACAGTGGGATCGCTCTTCGCGACGTCGAACAGTCCGTGGCGATGCGACTCGACGAACATTCCCCATCCGCGTGAGCCGACGAGAAAGGGGACCGAGACGTGATTCTCACTCGCTGCGCTCTCCACGTTGAGATCGGGCTCGAGCTGCATGGGGCGCAACTTCCCTCGGTGATTCGCGGCGTCAAACCACTCACCCAGTCCGTAGAACGCCTCGTCCTTGTCCACGGAGGCGCGCACGCGGAGGTAGCCAATGGTCGCGGTTCCCTCAGGCACGAAGCGCAAGACCAGGTGGCCATCTTCGGACTTCGTTGCGCGCACGGTCGCGGTGAGCGAGCGCGTGTACGTGAGCGAGAGCACCAACTCGTCGCCTTCCTTCTTCACGCTCGCTTCGGTCGGAGCGCGCCACGCGAAGCCCATCGGCAGCGTCGGAGTGAAGACTCCGTCGTTCACCACGAGCCAGTACGGGTCATAGCTCTGGTTGTCTTCGAGGCGGCTCACCACGCCGACCTGGAACGCGTCGGGTGCGAGCGTGATCAGAGCGTCGTCACCGCGCTTGTACGTGAGCGTTCCTCCATCCGCGCCGGTGAGCGTCCAGATCGGATCACTCAGATCGAGCGGCGGAGTGACCGGCGTCGGGGGAGGGCAGGCGCTGAAAAGGAGGATGAAGACCAGGCAGGCACGCATCGGGGGCGCAATCTCGACTCCGCGCGCGCCGGAGGCAACTCCGGTTAAGGTCTTCTTCATGACGCTCGCCCTCGCCGCCCTCGTCCTGTCGTCACTCAGCCCTTCTCACGTGGTGACCTCGAGCGTGCTCGCGCAGAAGAAGATCGAGATCATCAAGGGCAAGAAGGGCACGGGCACCGCGAAGGCCGTGAAGAACGCGAACGTCGAGCTCGCGCCCGCGACCGTCGTCGACAACTCGAAGGGACAGGATCTCGATCGCAAGTCGGCTGAGCTCGACGCGAAGAGCAAGGGCCTCGACCAGCGTGAGCAGGCGCTGAACGAAAAGCAGGCCGCGATGGATGAGAAGCAGGCCGCTGACGAGAAGAAGGCCGAGAAGCTCAAGCAGCAGCAGAAGCAGATCGAGAAGATCAGCAACGGCAACGACGAGCTGTGGCGGCAGTCAGTCGACGCGCTCGCGGGTGACTGAGCCCCTGCTCAGGGCATCCACGGCGGTCGGCCAAAGCGCGGCCTCTCGCGGCAGGCCACCGTGCCATCACGCCTGATGCCGCAGCCCAGATTCGACGACTGTTCGAAGCGAACGAAGTCGTTCCATTGGAGCGACGGCAGCATCGTGCCCGTTGACGTGACGCACAGGACCTCGCCGTCGATGGTGGTCCCGCATCGGTGCGACGGCGTTGCGAACACATGGCGGTAGTGTCGGTTGGCCATCGAAGGCGGCGGCGCGTCTGGCCAGCAGCGCAGCATTCCTCGTGGTGTGAGGCCGCAGCCGCTCGTGGACGAAGCCAGTGAGATCGAGGCAAGAGTCTCGGTGGGAAGCGTGGCGTCGGGGATGCATGACCAATCGCCGCCTGCGAGCCGCGCACAACTGATCGCAGCCTCGGGATGCTCGACCAGCTCGGTGACGGTCTCTCCTGGCCACGGGCTTCCTGCGTCGCTTCCGAAGCTCTCGACGCCCCCGTCCTGCAGCAGGGCAACTGAGCTCGTGAGCTGCACGTAGCGAGATCCCACCGGCGCAGTGGCGTTTCCCGCGCAAAGCGCGACTCCATCAGTTCGTAACCCACACTGGGTGGCAGGCCCGGTTCGATGGTGCATGCCGATCCAGTCGCGCGAGAGCGAGATGAAGCGATCGTCGGCGGACTCCCTGAGTGAGACGCCGATGAAGCCACGCGCGTCCACGAGCCCCGTGGACAGCAGCGCCACAAGCTCACGATCCTGAACCTGGATGTCCCTCACGGGTGGTGAAGGAGGGACGTGAGGAAGTTGATCATCGAGGCATCGCACGCGCCGATCGACCGTCAGTCCGCACCGCCACGATTGGCCTGTATTCATCGACAGGTATCGCTCCGCACTGACCGGAGGCTCGAAGCTGCGATGCTCGCCGCGCATGCAGCGCACGATGCCGTCGGCTCGAACTCCACAGGTGTGGAGATCGTCGCAGCCGTTCACGTACCCGGCGTCCTCGACCGGAAGCGTGCCCGGGCTCGGGCCGAGCCAGTTGTAGTTCGTGGTGCTCCCCTGGCCGTCGCTCGTCACGGCGTGGCTGTAGGTCATCCAGAATGTCCGGTTCGCCGTGGGGACGTCGACGATCCCCGTGGAGAACGAACAGCGAATCCCGCCGTCCGCGCCCCTGGCGCAGACAGTGTCTCCGTTGCAACCGACGATCTGGGCGGCCTCGGAGAAGTTCGCCTGACGACGGAACAAGATTCCCTGGGGGAGTGGACGTCCGGTTCCGTCTGAGACGTAGCCGTCAACGCCGCCATCGACGAGCTCGAGCCATAGCGACCCGTCATTTCCCGCAGCGTTCGTCGCGGGCGGAAGGTTGAGGGGCGTCAGCCCTCCGTTGCCGTCGTCGCACTCGATTCCCGCGTCGTGCAGCAGACCGCAGGCGAGATTCTGAAATGAGAAGAATGCTCGGAGCGGAGGAAACTGGACTGGTGGTCGCGGGTAACGGAGCGAGAAGCTGACGCCGTCGTCGCGCAGGACCAGCGAGTTCCGACCGTTGCCATTGCTGATCATCTGCACCGGAGCCCTGAGTTCTGCTCTCACCGGCGCAGAGAACCACTCCTGTGACGCTGCTCGCGCAACGACGCGGTAGTAGCGGCCCTCGCTCAGGATCGCCTCGGGATCGAGCCAGGTCAGTCCGTGGACATAGGGGAGATCGACAAAGGCAGTCGGCGAGTCGTCGCCCGAGCGCTGCCACTGGTACTCGATCTGATTTCCTCCGCGGGAACCACTGACGAATGACTCGACCGATTCACCGCCCTGCGCGTGAGCCACGATCTTGTAGGTGACTGCAGTCAGGCTTCGCCCCGCATCGACGGACGCTTGGAGCACCACCGAGGTGGTTTGATCGTTGGGCGTGGCGGTTGCGGAGAGACTCGCGACGAAGACGTCCGGTGACGGAGCGCTCGTGTCGATCCACAGCGACGTGCCGGCATCAAGCGACCATCCGGCGTCACCTCTCTCGATCGAAAACCCCGTCAACCTCGGAGCACTGCGGCCAGCGCTCACGGTGTTGGACGGACCGCCTGCGACGCGACGAACCCAATAGGTGTGCCTCGGTCCTGGTCTGCTGTTCGGCTGGGTCCACTCGAGCTCGATGCCGTCGGGAAGATCTTCGGTGGCCGAAGCATCAAAGTTGATGAGGGTTCCAGCGACGGCAGTGAGGTCATCGAACGTGCGCGCGGCCGCGTCGAGACGCGCCAGCTCGTCTCCGTCGCGAAAGACCAACCACGCTTCAGTGGTCGGACCTGCATCCCAGGAGAGGTGAACTGCGAGTTCGTCGGATCGCGCCTGCAGTACCGCGGGTTCTGCAGATCCGGCGTCGTCGATCAGTCCCGCATCGTCGTTCGACCCTGCGTCGTCGTTCGACCCTGCGTCCCGTTCGGGAGTCGGAGTGCACGACACCACAAACACGACCAGCCCCAGCCACACACGCCACATTGTCTGAGGGTACGTCGGAGGGAGGTTGCGCGGAAGGGCTCGCCGCGAAACTCAAGGAAAGACGGCGCCCTGAGTCTCGCCGTGCTTCGTCTCGGCGTCGTACTCGTCGTCGCGCTGCCGGTACTTCGCGAGCACCTCGAGCGCCGCGGCGTTTGCTGCCAGCTCCGCTTCTTCGCACGTCGGCTTCGGCGGGAGCGAAGGCAAGAGCTCGGCGATATCGGTCGCCGCGCTGAACCCACTCTCTCGATGTCCCGACTCGTGTTCCTTGAGCCCGTCGAGGTACTTCTTCCAGCGCTGCACGAGTGGATCTTTCTCGTCAGCGGGGCCCTTCCAGCGCGGAAGTCGCATCGTGATCCGCACGTCGGTGGTGACGGGGCCCAGGCTGCAACCGGCCTCGCTCTGCTGCAGGGGCATGTTCCAGGTCACCTGCCACGCGGTGTACGCGGTGTGACCTTCGGGACCCTTCGCCTCGAGCTGCGCGCGGATCTCCGCTTCGGTGTCGCCGTCGATGTCGTACCAGCGGATGGTGGTTTCCTTCGGCCACACCGAGGGCGGGAGAAGGATCTCTTCGCGCGGCTTGGGTGTGGTTGCGCAGCCCGCGGCGAAAAGAACGATCAGCAGCGCGGGTCGCACGAACTGCGAGCGTAGTCGGAAAAGCGGAGCTTCAAGCGAGGAAGCCCCTCTCCCCGACCCTCTCCCCGCTGGCGCAGGGAGAGGGAGACCAGGTCAGCCGTGCAATTCCAGCCACTCGAACCACACCGGGTGCTCCGCGAGATACCACTCGAGGATCTCGCGGATCTTCTTCTGCTTCGCCTTCGGCAAGACCTTCTCGTCGATGCGATCGAAGTGCACCTTGATCCGATCTCCGTCGTACTCGAGCGCCTGGCTGATCAGCGTCTGCAGCTCGTTCCGAATGCGCCCCGAGTCCGAGATCTTCACCGCGCGCTGACGGAAATCATCTCCATCGAGGAAGCGCACCAGCAGCGGGCTGAACACCAGCCGCGATTCCTCGAGCCCTTCCTTCAACCGCAGGGTGAAGGTGATCTTGCTCGAAGCCGCGTGCGTGAAGAGCCGCGTGGTCACCCGGTACCGAAGGTCGTCGATCTTCTCCACGCCCAAAGTCCCCGTGTACGGGTCGTCGCTCAGGTAGCCGACCGACGCGAGCACTCGCCAGCTCTTCTCGGGGAGGAAGTCCTGTGCACGCAAGGTGCGATGCCGCAGCGGCACGTTCGACAGCTCCGCGGTGCGCACCGACTCGCGGTAGTGCTCGGCCAGCGAAGGATCCATCACCAGGTCGCTGAAGTTCGCGCCGGGCGCGCTGCGCATGAGCGCGTATTCCTCGTCGTGCGGCTTCTCGAACGTGGGCGAGAGCACCGACATCGTGGAGTCCACATCGAGCACCTCGCTCAAGCTTGCCGCCTGCATCGCTTCCGCGGTCGCCGCGTAGCCGTCGCAGAGGAAGACGTGCTTCTCCTCTTTCTCATCGACCCACGACTTCACCAGGAAGGTGGGCGCGTAGGTGCCCGAGTCGTTGAACGTCGGAATGCCCGTGGGCGCGACCCAGCCGTCTTCCACCAAATGCACTCCGAGCTTCTTCCACTCGTCCCACAGCCTGCTCATGCGCGTGACGCGGCTCTTTCCCGCCAGCGTCCACACGTGCACGTTCGAAGGCTTGATCCCCGGGTACGTGGTCTTGATCACGTCGAGCACCTGCGCGCGCGGCGTGGCCCAGTCGAGCATCACCGAGCGGCGCTCCGCTTCCTGCGCCACCGCGCGCGGCACCGTGAGATTTCCGAAGTACGCCTCGTACGGCCTGGTCACCGCGAGCGGCGAGTCGAACAGGTGGAGCACGCACATCGGCCCGGTGTTCTTCCCCTCGGCGAAGCGCGAGGTGTTCTCGAGCGTGTCGACCGCGGCGCCCCACACCGTGATGTTCTTCTTCTTGAGCGCCTCGTAGAAATCGTGGAACCGCGGCTTCGGATCGTTGAGCAAGCGCCGCACCTGCTCGTCGACGAAGCGCGCCACCTCGGGCCGCGCGTAGACCCGACCGAAGCCCAGGAGCGGGTTGGCGCCCATCTCGGGCGTCTCTCCGGCCTTCGGCATCAGCCCTTCGCCCAGGCAGACCATCAGCGCGTGGTTCTCAGGGAGCTGGCGCGTGAGGTGCCAGAGGCCCTCGCTCATCATGTAGGCGCTGACCGCGTCGGCGGCCTTCTTCACCTGGTTGTATTCCTGCTTGTCCTTGCCCTTGCCCTCGCCGAATTGCCCGAAGAGCTTGGTTCCCAGCGCGGTGGCCGCGGAGGTCATCGCGATGCAACGCGCGATCTCACGTGGGGTGAAAGTGTGCGCAGAGACCGGGTCTTTCTGGGCGCGCTCGACCTCCACGTCCTCGAGCCAGAGGTGAAAACGCAGCAGGACAGGGCGCGTGTCGAAGGCCCACTGGGCGATGAGGTTCCGCTTCTCCACCGAGGACAGCTTGGTCATCAAAGACTCCGTGATCGAAGAGAGAGTGGAGTAGCACGGGACTGGCATGCATTCGTGGCTGAGGTGCAGACCGACCAAAAGCAGGGACATGATCTCCCCGTCTCTGCGAGACTTGCTCCCGGAGTCGAGCGATGACGGAGTCACGCAGCGACCTCATTCCCCGTGAAGACCTCGAAGCGGCGCTCGATGCCGCGGGCGTCGGCCTGTGGTCCTGGTCCGTGGGCGAACCGAAGGTGCGCTGGTCCGCGTTGATGGCGCGCACCGTCGGCTTCAAGCCGAGCAACCTCGAGGACACGACCGCTGCGTACATCGCCGCGGTGCATCCAGATGATCGTGCGCAAGTGAAGGAGTCGATCGAAGCGAACACTCGTGCTGACGCTCCGCCCCGGCACGGCGAACACCGGATGCTGGTGAACGGCGAGATCCGCTGGATGCAGACGTACACCGAGGTGTTGCGCGATCAGCAGGGCAACATGATTCGCATGCTCGGCACCGTCTCCGACATCACCACGCGCAAGCACGCGCAGCTCGCGCTGGAAGAGAACACGCGAGCGCTCACGCTGCTCAACGAGCTGACCTCCGACTACGTGTACTTCGGCGACGAGGGCGCGTTGGCTGGTGCGCCCGTGATGTCGACGGTCATCGCGGGCTCGTTCGAGCGCATCGTCGGGTACACGCCTCAGCAGGTGAGGGATCGCGGTGGCTGGTTCACCATGATCCACCCCGACGACTTGCCGCGCACCGTGCAGATCAACGACGCGCTCCAGCATGGCCAACCGCTGGTGGCCGAGTACCGCATCATCGACGCGTCGGGCGAGATCAAGTGGCTGCGCGACTCGATGCGGCCCGTGGTGCGAGACGGGAAGCTCGTGCGCCTCACCGGCAGCGTGAAAGAGATCACCCGCGAAAAGCAGCTCGAAGACCAATGGCTCCAGGCGCAGAAACTCGACGCGCTGGCGCGGCTCGCCGGGGGCATCGCCCACGACTTCAACAACGTGCTGGCGGTGATCCAGTCAGGCGTCGATGTGATGGCGCACCACGGTGGCACTTCGCAGGACGAGGTCTTGAGCGACGTGCGTGAGGCGACTCAACGCGCCGCCGAGCTCACGCGCGGCCTGCTGTCCTTCGCGCGCAAGCCCCTGGGCTCGCCCCAGGTGCTCGCGATGGAGAGCCAGCTCACCGGACTCCGCGCGGTGCTGGTGCGTGGCCTCGGCGAGCGGCACCCACTTCGCTTCGAGCTCGACGCGCCGAGCCTCGCGGTGCGCATCGAGCCCGGTCAGCTGCAGGTGCTGCTGCTCAACCTGGTGATCAACGCGAAGGACGCGATGCCCGAGGGCGGCGTGGTGAACGTCACCGCACGTGCCGAGCAGCTGCAGGGCAGCGATCGCCGCCGCCCCGCCCACCTGCCCGCGGGGAAGTACTTCGTGATCGAGGTGAGCGACTCCGGGGTGGGCATGAGCGCCGCGACGCTCTCACATCTCTTCGAGCCGTTCTTCAGCACCAAGGGCACGCGCGGCACCGGACTGGGACTGGCGACCTGTCACGGCATCGCGGTGCGCGCGGGCGGCGGACTGACGGTGCACAGCGTGGAAGGGAAGGGCTCCTCGTTCTGGGTGGTGCTCCCGCTCGCCGATGAGCTGCCCACGGTTCAACCCGCGGCGCACCTGTCGATCGGCGGCGTCGAGCGGCTGCTGCTCGTGGAAGACGAACCCGGTCTGCGGCGCATCGCGCGTCGTGCGTTGAGCGAGCGCGGGTACGACGTGACGGATGTGGGCTCCGCCGAAGACGCGCTCGCCCTGGCTGAAGGACAGCTCGCCGGCTTCGCCCTGGTGGTGTCCGATGTGGGTCTTCCGGGGATGAACGGAGTGACGCTGGTGCAACAGCTCCACGTTCGGTTTCCCAGGCTCAAGGTTCTGCTGACGAGTGGCTATTTGCCCGATGAGCAGGCCGAAGCCGAGCTCAACCGGGGAGCCCTCCAGTTCCTGCCCAAACCCTTCTCGGCCGATGGCCTGGCGCGTAGGGTTCGCGAGGTCCTCGACGGAGCGTAGCCGGCCAGCGGTTGTCACGCTGGCCACTGAATCCGAAGCGAAGCGTAGGATTCGAAAGGCGAAGCGACCCAGAGGACGGAGCGTAGCCGGTGGGTGAAACCACATTTGAAGAGCGTGCGTAGAGGCACCGTCAGCAAGCCCGCCCATTTCGGGCGGTCCCCCAAACGCCGGAGAAACACCACGTGAAGAACACCACCAAGGGCTTGATCCTGCTGTCCGCCGTCGCCTCGTTGAGCGCTCTCGCCGCCGACAAGCCTGCGAAGGGCAAGGAGACGAAGGAAGTGGCGACCATCAGCTGTGAAGGCGTGAACGAGTGCAAGGGCAAGGGCGCCTGCGGCAACGCGAACCACGACTGTGCCGGCATGAACGAGTGCAAGGGCAAGGGTTGGATCAGCCTCACCTCCGCCGACTGCAAGAAGAAGGGCGGCAAGGAAGCCGCCGCCGCGAAGAAGATGTGAGCTGATGCGCTCGCTCGGGTTCGGCGTCGGCCTGAGGCCGAAGCACTACAAGGAGTTCCTCGAGTCTTCGCCGCCCGTCGATTGGGTGGAGGCGATCTCGGAGAACTTCATGGGTGTCGGCGGCAGACCGCTGGCGGTGCTCGAGAAGGTGCGACGCGATCGCCCGGTGGTGCTCCACGGAGTGTCACTGGGCATCGCGAGCGTGGAGCCGTTGGACTCCCGCTACTTGAAGGACTGGAAGGCGCTGATCGATCGCATCGGGCCTTCGATCGTCTCTGATCATCTCTGCTGGGGCCGCGCGCACGGGCGGTACTCACACGACTTGCTCCCGGTGCCGTTCACCGAAGAAGCGGTGAACCACGTGGTCGAGCGAGTGCAGCGCGTGCAGGACTTCCTGGGGCGGCGCATCGCCCTGGAGAACGTGTCGAGCTACTTCACGTTCGCGCAGAGTGAGCTGACCGAGTGGGAGTTCGTGAGCGAGGTCGCCACGCGCGCGGAATGCGACCTGTTGTTGGACGTGAACAACATCTTCGTGTCGAGCCGCAATCACGGGTTCGATCCCGACGCGTATCTCGCGGGCGTGCCGGTGGATCGGGTGGTGCAGATTCATCTCGCCGGGCATCAGCGCCGGCCTGAGATCATCATCGACACGCACGATGGGCCGGTGAGCGACGAAGTCTGGGCGCTCTACGCGAGGGCCATCGGAAGATTCGGCGCGGTCAGCACCCTCATCGAATGGGACGACGGAGTTCCGCCGCTCGACGTTCTCCTCGCAGAAGCAGAGAAGGCGAGATCGATTCAGCCAACTCCCTCCCTCTCCATGCGAAGCGGGGAGAGGATCGGGGAGAGGGGCGGAGCGCAATTACTGGCAGAGACTCAGACCACTCTCTTCTCCGCGATCTGCGATCCGACTCCGGTCCCTGCAGAAGCCGAGGCCCTCATCGCCCCTCATCCGCCACTCTCCGAGAAGGCGAGGATCGAGGTCTACGCAGAGATGTACTGGCTGCGAATGCGCGACGTCCTCCGCGACTCATTTCCCCTCGTGAGGAAAGAAGTCGGAGACGAGACCTTCGACGCGCTGGTCGCCGACTACCTCCGCGAGTACCCCTCGACGAATCACTCCCTCGATCGCCTCGGAGCAAAGTTCCCTGCGTTTCTGAAATCAGAAACCGCCGCGCTCGAGTGGCAGAGAGCCGAGAGCTTCATCGCTCCTGACGGACCTCAGGCGACCTTCGCCGATCTGCAAGCGCATCCCTCCGAGACGTGGGGCGAGCTCTTCCTCACCGCGCATCCGTCAGTGCGAATCGGCGCTGGCAAAGTCTCCTGGAGGAAGGGCTTCACCGTCTTCCACTCCGAAGTGAAGGAGCGAGAGGCCGAGGCACTTCTCGCCCTGACGAATGGAGCCTCACTCCCCGAGCTCCTCGCGCCGTTCGAAGATCTCGACGACGGCGGAGTGGCCGCGTTCGAAGC
>CBIHPJ010000089.1:0-16998 GCA_966211295.1 uncultured Myxococcales bacterium | reverse complement strand
CCGCGCAAGGGACTCTGACCTGGTCGGTCGATCGTCGCGCGCCCACCGTGGTGACGTGGACGCCCGCGAACAACGCGCGAAACGTTGAGCCGTGGCAGAGCGTGATCACCTTCTCGGAGCCGGTGAGAGGTGCGCTGTCGACGAGCCCGGCGCTCACCATCACCGGCCAAACTGGGCCCACGAACGACTCGTGGAACACCGCACATACCCAGTACACGTTGCCGCTCGACACGTTCAAAAACCGAGTGCTCGATGTCGGAATCGCCGCCAACCTTGCCGACGACTACGGCAACCCGGTGGCGGCCTCGACGAAGAAATTCCATCTCGCGACCGGATTTCCCAGCGGCACGAACATGATCATTCTGCCGCAGGTCGTCGCGTTCGATGCCAGTTCTGACAACGAAGGCGTGATCACGGTCGCGGTGCGAACCGCCGGGCATCACATCTATCAGGACGTGGGCGGCTCCTTCTCCGAGATCCTTTTCGCTTCGAATCCACCGATCGGCGGCAGTCCGCTGACCGTCAATTCCGCGAACGTGGTCAATGCAGGCACGCTTCTGAGCAGCACGAGGGTTGGCGCGTCGACCATCGATCAGGGTGGACTGTCGTGGCGCGGCAGTTCAATGGACGGGGCGGCCATTGCGGGACTGGTGGATGCGAATCCCGTGGTCGCCATGGTCAGTCGTCCCCCGGTCGCCAACGAGCCAGCGGGCTCGAATGGGACTTTCGGCACAATCATCGGCAGTACCTACACGCGGGGAACGGTCACGCGGACGTTGTCCAACGCCGGCAATCACCTCGTGGCGCAGTCGAACGATAGCTGGGCTGCGTACACGAGCAGCACGACGCAGGTCCTCTGGTCGCACTACCGATGCCGCGCGCAGATCCTGGGCGGCTACAACTGCGGCAGCATTGGCTACGCCGTCGCCGCATCGAATCCGACGGCGGTCAAGGTTGCGATGACGCCGAACGGCAATTGCCTCGCAACCACATGGACCTCGAACTCGACGCGTCAGGCTCACTTCCAAACTCTGAGCCCATGCGATCTCACCGCCTGCTTCGACGACGCCACCTTGCAGCCGTACAGCCCTGCCTCGTCCATTCCATCCGATCTCAGAGTTTCGCCCTACGGAGCGAACGGCGAGAACACACTGCTGTTCTCGTACAAGATCGGGACGACGCAGTTCGGTCTCTCCAAGATGACCGACACGTGCGGGCCGACGATGACTACGACCCCGCTTGGAACTGTGCCCTCCGGGATCGCTCACCAGCCCATCCGCGTCGGCAATCGGCCGGGCCTGCTTTACATCGACAACGGCAACAACCTCCGTCTCTACGTTCCCTGATGCTCGAGGAGTTGCCCTCACAGTTGTGCTGCCTCGCCGCGCCGCTCGAAAAGCGCGGCATGTCGCTCCCGCTGCCGGCGGTGAACGATCAAGAAGGGCCGCATCTCCCGCTCACACTCCCGCCCGTCGTCGACGCGCACATCCATCTCTTCCCCGACGCGATGTTCGACGCGATCTGGAAGTGGTTCGACACCTACGGCTGGCCGGTTCGCTACAAGCTGAAGACGCCGCAAGCCCTCGAGTTCCTCTTCTCGCGCGGCGTGACCAAGGTGGTCGCGCTCCACTACTCACACAAGCCGGGCATGGCGCGCGCGCTCAACGAGTACATGGCGCGCATCGCCGCGCAGGACTCGCGAGTCATAGGCCTCGCCACCGTCTTCCCCGGCGAACCCGACGCGAAGCAGATCGTGCAGGACGCCTTCGCGAAGGGGCTCAAGGGCGTGAAGCTCCACTGCCACGTGCAGTGCTTCTCCGCCGATTCACCCGAGCTCAACGAGATCTACGAAGCCTGCACCGAAGCGAACCTCCCGCTCGTGATGCACGCCGGCCGCGAGCCTTCCTCGCCCGCATACAAGTGCGACGTCTACGCGATGTGCGGCGCCGACCGCGTGGAGCGAGTGCTCACCGCGCACCCGAAGTTGAAGCTCTGCATCCCGCACCTCGGCGCAGACGAGTTCGATGAGTACACCAGGCTCCTCGAGCGTTTCGAGAATCTCTGGCTCGACACCACGATGATCGGCTCCAACTACTTCCCGATCGACTTCCCGCGCCGCATGTTCGAAGTCGCGCCCGAGCGAATCCTCTACGGCACCGACTTCCCGAACTTGCCCTACGCGTGGGATCGCGAAGTGAACCACCTCGTCAGCCTGAAATTCCGCGACGACGTCGAAGCAGGCTTGCTCGGTCAGAACGCACTCAGGTTGTTCGGCGGCTGAGCGAGAACGCGCTGGCACTCCGCGGACGTAAGTGGTTCTTTCCGCCGCATGATCACGAAGCGCGATGCGTCCATTGCCACGTTCCTCCGCAGCGTTCCGGTGTTCCTCGATCTCAAGGGCACCAGTCTCGAGATCCTCTTCGAGTTCCTCGAGGAGCGTCGCTGGGACGTCGGCGAACACATCTGCAACGAAGGCGAGATGGGTCGCACGCTCTACGTCATCCGCGAGGGTGAGGTCGAAGTGCTCCGCCGCTCCGCCACCGGCCAGAACCAGTCGATCGTGAAGCTCGGCCCCGGCGAGTGCTTCGGAGAAATGGCGCTCGTCGAGCTCCAGCCCCGCAGCGCCACCTGCGTGGTGCGCAAGAAGGCCGTGACGTACTCGCTCACCAACCCCGAGCTGTGGAACGTCTACAAGGCCGACAACTTCGCCTACGTGATCATCCTCCAGAACATCTGCCGCATGCTCTCGCGCCGCCTCCGCAAGGCCGACAGCCGCATCGTGGAGTTCGTCGAGGCCAACGAGGCCAGGGCGACCAAGTCGAACGGCGGGAAGAAGAAGAAGCCCGCCGCCGCTAAGAAGAAGTGAATGTTCACTGGCCTCGTCACCGATCTCGGCACCGTCTCTCGCATCGCGCCGGGTCCCACCACCGATCTCTGGATCGACTCCAGCTACCCGGGTGATTTTCAGCAGGGCGAGTCCATCGCCTGTGACGGCGTCTGCCTCACCGTCGTGGAGTGGAAGGGCGCGAGCTTCAAGGTGCAGGCCGCGCCCGAGACGCTGCGCCGATCCACGCTGGGCGAATGGAAGGTGGGCACGCGCGTGAATCTCGAGCGCGCGCTCCGCATGGGAGATCGCCTCGGTGGTCACTGGGTGCAGGGCCACGTCGACGGCGTCGGCAACGTGCTCGAGGCCAGGCCTGAAGGTGGCTCGCTGGTGCTCTCGTTCTCGTTGCCCGCTGAGCTCGCTCCCTTCTTCGTGGAGAAGGGCTCGGTGTGCATCGACGGCGTCTCGCTCACCCTCACCGCGGTGACCGCGAACTCCTTCAGCGTGATGCTGATCCCCGAGACGCAGCAGCGCACTTCGCTGGGCAGAAAGCAGCCCGGCCAGCGCGTAAACCTCGAAGCCGACATCATCGGGAAGTACGTCGCCCGAATGATGGGGCCTCGCATGGGGACTTCCGGTAACGGTGGTTTGACCCTGGAACAGCTCAAGGCCGCCGGACTGGCCTGACTGGCCTCATCGCGGAAAAGCAGCCAGACTCGCGGCATTCACGGCGCGCGACGGCCCGACGCGCTCCCGGGGTGACCCACACATGCTTCGGATCGTTCTGATTCTTGCCCTCGCCGGAGTTCCGGACGCCGGTGAAGAGCCCGATTCCGGCCTTCCCATCGGCGGCGGCACTGGAGGCGGCGGCCTCCCAACCATCGGCGGTGGTGGTGGTGGCTTTCCCCTTGGCGGAGGGCTGGGCGGCGGTCTTCCTCCTATCGGTGGCGGTGCGGGCGGCACAGGCGGCGGTTTCGGCGGCGGAGCGGGCGGCACAGGCGGCGGTTTCGGAGGTGGAGCTGGCGGCACTGGCGGCGGCTTCGGCGGAGGCACCGGCGGCGCGGGCGGTGGCACTCAGCCCATCGGCGGCGGTGGATTTCCCGTCGGTGGCGGCTTTGGCGGCGGCGTTCCGAACGTGGGCGGAGGCTTCGGCGGCGGCATCGCGAGCGGAACCGGCGGAGGCGTTCCACCGATCGGGGGCGGCATCGGAATGGGCGGTGGCTTCGGAGGCGGGACCGGAGCTGGGATCGGCGGAGGCACTGGCGGCATGGGCGGCGGCAATCCCATGGGCGGAGGCACCGGCGGTGGCTTCATCACCGACGGCGGCCTCGCGCGCGACGCCTACGAGTTCTGGGCCGATCTCGGCTGGAGCGGACTCTCGAACGCAGCCTCGGTGATCTGGGTCGACGAGCGACGCGACACCAGCTTCGGCACCGCGCGCCGGCGGGGTCCCGATCTCTGGGCGAACATCTGGCTCCCCGACGCAGGCCTCAACGCGCCGTACGGACAGATCGCCTGTCTGAGCTCTTCGAAGGAGATCTTCTCCGAACCGCGCGTCGCGACCGATGCCGCGGGCAACAGCGTGGTCGTCTGGAAAGTCGCGACCACGGGCTCCCCGAATCAATCGATCCGCGCGGCCGTGCTCTCACCCACGGGGCAGCTGAGCAGCTGCAACGACACGCTCGTTCCCGCGAACACGCCCATCGGTGACCTGCAGTTCGAAGAGTCTGGCAGCGAGTTCCTGGTGATCTGGGAGACGCCGAGCGCGGTGATGGGCCAGCGCGTGGGGCAGCCTCCGGGTCCCGTCTTCGCAGTGACGATCAAGTCGTCGAACGGCCTGGTGTTCAACCCGACGCTGACCGCGATCCCCGGCGGAGGCTTCCTCGCCGCTTGGAGCATGGGCGATCGGTTCGTCGGGGCGCTCATTCCCCGCGGTGCCACGCAGGTGCAGACCTCGCAGTACTTCACCAACTTCGGGCGAACGATCAGCGCGACGGCGCTCGCGCCTCCGCTCAGCGGTGCGTTCGTCGCGCAGGCCGGCGGACAGCACGTGTTCGCAGGCACGCTCGATACCGCGTCGACCGGCGGCGCTGCGTTGATGGGTCCCTCCGCGGGTCCGCGGCCGTTGCTCGGGACTGCACTCGCGGGCGGCATGAAGCTCTTCGTCGCAAGTCAGACGCCCGGTCTCGAGACGTTCCAGATCACCGAGTTCACCGTCGGAGGAGCCCAGAACACCGGCGTGGCGAACCTGTTGTTGCCCCGCGGCTTCGAGCCGCTCTCGATGGCGGCGGACGATCGACGTGCGCTCGCGTTGCTCTCCGGCGACGACTCGCTGCGCGTGCAGTCGATCATTCCCGGCGCGGGAGGCCTGGGTGCTCCGTCACTCGGCCAGATGGTCAGCAACTCCGCTGACTCGAACCAGCTCAGCCCGAGCGGCGTGTGGACCGGCAGCGTCTTCCTCCTCGGCTGGAACGACGCGTCGAACTTCATGCAGCTGCGGCTCGCGCCGAGTGGTGAGGCGACGATGCTCAATTCCGTCGGTTCACTCGACGGAGGCACGTTCACGCTTCACCAGGTCGCAGGTGGACCCGGTTTCGCCGTGAAGACCGCGAGTCCGGGTGGGACGGCGATCTATCCGGCCACGCTCGACGGCACCTCGGGCACCTCGCGGTTCAAGGTCCCCGGAAGTCATCCGACGGCGCTCGTTGGGGAGCGGACTCAGGCAGCGTGGACTCCAGGGACCGACTCGATCGCCTACGGCGCGGACATGGGCGTGCCCCTCTCGTACACCGGCGTGCGCTTCGGTCGTTGTGGCGCCTATGCCGAGGGCTCGCTCTTCATTCCGGTGATCAAGGACGGTCCAGTGCTCGGCGTGGTTGAGATCCACGACAGCGCGGACGCGCCGAATCCCGAGCTTCATGGCCTCGGCTCCTTCCCTCGCACGGGGACTCCTTGTTTGGCAGCGCGTGGCTCGAGCCTGCTGATCGTCGCGCACGATGAAATGGGTGGACTCGTAGTCGCGCAGACCAGCGTGAGCGACGTGAGGAGCGGAAAGGCGAGGCAGCTCAGCGTGCAGTCTCGACCTGGTGATCGCGCGGTGTTCGAGCCCGTGGTCGCGCCGAACGCGCGCGGTTGGCAGCTGGTGTGGGAATCGCCTGATGAGTTCGGCAGCCAGATCCTCGCAGAGATGATCGATCTCACCGGCGCGGAGCTCGCGGGGAACGTGGTGAGCACGGGTCCCGATTCGCGTGGGCCGGTGGTGGTGCCCGGGCCCGATGGCAACGTGGCGTTGCTCTACCAGCAGTTCATCGATCGCACCGGCAACGTCGAGGTGAAGGTGCGGATGCTGCGGTCCACTGCGCTGCTGTCGGATGGAGGCATGGACCCGGACGGTGGCATGCCGGTGGACATGGTCGTGTTCGACACGTGCGGCTGTCAGACGAACGATGCGCCCGCGCTGCTCGCGCTGGCGTTGCTTGCTCTTTCTCGTAGGCGTCGTGCATCCGCTCGCACCTGAGCTGAAGATCGCCGCGCCGTTTCTGTGCCCAGAGCTGCGGCTGTGGCTGCTGCCTCCGGATGCGCCGAGCTGGCACCCGCAGGATCCGGCTGCCCTCGGAATGCCGTACTGGGCCTTCGCGTGGCCGGGAGGGCAGGTGCTCGCACGGTACGTGCTCGATCACCCTGAGCTCGTGCGCGGGAAACGTGTGCTCGATTTCGGGAGCGGGTGCGCGATCGAGGGAGTTGCGGCTGCGAAGTGTGGTGCGCGAGTGCTCTGCGCGGATCTGGATCCGATCGCTTCGGCGATGGCGCTGAAGAATGCGGCGCTCAATGAGGTGCAGGTCGAGGTGAGCGAGCGCGACCTCATCGGCGGCGATGTGGAGACGGATGTAATTCTCGCGGGAGATGTTTGTTACTCGCCGGAGCTCGCGGACCGTTTGCTTCCGTGGCTTCACGCGCAGGCGCGCCGAGGGGTCACGATCCTCGTCGGTGATCCGCTTCGGGTTCCGGGTGCGCTCTCTGGTGCGACGAAGGTCTTTGATGCGGAGGCTTCGTTTGATGGTGATCCTCGCGGACTCACGCTTTGGCGCACCTACGTCCTTGAAGTTGGCATGCCCTCACCCCGACCCTCTCCCGAAGGGAGAGGGAGATAATTGGCGAGTGCACCTGCCTGCTCGTGTGCGTTGTTATGGTGCGCGGCCATGATCGTTCCCTGGCTGGTCTCCGCGATCGTTCCCGAGCAGCTTCGCGTGTGGACGCGGCTCACCAAGAGGCTGCCTCCCGCTGAGCGACTCACCGCCACCACTCGTGACGGCCAACAGCTCGCGTTGTGGCGCGTGCGTCCCTCCGGGAAGTCGCGCGGCGCGGTGTTCCTGCTGCACGGCCTCGGCGCCAATCGCTTCGCCTTCCACTGGCCTGGCCGCTCGTTCGCCGAGTACCTCGCGGCCTACGGTTTCGACGCGTACGTGGGCGAGCTCCGTGGCGCGGGAGAGAGCGCGCCCGAGCTCACCAGCTGGGACTTCCACGACTACCTCGAGCAGGACGTCCCCGCGTTCCTCGAGCGCGTGCGTGAAGTGAGCGGCCATTCGAGCGTGCACTTCGTCGGTCACTCGATGGGCGGAATTCTCGCGATGTGCCACTCGATCGCCACCGGCGATAGCGGAGTCCTTTCCGCCACCGCCCTCGGGAGCGCGCTCGACTACTGCATCGGCGTGAGCGGCTTCGAGCCGATCAAGAAGGTGCGCCCGGTGCTGCAGCGCATGAACGCGGTGCCGTGGGGCGTCGCGATGCAGGCGATCTCTCCGCTGCTCGCGCGCATTTCCGATCCACTCGCGGGCTTCAACTTCCACCCCGACAACGCGGAGCCCGCGCTCGTGCGGCAGGTCTACGCCAACACCTTCGGTCCGATTCCCACCGCGCTCCTCGCGAGCCTCGCCACTGGACTCGATCCCGGCGGACTCACCTCGCGCGCAGGCGAAGCGTTCCAGGCGAAGGCCTCGCAGCTGAAGACGCCGCTCCTGATGATCGCCGCGAGCGACGATCGGCAATGTCCCAACCTCGCCACCGAGGCCACCGCCAAGGCCACCGGAGCGAAGCTGCTGCACTTCGGCGAGCGCCACGGCCATCGCTCCGAATACGGCCACTTCGATCTGTTGCTCGGCAGAAACGCGCCTGACGAAGTGTGGCCCGCGGTCTTGAAGTGGCTCGATGAGCGAAGCGAACCATGAAGACGGAGCCGAGGGCGTGATCTTCGACGAGAAGCTCCTGCTCGCGCCGCCCGGTGATCCGATCTTCGCCGTTTGGGGCGACGAGCTCTCAGACGCAGGGGACCCACGCGGAGCGCTCGTCTCGTTGTGCCGTCAGCTCGAGCGCTCTCCCGGAGATCCGGCGCTCCAACAGGCGCTCGATGAGCTCGTCGCTGCGCACGCCGACGAGTGGTGTCCCGGCTGCGTTGACGATGAGCACACCCTCAAGCTCACCTGGCGCGATGGCTTCATCGACACGGTGACCTTCGACGTCGAACCGATGATGGAGAACGTCGGCTACGGCGAAGACGAAGAAGGTGAGCCTGGAGGTCCAGGGGGCGCGCTGCTGCGACTCCTCTCGCAAGCCGGAGCGGGCCGCATCTCGAGCTTCTCGCTGCGCTGTCCCATTGACGCCGAGGGAAATCACGGCTGCTGGGGGCACCACGAGGTCTTCGTCCAGCGGTTCATGATGCGCGACTGGCCCTGGCTCAAGTCGCTCGACTTCGATGGCGCCACGCTCCCGGTGCCGCTCGATCACGGAAGGAAGAGTCCCGAGCTCTCCTTCCTCCGCTTCGGTGAGATGCACGACGCCGAGATCACCATCGGCGATCTCTCCATGTTGTGGATCCGCGCGCCGCGCCTCGAGCACCTCGCGATCGCCCAGCCCACCGGAGTGACGCTCGGCCAGGTGAACGCTCCGAAGCTGCGCACGTTGCTCTTCGGCTCCGCGTGGTCTGACGCGCTGCTCGCCATCGCTGGGGGGAAACTTCCTGCGCTCGAGAAGCTCGTGGTGCGGGTGGACTCGCCTGAAGACGTCGCCGCGATCCTCGCCAGTAAGACCATCGGACCCTTCAAGCACCTGGGCCTCATCGGCACGCCCAGCGGCGAAGGTGAAGAAGAGCGGGGTGACGAGATCCTCCGCGCGTTGGTGCAGAGCCATCGCCTCGAGCAATTGGAGACGCTCGATCTCGGAGGCCTCGACGCCACCGAAGCAGGCTGGGCTCAGCTCGTCGAAGCCGCGCCCCGCTTCAAGAGCCTCAAGTCCCTCAAGCTCACCACCTGGGAGCTCGACCCCGAGGTCACGACGACCGACGACTGGATGGAGGACCCGGTGCGCTATTACAGCGGCCCGCACTTCTCTCCGCGCCGCCAGCCCATCGGGCAGCGCCTCGAGGCCGCGCTCCCGGTGAAGTGGATGACGGCGACCATCGTGTCCGTCATCGAAAATACAGGACGCCGGAAGAGCCTCTTCTACGGGTTCCACACCAACGACGGATACGCAGAAGACCGTTGAACGTTGTTCGGCTTAGCGACACAAGGAAGGCGCAATGCCGAATCAAGAGCACGAAAAGCGCAGCATCGCCCTGGTGCAGAAGGCGATCTCCGACATCCGCAAAGGGAAGATGGTCATCCTCACGGATGACGAAGATCGCGAGAACGAAGGCGATCTCGTCATGGCGGCCGAGAAGGTCACGCCCCAGGCGATCAACTTCATGGCGCGCGAAGGCCGCGGCCTGGTCTGCCTCTCCATCACCGAGGAGCAGGTGCGGCGCCTCAATTTGCCGCTGATGGTCACCGACAACACCTCGCCCCGGCAGACCGCCTTCACGGTCTCGATCGAAGCGTCGTCAGGCGTGAGCACCGGTATCTCGGCGCACGATCGCGCGCACACCATCCTCACCGCGATCGCTGACGACGTGCTCCCGGCGTCGCTCTCGCGGCCTGGTCACGTGTTCCCGCTCCGTGCGCGCGATGGTGGCGTGCTGGTGCGCCCTGGTCACACCGAGGCCTCGGTGGATCTCGCGCGCCTCGCCGGCTTCAAGCCGTCCGGCGTGATCTGCGAGGTGATGAACGACGACGGCACCATGGCGCGCCGTCCTCAGCTCGTTCGCTTCGCGAAGAAGCACAAGCTCACGCTGCTCGCGATCGCCGACCTCATCACCTACCGCCTCTCGCACGAGCGGCTGGTGCGCCGCGTGGGAGAGACCGTGGTGAACCGCGCGCCGTGGGGCAAGTTCACCGCCTACGCGTACACCACCGACGTCGATCCGGGCGTGCACGTCGCGCTGGTGATGGGTGAAGTGGCTGGCAGGAAGCCCGTGCTCACGCGCGTGCACCGCGCCTCGCCGCTGGGCGATCTGCTCGACAGCATGACCGGTGACGGCTCACTGAAACGTGCGTTCGATCAGATCAAGAAGGAGAAGCGTGGCGTGATCGTGCTCCTCCAGAAGCCCATGGGCGGAGCGGACGCGCTGGTGGAAAAGCGCCCCTCCAACATCGCCCCGGTCGCCGGTCAGGAAGGCCAGGCGCGGCTCAAGGAAGTGGGCCTCGGCGCACAGATCCTCCAGGACCTCGGGGTGCAGAAGCTGAAGCTGCTCACCAACACGCCGAACCAGATCATCGGGGTCGAGCGATACGGCATCGAAGTCGTCGAGCAGATTGGACTGGGCGGCAACTAGTGTCATAGGTGCTCCTCATGGGCCGCACGTTCGAAGGCAACCTCGTCTCTCCGAAGGGCCGGTTCGCGATCACCGTGAGCCGCTTCAATTCCTTCATCACTGAGCCTCTGCTCAACGGCGCCGTGGACACCCTCGTTCGCCACGGAGTCGCCGAGGCTGACGTCGACGTCTACCGCTGCCCCGGCACCTTCGAGCTCTCGGGGCTCACGCGCCGTGTGGCGAATTCCGGCAAGTACGCGGGCGTGATCGCGCTCGGCTGCGTCATTCGGGGAGGCACGCCGCACTTCGAGTACGTCTCCAGTGAAGTCAGCAAGGGCATCGGTCAGACCGCGCTTACTGCCGACTGCGCGGTGACCTTTGGCGTGCTCACCACCGACACGGTCGAACAGGCGGTCGATCGGGCGGGCGTGAAGGCAGGAAACAAGGGCGCGGAGGCCGCCGTCGCGTGCATTGAGATGGTGAATCTGTACGCGAACATGTCTCAGAACACAGGAGTGAAGTGAGTGGGTGCCCGTCGTCTCGGCCGTGAACGCGCGCTCCAGGCGCTGTACCAGCTGGAGCAGGATCCGAAGATCGACGCCAAGGGCGCCCTCGACGCCGCGTGGACTGCGCACGACGACGAGGGCCCGCGCGATCCCGCCGCTGATGAGTTCGCGCGCAACCTGATCGCCGGAGTGAAAGATCACCAGGCGGTGATCGACGCGCTCATCGAAGAGCACTCGCACAACTGGCGGCTCGATCGCATGCAGCGCATCGATCGCAACGTGCTCCGCATCGGCGTGTACGAGCTGAAGCACCTGCCCGACATCCCTCGCAAGGTGACGATCAACGAGGCCGTCGAGCTGGCGAAGAACTTCGGGAACGAAGCGTCGAGCGCCTTCATCAACGGCCTGCTCGATCGCATCGCGGTCACCGTGGGCAAGGCGTAACGGCCGTGTTGCGAGAGGTCAGTGTGACGTCTTGAAACCTCAGCAGCTCGTCTCCAGCCTCGAAGCGCTCGACGCCATGACGGGCATCGAGGCGCTGTGCTGCTTCGTGGTGGAAGACGAGCGGCCCCTCTCGGGAGCGACTGGCTATCTCGACTGGCGGCTCTGCGGAGGCCTCTCGAAGATCCTCGGGTCCGGCTTCTTCGTGGGAGCGCCCGGCGACAAGCTCCTGGTGCCCACCGAGGCCCGGGTCCCTGCGAAGAAGATCTTCGCGGTGGGGCTGGGGCGTTCCAACGCGGTCACTGCGCTGGGGCTCGAACACGCGCTCACCCAGGCCGCCGCCATGCTCTCCAAAGCGAAGATCGACTCGGTCGCGCTCGCTTTTCCGGCGTTGCCCAAAGGCGTGGCGATCTCGCGCGATGAGTTGGTCGACCGGGCCTTCGCCCCTCATTTCTCCGGGGCGGTCGCAGTGTTCTCGCCCTGAGGGGTGGGCCTTGCGCGCTCAGATGAGTTGATGCCGTTCTGAGCGTCAGGGCGCAGCGCTTTCCCATCACCTGCCGCGCGCTGGCGCCAGAACGGGGATCAACTCATCTGTGCGCTGGAGTAGGCTTCCGGACGTGTCCACCCGTCGCAAAGTCCTCATCGTGGAGGATTCCGGAGCAACCCGGGAGTTGCTCCGTGCGGCCGTGGAGTCGCTGAACGTGGTGGGGAGCATCGAGGTCGAGGTGCACACGGCGGTGAGCGGGTTCGATGCGCTCAAGGTGCTGCCCCGTCATCGCTTCGAGTTGATCATCACCGACATCAACATGCCGGACATCAACGGCCTCGAGCTCATCAACTTCGTGAAGAAGAACCCGCACTACAAAGACACGCCGCTCTTCGTGGTGACCACCGAGGGCCGCGAGCAGGATCGTGATCGCGGCTTACTGCTGGGCGCCGATGAGTACGTGGTGAAGCCGTTCGTGCCTGAGACGTTGTGTGAGCTGGTGAAGCGCTACCTGAAGCTCTGAGATCCCATGGCCGCTCCGCGCGCTTTGTCCGAGTTCATCGCGGAGGCCAACGAGATCCTCGATGCGCTCGGTCGTGAGCTGTTGGCGCTCGAAGAGAGTGGACTCGAGCACGCGGATCCCGAGCGGCTGAACGCGGTCTTTCGTTCGGCGCATTCGCTCAAAGGTCTCTCGGCGATGTTCGGGCTCGAGACGATCTCGCGCCTGGCGCACCGCGCCGAGGATCTGCTCGACGCGCTTCGTCTCGGCAAGGCGCCGCTGAGCACCGAGCTCCTCGACGGTCTCGGGCAGACGGTCGACGTGCTGCAGGAATTGCTGGGTGAGGCCTCTCGCGGCGAAGACTCTACGGATCTGAAGGAGCGCTCCGAGCTCCTCGGCACCGAGCTGCAGCAGCTGGCGAGCGGTGGCGCGCAGGAAGCGGCTGACGTGCTCGATCAAGTGGGCATCGATCCCACCGTGCGCGCGGTGTTCACGGAGTACGAGGAGCATCGCCTTCGCGAGAACGTGAAGAAGGGCGTGGGACTGTGGAAGGTGCGCGCCGTCTTCAGCCTCGAAGACTTCGACACTCGGCTCGCGAAGTTGAACTCGTCGCTCAAGCCGTTCGGTGAAGTGATCAGCACGTTGCCCTCGTCGCAGCCTGGTGACGAGGCGTCGATCGCGTTCGATCTGATCTTCGGCAGCTCGAAGCCGAAGGCCGAGCTCGAGGGACATCTGACTGAAGGAGCGACGCTCGCTCCGCTCACCGAGCGCGCGTTCTCCACGCCGCCGCCTCCGCCAGTTCCCGCACGCAAGCCGCCGCCGCTGTGGGACGACAAGAGCATCAGCGGTCCTTCGCTGGCTCCGCTGACGCAGCTCACCTCGACGCCCTCGGGCCTCACGCGGCTGAGCAGCAACTCGGAGCCGAGTCTTCGCAGCCTCACCAACACGGTGCGCGTGGACATCGGTCGCCTCGATGGCCTGATGAACTCGATCGGTGAGCTGTTGCTGATTCGCAGCAACATCGAGCGGCTCTCCGAAGCGGCGCGCCAGGCGAGTGGACCTGCGTTGCCGAAGTTGTGGGGGCAGGAGCTGCAGCGTGAAGCGCGTGCGCTCGAGCGCCGTCTCGATGAGTTGCAGAAGGGCGTGCTCGAAGTGCGCATGGTCCCGCTCGGCCAGGTCTTCGACAAGCTCGCGCGGTTGATGCGCAGGCTCGTGCGCGAGTCGGGCAAGGAAGTGGTGTTCGATGTCTCGGGTGGCGACGTCGAGCTCGACAAGCTGATCGTCGAGGAGCTCTCCGATCCCTTGATGCACCTGCTGCGCAACGCGCTCGATCACGGCGTGGAGCGTCCGGAAGTGCGCACCAAGCAGGGCAAGTCGCCGCGCGCGACGGTGGGGCTCCAGGCGAGGCAGCAGGGCAATCACGTGATCATCGAAGTGCGCGACGACGGCTCGGGGATCGACGAGGCGCGCGTGCGTGAGGTCGCGGTGGAGCGAGGGCTCGTCTCGCGTGAGCAGACCGAAGAGATGGAGCGGCGTGAGCTCTTGAATCTCGTCTTCCAGCCCGGCTTCAGCACGCGGCGCGACGTGTCCGAGCTCTCGGGCCGCGGCGTCGGTCTCGACGTGGTGAAGACGAACCTGCAGCGGCTCTCGGGCCTGATCGACATCTCGAGTCGGCGCGGGGAAGGCACCACCTTCACGCTCACGTTGCCGCTCACCCTCGCGATCATCCGCGCGCTGATGGTGAAGGTCTCAGGGCGCACCTACGCGATTCCACTGAACGCGGTCCTCGAGATCGTCTCCGTGAAGGAAGACACGCTGCGCACCATCGAGAAGCGCGAGGTGATCGAGGTGCGTGGGCAGACGCTTCCGTTCATCCGGCTCGCGCGCGTCTTCGGCGTCGAAGAGGAAAAGCGCGCGGTGCACTCGGTGGTGCTCGTCGGCCTCGCGCAGCAGCGCCTGGGCCTCGCGGTCGACGAGTTGCTCGGTCAGCAGGACATCGTGACCAAGCCGCTGAGCGGCCGCCTCCGCGGAATCCCCGGAGTCTCTGGTGCGACCGAGCTCGGCGATCGTCGCGCGGTGCTGGTGCTCGACGTGGGCGCGCTGATGGAAGAACTGATGCGCACGCAAGTCGCCGCCTCCTAACTCCCTCTCCTTGCGAAGCGGGGAGAGGGTCGGGGTGAGGGGCGGTGTACACTCGTCACCCGTGAAGCACTCCTGGTTACTCCTCGTCCTCCTCGCCGGTTGCCAGTGCAGCGGCCCGCCCGTCGACGCGAGCCCTCGCAAGAACGGAGAGCCCTGCGAGAACGACGATCAGTGCGAGAGCCTGCTCTGCGACAAGCTCCCGGGCCAGCCCTCCGTCTGCTTCAAGCGCTGCTCCTCGAAGTGCGACCTCGGCGAAGTCTGCACCTCGCTCCAGGTGAACGATCGCTTCGTCTGCGTGCCCGAGCTCGCGGGTCTCTGCCAGCCGTGCGAGCTCAACATCGACTGCGGCTACCCCGGAGATCGCTGCGCGCTCATCAGCGGCGCCAGGGTCTGCACGCGAGACTGCAGCTTCGACGACGAGTGTCCCTTCAGCTACCGCTGCTCGAGCGGCCTCGACACCGCAGGCAAACCGTTCACCAAGCAGTGTCAGCCCATCTCAGGCACCTGCGATTGCACGCTTGCCTCAGCCAATCAGACGAAGCCGTGCACCCAGACGAACAGCTTCGGCACCTGCATGGGCACGCAGACCTGTCAGCCGCCCCTCGGTTACGACGCGTGCAGCGCGCCTGTCCCTCAGGCGGAGCAGTGCAACGGACGCGATGACGACTGCGACGGGCAGACCGATGAAGATCAGATGCAGGTGACCTGCGGGCAGGGCGCGTGTCAGCGCATGGTCCCCTCCTGTCTCGATGGAGGCGTGCAGACCTGCGTGCCCGGCACTCCGACCACGGAGATCTGCGATCAGCTCGACAACGACTGCAACGGCCAGGTGGACGACGGCATCGACACCTCGAGCTCACTGATGCACTGCGGCGGCTGCAATCGGCCCTGCACCGCGGGAGCGAACTCCATCCCCGTGTGCACGGCAGGCGTGTGCGGAATCGCCGGCTGCATGCCGGGCTTCTTCGATCTCGACGGCATGGCGTCGAACGGCTGCGAGTACTCGTGCACCTCGACCTCGACCACTGACCTCCCGGATCTCTCGCTCGTCGACGCGAACTGCGACGGCATCGATGGTGAGCTGAGCAACTCGATCTTCGTGGCGCCGCCCGCGGGTGGAGGCAACGACTCGAACCCCGGCACGCGCACCTCGCCGAAGGCCACGATCGGCGCTGGCCTCGCGGCCGCGGTGGCGAACAACAAGCGAGACGTGCTCATCGCAAGCGGCACCTACGTCGAGCAGGTCGTGCTGAACGCGGCGAACAAGGGGCTCTACGGCGGCTACACCGCGGGCACCTGGACGCGCAGCCTCGCGACCGCGGTCACCGTCACGGGAGTGAACACTCCGCTCCGCATCAACGCCGCGGCGAACGCAGTGGTGCAGGTGATGAGCTTCGTCGGCTCGAACGCGACGGCCGCCGGAGCAAGCGCGTACGGCGCGATGGTGATCGACTCACCTGGAGTGACTCTCGAGGCCGTCTCGATCTCCGCGGGCAGCGGCGCGGCGGGCACGAACGGCACGACGGGCGCGACTGGCTCATCCGGGAACCCTGGAAATCCCGGCCAGCCTGGATGCGAAGACTCGGGCGGACTCTGCTCGACCTGCGCTTCTCCGGTGGGCGGCACGGGCGGCACCAGCAGCTGCGGACGCACGGGCGGCACCGGTGGCTTTCCTGGCAACGGCAATCAATACGGCGGCAACGGTGGCACCGCGGTCGGCGGCACGCTGGGTGGACCGGGCGCGCCGCCGTTCAACGGGAACTGGATCACGCCGATGACGTACTGGGGCGCGAACGGAACGACGCCCACCACGACTGGCGCCAACGGCGCGAGCGCAGGCTCGTTCGGCACGTTGAGCAGCGCGGGCTACTCGCGACCGGTGGCGACGGGCGGAAGTACGGGCCCGCACGGAAACGGAGGCGGCGGTGGAGGTGGCGGCGGCGGCGGAGACGTGAACTGCGACAGCTACGGCGGCGCGGGCAGCGGAGGTGGCGCGGGTGGTTGCGGTGGCCTGGGCGGCACTGCCGGTCTGAGCGGTGGCGGCTCGTTCGCGATCTTCGCGTGGAACTCGACGATCACGGCGACGAACTGCACGGTCACTTCGACCGACGGTGGACGCGGCGGCAATGGCGGAGGCGGTGGCGGCGGAGGGCAGGGTGGCGCCGGTGGAGCGCGCAACGCGTACGGTGGCAGCAGCGAGCAGGACGACGGCTCGAACGGCGGCAATGGTGGTCGCGGGGGCAACGGCGGCGTGGGTGGAGCTGGCGGCGCAGGCGGCGGCGGTCCGACGATCGCAGTGGTGCGCGGCGGCGGAGCGACGTGGACCGCGACGGGCACGACGATCGTGACCGGAACCGCTGGCGCCGGCGGAACCTCGAGCGCCGGCAACGGCGGCCCCGGCTTGAAACAAGACGTCTA
>CBIHPJ010000088.1:0-17002 GCA_966211295.1 uncultured Myxococcales bacterium | reverse complement strand
GCGCTCACGTAGGCGATGCCGCCGCCCATCAGGCCGCCACCGAGCATGCCGATCTTCTTCACCTCGCGCGGCTTCACCTTCGCGTCGGCGACGCCGTTGTCCTTCTTCATCGCGGTGGTGGCGAAGAAGATCTCGACGAGGCGCTTGCTCACGTCGTTCATCACCAGCTCGCCGAACGCCGCGGCCTCCGCCTCGAGGCCCGCCTTCATTCCCTTCTCGAGGCCGATCTTCACCACCTCGAGCGCCTTCTCGGGCGCGGGGTACTTGCCGCGGGTCTTCTTCAGCAGCTGCTTCTTTGCCTGATCGAAGAGGAGCTTGCGGCCGAGCGGATTGTCTTCGAGCGCGAACTCCGCCCACGCTTCCTTGTTGGTGAGGCCCTTCAAGATCTCGGGGAACGACTTGCTGCGCGTGATCGCCGGCGCCAGACCGCGGCGCCGCTCGACCTTCAGCTTGCCGCTGGCGAGCTCCGAGGCGCGGGTGATCGCGATCTGCCGGAGGATCGGCGTGGGCACCACTTCATCGATCACGCCGAGCTTGAGCGCCTTCTTCGCCTTCAGGCTCTTGCCGGTGAGGATCAGATCGAGCGCGGCCTGCGCGCCGATGAGCGCGGGGAGACGCTGCGTGCCGCCCGCTCCTGGGATGAGGCCCAGCTGCACTTCGGGCAGACCGATGGAGGTCTTCGGAGAGTCGGTGGCGATGCGGTAATCACACGCGAGCGACCACTCGAGACCGCCGCCCAGACACGCGCCGTGAATCGCCGCGACCACCGGCTTCTCCAGCGCGTCGAGACGATCGAAGCCCGCCTGGCCCTGGCGCGAGAGCGAGCTCGCCTCGGCCACCGTCTTGATCGTCTGCAGGAAGTCGATCTTCGCGCCGGCGATGAAGGTGTCCTTCTTGCCCGAGATGAAGACGATCGCCTTCGCGGCCGAGTCGCCAGCGGCGCGCGTCATCAGCGACTCGAATTCCTGGCTGATCTGCGGCGCGATGGTGTTGACCGGCTCACCTTCCATGTCGAAGGTGATCACCGCGACGTCGGACTCGACGGCGTACGAGAAGTTCTTTCCAGGGGTGCTCATGAGCGCTCCAGAACGACCACTGCGCCTTGACCACCCTGGGCGCAGACCGAGACGAGTGCGGTGTTGAGGTTGCGGCGCTTCATCTCCCGCGCCGTTTGATGAAGCATGCGCGCACCGGTCGCGGCGAACGGGTGACCGAGCGCGATCGAGCCGCCATTCACGTTGAGGCGATCGCGGTTCACTTCACCCAGCGGCGCCTTGCGGCCGATCTTCTTCGCGAAGGCCGCGGAGCCGAACGCCTGGATGTTGGACGCGACCTGCGCGGCGAACGCCTCGTGCATGTCGATGAGCTCGATGTCGCTGAGCTTCATGCCCGCGCGATCGAGCGCGATGGGCGCCGCGTACGCAGGGCCCTGCAGGAGCTGATCTCCCGGGTCCGTGGCGGCGAACGCGTAGGACTTGATGAACGCGAGGGGCTCGTAGCCGAGCGCCTTCGCCTTCTCTTCGCTCATCAAGATGATCGCGGCGGCGCCATCGGTGAGCGGAGACGCGTTGCCCGCGGTGACGCTGCCGTAGCGGCGATCGAACACGGGCTTGAGCCCCGCGAGCGCCTCCATCGAGGTGTCTTCGCGCACGAGGTTGTCGCTGGTGGCGACCTCTTTGAACTTCGGAGGCACCGGCACCGACATCACCTCGTCTTTCATGTAGCCGGCCTTCCACGCGCGCGCGGCGTTCACGTGGGACGCAAGGGCGATCTCGTCCTGCTCCTTGCGCGAGATGCCGTTCTCCTTGGCCATCTTCTCGGCGGAGTCGCCCATCGACATGCCCGTCGTGTACTCGGCGATCGCCGGAGGCACGGGCACGAGGTCCTTCGACTTGAGCTGCTGGAAGGGCTTCAAGCGTGCCGGGAGACTCTTGGCCTTGCTGGCGCTCACCAACGCGTGCGCCAGGGGACGCGAAGCGAAGATCGGCGGATCCGACATCGACTCGGTGCCACCTGCGATGCCCACGTCGGCGGTGCCGGCGGTGATGGAACGCGCGATGTCGACCGCGGACTGAATCGAGGTGGCGCACGCGCGCATCACGGTGTGCGTCTCGATGCGGCGAGGCAGACCGGAGAGAAGGACGAGCTCACGCGCGATCGACGACGCCGTCAGCGAGGGGACGACCTGGCCGAAGACCAGCTCGTCGATCACTTCCGGATCGAGGTCGTACCGCTGCACGAGCTCCTGCACGACGATCCGACCGAGATCGAGGGCGGTGAGATCGTTGAAGACGGTGTTCGCCTTCACGAACGGGGTCCGGAGACCTCCGATGATCGCTACCCGACGGTTGCCCATTGGTACCTCTCTGGTTTGGGGTCGCTGCGCTCCATGGTCCAGCTGTGCGCTGGACCATGCTCCGCTCCTCCAAGCGAGGGGCTTTGCGCGGGGGGAAATAGGGCTGGCTGATTCCCGAGTCAACGGGAAATGACGCAAAGCGTTAGTCTGAACCCAGGTTCAGCACTCCAAAAACGCAGGGGGGGGCTAGCCAGATGTAGGCAAAGGAGATATTGGGTCCGCGTCGCGCTCGACAACAGCGGGGCCGAGCACTCTTTTGGTGCTCGATTTTGAAAGCAAATCAAGTCAATGGCACTCGGTACTGTGAAGTGGTTCAACGATGCGAAGGGTTTCGGTTTCATCGCGCAGGACGGCGGAGGTGACGACGTTTTCTGCCACCACACCGCGATCCAGTCGGATGGTTTCCGCACCCTCGCTGAAGGTCAGAAGGTGGAGTTCGACGTGAACAAGGGCCCCAAGGGCCTCCAGGCGGCGAATGTCCGCGTGGTCAGCTGAATCAGCTGAGTAGAACTCACCGCTGAACTTCTGGGGCCCAGTCTCTTCACGGAGGCTGGGCCTCAGTCGTTTTTGGAGGGGCGGCATGTCGCGCACGATCGTTGTGCTCATCGCGCTGGGCGCGAGCTCCGCAGCTGCGCTCGACAAGCAAGCGAGCGCTCACGGCGGCGCAGTCGGCGGAGACGATCGCAGCTTCAACTTCAGCGGGGCGGTGATGCTGGGCGTCTCGCTCTACAACCCGAGCTACGCCGCGCGTCCCGACAACACCGGCCTCGCGCTCTTCCGTTACGGCGCGCACTTCGACGTCGACATCCTGGGGCGCTTGCTCAGCGTGCCGATCGACGTGAGCTTCTTCACTGACTCCACGCGCATGGGAGCGCTGGTGCTCGCCCCCACGGAGTTCGACTTCATCGGCGGAGTGACGAGCACCTTCGGCGCGGGCCCTGGCGATCTCGAGGTGGGCGTGCGCGCTGAGCACGATCGCCCGGTGGACATGGGCACCTTCACGCAGACCTACGTCGATGCGCGAGCGCGGTACCTGTACTCGTTCGCGAAGCTCTTCCCGAAGCTGGGCGAGGTGACGGGAGGCGGCGACATCTCGGGCTGGGTGACCCTGGGAGCATTCCTCTACAACCCGACCTACGCCGCGCGACCCGACAACACGGGGCTCGCGCTCTTCCGCTACGCGCTGCACGGCGAGTTCTCGGTGCTGAACGATCTGTTCTCGATCGGGCTCGATGGCACGTTCTTCACCGATCGGCAGACGACCTACGTGGTGCCCACCGAGCTCGACTTCACCGTCGATCTGATCTTCCACAAGGGACCCTTCGAGGTGCACCTCGCGTACGAGCGCGACATGCCGCTCGACAAGCCGACGCTCATTCAACAGTTCGTCTACTTGCTCGCGGCATTCAGCTTCGACGTGCGCGAAATTCGCAGCCACGCACACACCGATCAGAACCCGATCCCCTCTCCCTGAGGACGCGGCCTCCACAGAAGAGAAGCTCGAAGCCGGCCGTCACAGACTGCAGGCCTTCGTCGCCCCGTTGCAGGTACAGCCACCGATGAGCGCGCAGGTGCTCGCGTTGGCGCCTCCGTATTGGCAGGCGCTACCGGCCGGGATGCAGGCGCCGGGCAGAATCGGGGGGAAGCCATCGCAGCACTGGGTTCCGGGGCAGTCGGTGTCCGCCATGCAGCCGAAGCCCGCGTCGAACGTGGAGCCACCGCCACCGCCCGTCCCGCCGCCCACGCAGGTGCCGGTGGAGGTGCTGCACGTCGCACCGGCGAGACACGTCACGCAGGCCGAGCCCGCGGATCCCTGGCCACACTGCGCGTTGGTGAATTGGCTCGGCTGGCGGCAGGTGTTTCCGTCGCAGCAGCCCTGGCACGTCGAGGCGTTGCACGTGGTGCCGCCAGTGCAGATGCCGGACTGACAGGTCTGGCCCGCAGCGGAGTCGCACGTCTGGCAGAAGCCGCCGTTCCTTCCGCATTGGCCGTTGAGGGTGCCGAGCTGGCAGGAGCCCGTGTTGATGTCGATGCAGCCTGCGCACGGCTGGCACGAGCCGCTCTGGCACGTGTTGCCCATTGAGCAGCTGGTGCACGCCGCACCGCCGGTTCCGCAGCGCGAAGGAGTCAAGACCGTGATGCAGACGCCTGCCGAGGTGCAGCACCCCGCAGGACAGGTCGCGGACGTACACGTTCCGGTGCCGCCTCCGCCGCCGGTCGCACCACCGCCGCCGCCAGCCCCACCTCCGGTGCCCGAGAGACACGCGCCGTTGCTGCAGGTGCTCGAGCCGCCGCAGATCTGACAGGCGTTCCCGTTGCGGCCGCAGGTCGCGCTGGACGTGCCGCCCTGGCAGACACCGGCGAGATCGCAGCAACCCGCGCAGTTCGACGCGGAGCAGTTGCTGCTGCCTCCGCCAGTTCCTCCGCCAGCACCGCCTCCGAGACCTCCGCCCATGCCGCCACCTGTGCCGCCTCCGTTGCCTCCACCCGAGCCACCGCCCGAGCCACCGCCCGAAGTGTTCTGCGTGACGCACTGACCGAAGGTGCATGCCTGCGTGTTCGCGCATGGCTGACAGAACGCTCCGCCGGATCCGCACGCGGCGTTCGAGCCACCGACCGCGCACTGGCCCGTGCTGTCGCAGCACCCCGAGCAGTTGCTCGCGGAGCACTTCGCGGCGGGAGTTCCACACGCCATGAAGCCAACGATCGACAGCACCAGCAGGAGCGTTCTCATGACGCTCGGCCTAGCACACGAGGGTCGCTCAGAGCGCCACGTCGCCGCTCTCGTTCGTGACGAACAGGAGCCGGTTGGGTCCCTGTTCCCACTCGCCGCCGACGAGCTTCTTGAACTCGAACACGCCGTTCAAAGGCAGCTCGACCGTGAGCGGGAGTGGCTTCGCGCGGTTGCGATCCCAATCACCCAGCTCGGGGCCTGAGCCGACCACGGATCCCGTTCCGGTGAAGGTGACGCGCTTCAGACCGAACTTCGCCTTCAGCTTCCCAGCTTCCGCGATCGTCACCCTGCCCGCTTCGATGGTCACGTTCACCGTGCTGCCATCGGGGCCGACGCGCGCGATCACCACTCGTTCGCTCGTGACCTCGACGGGAATCGCCACGCCTTCGCGAAGCGCCGGTGACTGAGCGCGCAGCTTCATCCACTTCGCGAGGTGCTCACGCAACGGATGCTCGATGAAGCGCATCGACTTGCGGTTGTCCGGTTCCTTCGCGCCATCGAGCCCGACCTCGGTGCCCCAGATGATCGAAGGAATGCCGCGCATGGAGATCAGAAACGCGAGCGCCTGCTTCACCTTCTCCACGTCGCCGCCGCACTGGCTCATCAGCCGCGGGAGATCGTGGTTGTCGACCAGCGTCACCAACGCGGTGGGATTCGGATAGCGGCGATCATTTGTGAGCACCGCGGCCAACTTCGCGGGCGACTCGCCTCTGCAGAACACGTCGGCGATCGCGAAGCCGAGCGGAAAGTCGAACATCGACGTGAAGCGCCCTTCCTTCCACGTGCGCGCCACGGTGCCGGGATCTCCGTCGAGGAGCTCACCGAGCAGCATCAAATCGAACGAGCCGTTGAACTTCGCCCAGAACTCGAGCGGGAGGTGCTTGACCGCGTCGAGGCGAAATCCGTCAGGCCGAGCGACGCGGAAGCCACCTCCGCGCGGCGTCCAGCAGGTACTCGAACACCTCGGGCTTTTCGGTCGCGAGATCGGGAAGCCCGTGCACGTCGTTCATCACGAGCTGGGTCTGATCATTCCAATCAGTGACGCCGCCGCGCCGGTGAAACCACTCCGGCTTCGCGGTGATCAACGGCGCCTCGGGGCCGACGTGGTTGAGCACCAGATCGAGCAGCAACTTCATGTCGCGCTTGTCGAGCTCCGAACGAAGTCGCGCGAGCAGCAGCTCGTCACCGAAGCGCGGCTCGAGGGCGGAAAGATCCCAGGTCCAATAACCGTGGAAGGCGCCGTACCCATGCCACTTCTCAGTGCGCATCTGGAAGATCGGAGAGAGCCACACGGTGTCGAACCCGAGCGACTTGATCCAATCGAGGTGATCGATCAGCCCCTGCAGATCTCCGCCGTGGAACGCCTGCGGATCTTCGCCGGAGACACTCTGATCGTTCGACCGGTCACCGTTCGCGAAACGATCGACCATCACGAAGTAGATGCCGCTCGGCTTCAGCGAGCTCGTCTTCGGCGGAGTGACCTGCGCGCCCGCGAGCACACCATCCATCAGCACGCCCACGCGGTTCGCGATGTCGGAAGCCGCGGCGGCGATCGCTTCCTTCTCCTTCTCGTGATCGAACAGCAGGATCACGGGGATCTCGAAGGGATCGCTGGCCTTCGCTCCATCGGCGCGCGCGGCGGTGAGCGTGGTGCCCACTTCCCAGCGATAGCGGCCATCGAGCTGCGAGAAGAAGTGCACGCGCTGCTCGACGAGCAAGATGAACGGTGCGTCACCCGAGGCCTTCTTCACCGCCTCGAAGCGCGAATCGGTCAGCCGCTGGGCCGACAGCGTCTCGAGTGGCAGCTCCACCACCTCGAGGTTGTGATCGTCGAGCTCAGCCGCGATCGCCTTCTTGAGCGCGTCAGGCGGTGAGAAAGGCACGCCCGCGTAGCCAGGATCCACGATGTACGCGACCGAGACCTTCGTCCGCTCCGCGAGCCGCTGCCGGGGAATGCGAGGGAGACAGCCCGCGCAGAGAAGCACCAACACCATCGAGACGAGCGCGCGCATCAGAACCATCCCTCGGCCTCGAGCGACACCAGGTGGTGCCAGTGAATCGACCCCGTCGGCATGAACGCGTCGAACTGTCCGAGCGTGTCGACGAATGCGTTGCCGAACGCGGCGTGCTGGCTCGAGAGCTGAAACCCATACAGCAACCGAATCGACGGCCGCGCGTAGATGCCGAAGCCCGTCGGGTTGAGCACGAGACCGGTCTTGAACTGCCACGAGTTGCGCAGGGCCGCGTCGCCGTACTCGAGGCCCATCGCATCGCTCTGCCCTCCCGTGCTCTGGAAGATCGAATCGAAGTTCGTGCGGTACAGGTTCCCGTTGAGCGAACGCTCCTGCGAGATCGCGTTCTCCATCAGCCAGTGCACGGTGCGGGTGAAGTACAGCTGCAGCCGCAGCACCGTCGACACGTAGCTGCGGTTCGCTTCGCTCGCCTGGATGGTGTTCGCGTAGTCGCGATCTTCGCCGTAGAGCACCGACCAGACCGCGTCGAGCCGATCGGGGATCAGCCGCAGCTGCATCTCGTTGCCCATCTGCAGCGCGTAGCGATCGCGCGTGAGATCAGCCGTGAAGATCTGCACCGGGCCGTTGACCGAGGTCTCCGTGTACGACTGCTGGGGGTGGAGCCGCGCGTAGCGAATGAAGAAGTTGTTCCAGCGAATGGGCCCCAGCTTTCCGAAGCCCAGGTACCCCACGAGCCGCCACGACACGCTGGTCTGCGCGGAAGCCTGCGGGAGCGGGAAGTTCGAGAGCGGGTTGGCCTGGAAGAACTGATCGGCCACTTCCTTCCGCACGTAGAACTCGTAGTTCACGTTCGGAGTGACGTACGACGAGTTCTTGTTGCCGGGGATGAACGGCTCGACGGAGATCTGTCCACCGCCGCCCAACTCGACGTGCTGACCCAATCGCGCACGCAGCGCGCCGCCCGCGGTCATCAGCGGCACGTACGCGAGACCGCGCGCAAAGAAGCCGGAGTCGCCCACCGCGACGAGCGCGTCGATCGCCCCCGAGCTGAAGCGCATCGAGAGGCCGACCGTGTCTTCGAAGAGCTGCGCGGGGCGGATGTCGTAAAGCCCGAGATCTCCGAAGTAGTACTGCAGCGTGCCCAGCTGGAAGACCACGTTGGGCGCGAGGATGTTGCCCATGCGCGCGTACAGCTGGCTCAAGCGGAAGAAGAGAAAGCTGCCGTTGCCTGAGTCGGCCGTGGTGACCGAGCCGCCCTCGACGCGCGCGTGCAAGCTGGTCCAGATGTCCGTGGTGCCCGGCGGCGCCTGCAGGAGATCGAGCTTCATCTCGAGCGCGGCGTACGGCCCTTCGTTCATCAAGCGGCCGTTGATGTTCCAATAGCCGAGCCGCCCATTGCCGCCCTGAAAGTCGGGCCGCGCCATGATGCGGAAGTAGCCACCCGCGCTGAAGCGGCTGTCGGGGGCCTGCGCGAGAGCAACACCGGGGAGCAGCAACAGCAGCAGGGGAATGGCGCGCACGGGCGCCCGAGTTCTACCTGCAACCTCACTGAGATCCGATCAGAACTGTCTTTGATCAGCTGCGGGCCGATCAGATGCGATTAGATCCGATCGATCTCTTGCCGAATGCGCGAGACGAGATCCGTCACGCGCGAGTCGGTCTGTTCGAAGCGAATGCCCATCATGTGATCGCGCGCCCACATCACGCGGCCGAGCAGCTCCACCGGCTCGATGCCGTGCGGCAGCTCGAGCCGCATCGAGACCAGCGACATCGGCGCGAGAGGCCGCGGCGTCACGATGCCGATACCTGCCTCGGAGATGTCGTTGGCGCGCTCGTTCACTCTCAGCTCGTCGCTCCGAACGTGCACCACGAAGTCCGTCGGCACGCGATGAAACCGCCGAGCCTGCGAATAGCGGTGCGACTTCGAGACGAAAAATTCTGTGTCCATGCAGCCCCCGGAAACTCTGATCGGAACAGTGCTCCGCCCCGTATGGGATCCGCAACAAGCAGCGCGGCGATTAATTACCCGCTTCCAAGACGGTAACGGTGCGCGGTTTAGCCGTGTAGTCAGGTGAGGTCACGGGTTCCGGCGCGCTCAGCCAGATGTTGTTGGAAGCACGCAGCGGCTTGTTCTGCATGACCAGCGTTTCAGGCAGGTCAAAATACGACTGCGTATCGATCACCCTCTTCCACGAGCGGCCCTGCGGCAGCGTGAACGTCACGTCGTTGGCCTCGCCGTTGATCAAGATCGCAAGCTCCGGGCCACGAGTCGGGTCGTAGAAGTGCATCATGATGTTCTTCCCGCCCCAGGTGGCTCCGTCGGCGGGATTGTTCTGTGCGTTCTTCCAGGAGAACGGTGCGCCCTGGCCGTACTCGAGCGGCGCGAACGCGTACTGATGCGATTTGCGGAACGCGATCACCTGCTTCACGAAATCGTGCATGCGATGGCGCGGGTCCTGCGCCTGCCAGGTGCCCCAATCCATCCAGTTGAACGAGTTGTCAGCCTTCGTGGAGTAGGCGTTGTTGTTGCCGAGCTGAGTGCGCATCCACTCGTCGCCGGCCCAGAGCAGCGGAGTGCCCTGGCTGATCATCATCGCGACGAACAGGTTGCGCATGAGCTGCCGCTTCATGTTCTCGTCGTTCCAATTCTTCGAGCGGTTGTTGTCTTCGCCAGAGACCTTCTCGCACCACGCGCTCGTCGGATCGGTGCAGCAGATCGGATTCAGCGGGCCGCAGCCGTTCTGCTTCTGGTCGTACGAGAACAGGTCGTACATGGTGAAGCCGTCGTGCACGGTGACGAAGTTCACCGAGTGGTACGGCTTGCGCGAGTTCCACTGGTACCAATTCGAGCTGCCGGTGAGGAAGAAGCCGCCGTCCTTCACCTCGGTGCTGTTCAGCTTGAAGCCGTCGTTGTTCTGAAACGCGCGCCACCAATCGCGGAAGCGGCCGTTCCACTCGCCCCACCCGGTGCCCGCCTTGTTCGTCGCCGCGGGGAAGAGGCCGATGCGTGTGCCGTAGCCGTTGCTGAGCTCGTTGTTGTTCGGCCCGTTGAAGGAGAGCCCGAGATCGTAGCCGCCGGCGGCCCACGGCTCGGCCATCAAGCGCGTGTTGTATTTCTGGAGCACGTCATCGTCAGCGATGTCCTGGAGAACGGTGTCCTTCGGGTCCTGCCAGACGACGTACTGGAGATCTTTTTCACCGAGCACCGGAGCGAGATCGAAGCGGAAGCCATCGACGTGCATCTCTTCCGCCCAGTAGCGGAGCGAGTCGACGATGTGCTTGCGGAACGGGGTGTGATTGCAGCGCGTCTCGTTGCCGACGCCGGTGTTGTTCCAGAACGTCTGCTTGTCTTCGGTGAGCGCGTAGTACGCGTGATTGTCGAAACCGCGGAAGTTGTAGAGGCCCACCACTTCCTTCGGATCGAAGTTGGTCAGCTGCGGCGTGATCGAGGGATCGGGGTTGAAGTCGAACTCGAGGCGCTCGCGCCAGAAGCCGCCTTCGCCGGTGTGGTTGTAGACCACGTCGAGGATCACCTCGATGTCGGCCTGGTGGAACTGGTCCACCATCCATTTGAACTCGTCGATGATCTCGTGCTGCTCCTGCCGGAACGAGTACGTGTTCTCGGGGATGAAGAACGAGAGCGTGGAGTAGCCCCAGTAACCGCCCTCTGACGGCTTCTCGAACGGAGGCATCAGCTCGACCGCGGTGACGCCGAGCTCCTTCAGGTACTGCACCTTCTCTCCGAGGCCGCGCCAGGTGCCGGGATGATCGACGCCTGACGCCGCGCTCGCGGTGAACCCCTTGGGGTGCAGCTCGTAGATGATCGCGTCGTTCCACTTATGACCGGGGGCGTTCTCGTCCATGCGGCGCACCCGGTAGGTCGTCTCGTTCTCGCTCCAGGTGTACTTGCTCTGCACCACGATGCTCTTGCTCGCGGCGGCCCACGTCGACTCGGCGCGCTTGGGGCCGGTGGCGAGGCTGCCCTTGCTCCAGTCGTGATCGCGGTGAATCGCCTTGCTGTACGGATCCCAGAGGAGCTTGTTGGGGTTGAAGCGATTGCCGTCAGCGTCGACGTCGGCCTTGAAGCCCGTCACCGAGCCGGGCTTCCACGCGGGGTCGTACGGCCAATTGGGGCCCCACGCGATGAAGCCGTAGTGCTGACCGACGCCGAGGCCCTCGATGTGAATGTTCCAGACGTCGCCGAAGCGGGTCATCGGGAATTGCCGCGTGGGGAGCGACGCTTCGGGGTTGTCGAACAGCAGGATCTCGATGCGCTCCGCGCGCTCGCTGTACACGCCGAAGTTGATGCCCTTGTCGACCACGGTGGGACCGAGGTGCTCGAGGCGCGTGATCTCACCCTCGTCGAGCGACGGCGCCCGCGGAGAGGTCTTGTAGAGCCGCGCCGGATCCGTCGGGCCACAGGACACGCCACAGACCAGGAGGATCAGGAGCAGGAAGGGACTGATTCGCACGCGTCGGCTCCTATCAATACGTGCGGCGTTCGCACAGGCACCCCGACCCAGTACGAGGCGGAGGGGCCCAGCAGATGTGTGACTCGGTTTCCGCCGAGTGAGGTAGCGTTCGCGCCCGCGTGAGTGACGTTCGCCTGGTCGGGATCAAGAAGAGCTTTGGTGACAATGTCATCGTGAAGGGCGTCGACCTCGACGTCACTCCCGGCGAATTCCTGGTGATGGTCGGACCCTCGGGCTGCGGCAAGACGACGCTGCTGCGGATCATCTCGGGTCTCGAGCAAGCCGACGCGGGCGATCTCTTCATCGGCGGCAAGAACATGAACACCGTGCCTCCGCGCGAGCGCGACGTGGGCATGGTGTTTCAGAGCTACGCGCTCTACCCGCACATGACGGTCGAGGAGAACATGGCCTTCGGCCTCGAGCTGCGGAAGCTGCCGCGCCCCGAGATCGACGCGCGCGTGGCCGAGGCCGCTCGCATGCTGGAGCTCGGCCACCTGCTCGATCGAAAGCCCAAGGCGCTCTCTGGAGGTCAGCGGCAGCGCGTGGCGATGGGCCGGGTGATCGTTCGCCGCCCTCAACTGTTCTTGTTCGACGAACCGCTCTCCAACCTCGACACCGCGCTGCGAGTGCAGATGCGCGGAGAGCTCGCGCGTCTTCACCGCGCGCTCGGCGTGACGATGATCTACGTGACGCACGATCAGGTCGAGGCGATGACGCTCGCCACGCGCGTCGCGGTCTTCAACAAGGGAATCCTGCAGCAGCTCGGCGCGCCGCTCGAGCTGTACCACCGCCCTGCGAACGCGTTCGTCGCGCAGTTCCTCGGTTCGCCTTCGATGAATCTGCTCGAGGCGAAGCGTGATGGAGCTCAGTTCCTGGGAGCCGGGTTCACCCTGCCCGCCGTGGGAGATGTGACCGGCGACGTGAAGCTCGGTCTTCGTCCGCAGGATCTTCGCGTGTCGAGCGAGGGGCCTCTGCGTGGGGAAGTGGAAGCCGTGGAGCGACTGGGCTTCGACGGCTACGCGTTCTTGAAGACCGCGGCGGGTCCCATTGCAGCGCGCTTCGAGCATGCGGATGTGCAGGTGGGGCAGACGGTCGCCGTGAAGCCAGTCGGCGACGTGGTGCACGTCTTCAGCGCGGATGGCTCGAAGGCGCTCCATCATCCCGTCGTCGCGGAGCGGGCTTGAGAATCGCGCTTGCGCTGTTGCTCGTGTCGCAGGCCGCGCTCGCGCAAAAGCCGGCGCTCAAGCTGTGGCACGGCTACCGCGGCGGCGAAGAGCAGGCGATCGAACAGGCCGCCAAACAATTCACGGCGCTCACTGGGACTCCAGTGGAGTTGCTCGCGGTGCCCTACGACGCGCTGAGCTCGAAGCTCACCTCGGCGATTCCGCACGACGCAGGTCCAGACGTCTTCATCTTCGCGCACGAACGTCTGCGCCAATTTCATCGAATGAAGATCGTCGCGCCCTCCGACGGGCTCGACCGATCGAAGTACATGAAACCCTCGGTCGACGCGCTCGAGCTCGATGGTCAGCTCTACGGTTATCCGCTCTCGCTCAAGTGCCTCGCGCTCTTCGTGCGTGGAGATCGCCCCGCTCCCACGACGACCGCTGAGCTCGAATCGGCGGTGCAAAACCTCGAGCCCAATCACTTCACGCTCGCGTACGAGGCCGGTGACTTCTACTTCCACGCACCGGTGCTCTTCGGCTTCGGAGGCGAGCTCTTCGACGCGAAGGGTCGCTCGCAGTTCGACACTGAAGCGATGGCGAAGTCGCTCACCTGGGTGAAGTCGCTGCAGGATCGAAAGTTGATCCCTCGCGAGGTGTCCGGCGCGTTGGTGAAGACGCTCTTCAACGACGATCGCACCGCCATGGTGATCTCTGGTCCGTGGTTCACGGGAGAGATCGAACCTGGCGTGAAGTACTCGATCAATCCGCTCCCGACCGTCTCGGAGACGGGGAAGCCCATGCTCCCCTTCCTCGGAGTGGAAGCCGCGTTCGTGTCCTCGCGCACCGCGCAACCCGAAGCGGCGCAAGCGTTCGCGAAGTTTCTCTCCCTCGGAGAAGCCACGCTCACGCGCCTGACGCTCGGCCGGCAGATCCCAGCGGAGCTCGCGGCGTACGACAACGAAGCGGTCGCGAAGGATCAGATGATCAGCGCCTTCCGCGCGGTCGCGGAGCGGAGCACGCCCACTCCTAACACGCTGGAGATGGCGCGCGTGTGGGAGCCGATGAAGCTCGCCCTTCGTGCGGTCCTGCAGGGCGGAGTCTCTCCTGCGGATGCCGGCAAACTCGCCGAGCGCCGGTACCGTGCGCTCAATCGTGAAGCGCCCCCGACCACCACGCCGATTCCGTGGATCGTGGGCTTGAGCATCGGCCTGGTCGCGTTCGGCGGCTGGCAGCTCAAGAAGGGCAAAGGCCAGTCGTTCGCGAAGCGCTACCCCGAGGCAGGCCGAGGCCTCGCATACGTCGCGCCGGCAGCCGCGGGGCTCTTCGTGCTGGTGATCATTCCGTTCGTGATCGGGCTCTCGCTCTCGCTCTTCCATCACGACGCGGGCGAGTACACGTTCGTCGGCTTCGCCAACTTCGCCGACATCCTCACCTCGAAGGGCTATTCGATCACCGAGCCGCTCTCGTTCTACTTCACGCTCGTGGTGACGCTGTTGTGGACGCTCGCGAACGTGGTGCTGCACGTGAGCATCGGCTTGTTCCTCGCGATCCTCTTGAAGGATCCGCTGCTGAAACTCCGCGGCGTGTATCGAGTGCTGTTGATCGTTCCGTGGGCGGTGCCGAACTACATCACCGCGCTCATGTGGAAGGGCATGTTCCACCAGCAGTTCGGAGCCATCAACGCGATCCTCGGTCACTTCGGCATCGAGCCGGTGAGCTGGTTCACGCAGTGGTCGACTGCCTTCGCCGCGAACGTGATCACGAACACGTGGCTCGGCTTCCCCTTCATGATGGTGGTGTCGCTCGGCGCGCTGCAGTCGATCCCCACGGATCTCTACGAAGCGGCGGAGGTCGACGGCGCTTCGAAGTGGACTCAGTTTCGTCGCATCACGTTGCCGCTGCTGAAGCCCGCGCTGTTGCCCGCGGTGATCCTGGGCAGCGTGTGGACCTTCAACATGTTCAACATCATCTACCTCGTGTCGGGTGGTGAGCCGGGCGGCGGCACGGACATTCTCGTGAGCGAGGCGTTCCGCTGGGCCTTCCAACGCAACGAGCAGTACGGCTTCGCGGCGGCGTACTCGGTGCTGATCTTCTTCGTGCTCTTCGCCTGGTCGCAGGTGACGAAGCGCCTCTCTGGCCCGGAGGCCGCGTGAACAAGGCGATGCCGCGATGGAAGCTGTGGGCGCTGCACGCGGGGTTGACGCTGCTCTGCGCGGCGACGCTCTATCCGGTGTTGTGGGTGGTGAAGCTCGCGCTCTCTCCGACGCAGACGCTGTCGATGAGCGCGAACCCGTTCCCTGAGTCGGTGACCCTCGATCACTTCAGAGACGTGCTCGGCTCGACCGACGCGCAAGGGCGTTGGTTGTTCGGTCGCCAGTTGCTCTCGAGCCTCGTGGTGAGCGGAGCGACCACGCTGGTCGGACTCACGCTCGCGGTCACGGCTGCCTACGCGCTCTCGCGCTTCCGTTTCCCCGGCAAAGAGTCGGGGATGCAGGTGCTGCTGATCACCCAGATGTTCCCGGCGACGCTGATGCTGGTGCCGCTGTATTCGATTCTCCAGACGCTCGGCCTGCTCGACTCGATCGGTGGATTGGTCCTCGTGTATGCGACCTCGTCGCTGCCGTTCTGCGTGTGGATGCTGAAGGGCTACTTCGACACGATCCCACGCGAGCTCGAGGAGGCGGCGATCATGGATGGTGCGTCGCCGGGCCAGGTCTTCATCAAGGTGGTGCTGCCGCTCGCGCGCCCTGCCCTCGCGGTGACCGCGCTCTTCAGCTTCATGCAGGCGTGGAACGAGTTCATCCTCGCGGCGACGCTCTTGAATGACGCAGCGCGCTTTACGCTTCCCGTCGCGCTTCAGCGTTACGTCGGCGAGTACAAGACCGAATGGGGCCACTTCGCCGCCGGAGCGCTGATCATCTCTGCGCCGGTGATGGCGCTCTTCTTCGCCCTGCAGAAGTTCCTCGTCGGCGGTCTCACCGCGGGCGCCGTCAAAGGTTGACCTGAGATCTTGCTCCCTCTCCCTTCGGGAGAGGGTCGGGGTGAGGGCGAATTCACTTCGAAATTGACCGATCAATTGAGAGCGCGACACGCACCCTCACCCTGACCCTCTCCCGGAGGGAGAGGGAAAGAGTGCTAGATCCGCGAGCCGTGAAACGAGTCCTCGCGCCCCTCGTCCTGTTGTTCGCCGCCTGTCCCCCGCCGACTCCGACGCCTGACGGAGGCACCACCCCGGCACCGATCGTCACGTCGATCTCCCCGACGAGCGGCCCGATCGCGGGCGGCACCACGGTCACGATCAACGGCACGAACTTCGTGAACGGAGCGACCGTCACCTTCGGCACCGCGACCCCGACCGCCGCGACCTTCGAGAGCGATCGCCGAATTAGCGCTGTCACTCCCGCAACTCCCGCGGGCGCGGTGAGCGTCACCGTCACGAATCCCGGCGGCAAGACGAGCACCCTCGCGAACGCCTTCACCTTCACCGGCACCAACAACACCGCCACCATCACCGAGACGATCCTCCAGAACCCCGCCGACACCACCGACACCAGCGGAGCCGCGACCATCACCGTCCCCGTGATCGCGCACGTCCAGGTGCCGATGGTGACCAACGGCGCAGGTCAGGGCGCGAACGTCCGCGGGCAGGTCGGCTTCGCCACCACCCTGAGCGCGACGCCCGCGAACTCCGACTTCACGTGGACCGACGCGACGTACCTCGGCGACGTCGACGGCCCGGCATCCGGAGATCTCCTCCGCGACTCGTATTCGGGAAACGTCTCACTCGCCGCGCCCTCGGGAGCGCCGCAGGTCGTCTACTACGTGGCCGCGCGCTTCTCGGTCGACAACGGCCAGACCTGGACGATCGCCGATCGCGACGGCTCCGCGAACGGAGTGACCACCGCCCAGCTCTCGCGCGTCACCGTGGCGGCCGCCTCGATCGACTGGTGCAAGCTCGGAGGCGAGCAGATCCAGGCCCCGCCGATGATCACCCTCCGCGGTAATGCGATGGGCCCCATCATCTACGGCCAGGTCTTCAAGACCGGGGTCACCTCGATGACTGGCGCCGGCACCGGGATCAAGGGCGCTCTCGGTTACGGCCCCGCCGGCACCGATCCCGCGTCGTGGACGTGGACCGACGCCACCTTCAACGTCGACACCGGCGGCGGAGCGAACGACGAGTTCCAGGTCCAGCTCCCGAACCCCGGAGTGGGCACGTACAAGTTCGCCTTCCGCTTCAACCACGACGACGGCCCGTACTCGTACTGCGACGCCGACGGCCTCGCGACGGACGGCTTCAC
>CBIHPJ010000087.1:0-17184 GCA_966211295.1 uncultured Myxococcales bacterium | reverse complement strand
TGGTGCTCCTAGAGGAGTCGCACGAGCTGGCGAGCCGCCGGCCCCTGCGAGGCGAAGCGCCCCTCGACGCGAGCGTGGCGGCCCTCAGGGACGAGCTGCGCGCCAAGGACGAGCAGCTCCAGCGCACCAACGAGGAGCTGATGAGCTCCACCGAGGAACTGAAGTCCTCGAACGAGGAAATGCAGTCGGTGAACGAAGAGCTGCAGTCCACCAACGAGGAGCTGGAGACCTCCAAGGAAGAGCTGCAGTCGGTGAACGAGGAGCTGGCCATCGTCAACGCCGAGCTCCAGTCGAAGGTCTCCGATCTCTCGCGCGCCAACAGCGACATGAACAACCTGCTCGCCGGCACCGGCATCGCCACGGTGTTCGTCGATCACGAGCTCAAGGTGCTGCGCTTCACCCCGGCGGCCCGCGAGATCACCAACCTGATTCAGAGCGACGTGGGCAGGCCCGTGGGCCACATCGCGACCAACCTCGTCGGCTACAGCCGGCTCGTGGCCGACACCCAGGAGGTACTCGATACCCTGCACGCGTGCGAGGTCGAGGTGAAGACCGTCGGGGGCAAGTGGTACGCGCTGCGCATTCAGCCGTACCGCACCATCGAGAACGTGATCGAGGGCGCGGTGATGTCCTTCCTCGACATCACCGAGCGTGTGCGGGCGCGTGAAGCGCTGCACCAGGCCAACGAGGTGCTGCGGCTGGCGGTGGTGGTGCGCGACGCTCACGACGCGCTCACCGTGCAAGACGGGCAGGGCCGGATTCTGGCGTGGAACCCAGCTGCCGAACGGCTCTATGGCTGGACTGAGGCCGAAGCGCTACTCATGAAAGCAAGTGATCGGATCCCTCCAGCTGACCAAGCCGCGGAGTCCGAACGGACGAGCCGGTTGTGGAGGGGTGAAACCGTCCCGCCGTATGAGTCTCGGCGACTGACCAGGTCGGGGGCCGTGTGCCGAGTGATCGTCACCGCCACCGGCCTCGTCGACGAGCGGGGAGCGACCTATGCCATCGCCACCACGGAACGTGTCCTTGAGTAGCGGCAAGAGCCGCGCGGGAAAGCCTCCTCCGAACGTCTCGAACGCCAGGACGGAGCGGGAGTCGGATCTGGAGTCGGCGGCGAGAGGCCAGGCGGGAACGCCACCCGAGAGCGCCGAGGTCCTTCAGCAGACCCTCTACGATCTGCGGGTCCATCAGATCGAGCTGGAAATGCAGAACGAAGAGCTGCGCCGAGCGCAGGTCGAGCTCGAAGTCGCGCGGGGCCAATACTTCGATCTCTACGACCTGGCTCCCGTCGCGTACTGCACGCTCGACGAGGCCGGGCTGATCGTCCAGGCGAACCTCACCGCGGTCAACATGCTCCAGGTGCCCAGGATCAAGCTCCTCAAGCGCCCGTTCCACCGCTTCGTCACCAGGGAGCACCAGGGGCAGTTCCAGCGGCTCTTCCAGGTGGCAGCTGCTCAGCCGGCCGAGCTGCGAATCAGACGCGACGACGGCGCGATGTTCTGGGCCCAGGTGGTGGTGAACTCGGCCCCCGGTCCGTCGGGCGCGCTCGAGCGACGCCTGGTGATGAGCGACATCACCGAGAGGAAGGCAGCGCAGGCCGCGCGGCTCGAAGGAGAGGCTCGCTACCGTGAGCTGTTCTCGCGGGCGAGCGACGGCATCGTGATCGCCACGCTCGAAGGTGACGTGGTCGAAGCGAACGTCGCGTTCGCCCAGATGCACGGACTGCGGGCTGACGAAGCGCTCCATCGGAACATGAAGAGCCTGGAGATCTCCGGGAACTGGGTTCCCCCGGCGCTCGCCCGGCGGCTGGCGGTGGGCGAGGTCTTGACCTTCGAGGTCGAGCACCGTCACAGCGAGGGCCACGCCTTCCCGCTCGAGGTGTCGATCGGCGAGATCTCCGTGGGCGGAGCGCCCCACCTGCTGGGTTTCTACAGGGACATCACCGAGCGGAAGCGCCTGCACGCTGCCTTCGCCTTGAACGATCGGCTCGCCAGCATGGGAATGCTCGCCGCTGGCATCGCCCACGAGATCAACAATCCGCTCACCTATGTGCTCTCGAACATCGAGAGCGTGGCTGACGAGCTCCCGCTGCTCTTCGACGCCATGCGGCGCGCCTGCGGCGACGAGAAGTCCGCCGTCTCCGCCCGGTTTCCCCGCCAGGCGCTCCTGGACGACTTGATTGGCCGAGCCCGGGGCGCGCTGGACGGCGCCCAGCGGATCAAGACGATCGCGCGGGATCTCGGGTCGTTCTCGCGGATCGAACGCGGCAGCATCGGGAGCGTCGACGTGAACCGCGCGCTCGGGAGCGCCGTCACCCTGGCCGGCAACGAGCTCAAGTTTCGCGCGAGGTTGGTCAAACACCTCGGTGACCTTCCGCCCGCGCGGGCTTCCGAGGGCAAGCTGGTGCAGGTGTTCCTGAACCTCCTCCTCAACGCGGCCCAGGCGATTCCCGAAGGGCACGTCGATGAGAACCAGATCACCATTCGAACCTGGGCCGATGGCAAAGCGGTGTTCGCGGAGGTCCTCGACACCGGCCGCGGTATTCCCGGCGAGAACCTCTCGCGCATCTTCGAGCCCTTCTTCACGACCAAGGAGCCGGGCGTCTCGGGCTCCGGGCTGGGGCTCGCCATCTGCAAGAGTCTCCTCAGCGAGTTCGGCGGCGACCTGCGGGTGGAGAGCGCGCCGGGTCGAACGAGCTTCATGGTGCAGCTGGAAGTGAGCACGCAAGCGGCCGAGATCGAGGCGCCCGTGGCGGCCGTTCCTCAACCAGCCCCGCCGGTCGTGCGGGGCCGGATCTTGATCGTCGACGACGAACCGCTCATCCGCAGGGCGCTGGCGCGCGTGTTGGAGCGGGCGCACGACGTGGTCGCCGTCGAGTCGGGGGAACAGGCGAGGGCGCTCCTCCTCACGGACCCCGCGTTCGACGTCATCTTGTGCGACCTGATGATGCCCGACATGACCGGCATGGAGCTCCACGCCCTGCTCGCGAAGACCGCTCCGCTGCTCGCAGCGCGCGTGATCTTCATCTCGGGCGGCGCCTTCACGCCCCCTGCCGCGGAGTACCTGTCGGGCGTGCAGAACACGCTGGTCGAGAAGCCCTTCAACCTCCGCGAACTCTCGATGTTGGTGGGCCGCCGGGTGGCTGCGCTCAAGGCCCGCCCCGCCGCCACCTGAGGAGCGCTGCCTCGAAACCTCAGCATTCTCATGTGGTTGGTCCTGTAACGAATCAATGCGCGAAGGCCCTCCGCTCGCTATAGGCGCCCGACGTTCATGAGTTCGTTCATCCTCGGAATGAAGGTGAAGTACTTGCCCCAGCCGGAGTGGGGAATCGGGCACCTCGTGTCCCTCGAAGAGGGCGGCGCGCGCGCCGTGGTGATGTTCCCCGGTCGCGAGAATGGTGAGCCACTCACGGTGTCGACGCGCGGTGGCGTGCTGCAGCCGTGGGTCCTCGAGCCAGGGCAGGTGATCAAGACCTTCAAGGGCCGCCAGGGCGTGATCCTTCGCGAAGAAGAGGGCGGCCGCGGCCTGCGCCGCTACGCCATCAAGTTCGACGACGGCAAAGAGGACGAGTACCCCGAGACCGAGTTCAAGGCGATGCCGCCGAAGCCGGACCTCCTCACCATGCTGAAGGAGGGGCGGGCGGCCGACGCGAAGAACTTCCTGCTCCGCCGCTCGGCGCTGCAGCTCGATGACGAGCGCCGCAATGACGCGCTCGGTGCACTCCTCGCTTCACGCGTGATGGTGAAGCCGCACCAGGTCGGCGTGGTGCAGCGCGTGCTCTCGGGTCACCGCCCGCGCTTCGTGCTCGCTGACGAAGTCGGCCTCGGCAAGACGATCGAGGCGGGCATGATCTTCTCGGCCCTGCGTCTCTCCGGCCTCGCGCGCCGCGTGCTGGTGGTCGCGCCCAGCCACCTCACCCTGCAGTGGCTGGTGGAGCTCTTCCACAAGTTCAACCACCTCTTCACCTTGATGGACACGGAGCGCTACGAGCAGTCGCTCGACGAGCAGCCCACCATCTCGCCCTGGTCGCGCTTCAACTTCGTGGTCACCAGCCTCGAGCTGCTGCAGCGCACCGAGCAGTACCGCAAGGAAGCGGGCGACGCCTCGGCGCACTGGGACCTGGTGATCATCGACGAGGCGCATCACCTGAAGGGCGAGAAGGCCTACGAGGCCGCGCTCGCGCTTGCGAAGAACTCGTGGGGCCTGTTGCTCCTCACCGCGACGCCGATGCAGCTCGATCCCGCCGAGTACCAGGCGCTGCTCTCGCTCATCGACCCGCTCACCGCGCCCACCGCCAAGGAATTCGAAGCGCGCCTCGCCCGCCAGGAAGAGCTCTCTTCGGCCCTGCGCGCGCTGATGGCGGGCAAGTCGACCAAGAGCTCGGTGAAGGATCTCGCCAAGCGCTTCCCTCACGACGAGGCGCTGCAGGAGATCGAAGACGCCGACGAGATGCTGCTGCACCTCGCCGAGACCTACTCACTGTCGGATCGCTTGATCCGCAATCGCCGCGCGGTGGTGGGTGGCTTCTCCGAGCGCAAGCTGCACGTGCACCCCGTGGCCCTCACCAAGGAGGAGCTCGCGGCGCGTGATGCGGCGCTGGCTCAGCTCGCGAAGGACAACACGGTGCGCGGCGCTGCGCTCTCGGGCCTGGTGCGCCGCCTCGAATCGTCACCCGCGGCATTCCTCAGTGCGCTCCGCGACAACCGCGCGCTCGCGGGCATGAAGCTCACGCTCCCCGACAAGGACGCGAAGTTCACCGCGTTCGTGAAGCTGCTCAAGGGCATCTGGGCGAAGGAGCCGCGCGCGAAGGTCCTGGTGTTCACCGAGGCCCGCGACACGCTCGAGAGCCTGCAGTCGAAGCTCCGGCTCGAACAGGTCGAGGCGCTCGCGTACCACGGTGAGCTCGCGCTGGCCGAGCGTGACCGCCAGGTGGCGCGCTTCCGCGATCCCGAGGGTCCGAAGATCCTGCTCAGCACCGAAGTCGGCGGCGAAGGCCGCAACTTCCAGTTCGCGCATCACCTCGTGAACTACGACCTCCCGTGGTCGCCCGCGACGATGGAGCAGCGCATCGGTCGCCTCGATCGCATCGGCCAGACGCAGTCGGTCGACATTCACGTCTTCGAGGCCGAGGGCACCTTCAGCGCCGACGTGCTCGCGGTGTTGCGTGACGCGGTGGGCGTCTTCGGAGAGACCGTCGGTGGTCTCGACGCGGTGCTCGAAGAAGTCGAGCCGAGCCTCACCGAGCTCGCCCTCGCCGATTCGAAGGGCCGCGCGAAGTACGTGAAGGAGCTCACCGCCAAGGTGAAGGAGGCGCGTGAGCAGGTGAAGCGCGCGTACGATCCGCTCCTCGATCTGCGCAGCTTCGACAAGGTCGAGGTGAAGGAGCTGGTGCAGCGCTCTCACGAGCGCACCGGCATGGACGCGGACGAAGACGAGTCGCTCGAAGACGGCCTCTGGTCGATCGCGCGCGATCTCGATGAGCGGCTCGAGGAGACCATCACCGAGCTCGCCGATCGCATCGGCATCAAGGTCGATCAGGATCAGGAAGTGGACGCCTTCCAGTGCGCCTTCCACTTCGGTCACACGCTCAACGTCGAGGCGCTGCCCGGCTACGACATCGCCGAAGAGCGCACGGTGCTCGGCACCTTCTGGCGCGACACCGCGGTCGAGCAGGAAGAGATCGAGTACTTCGCCACCGGTCACCCGCTGGTCGAGGCGCTGTTCGGCTTCCTGCGCGACGGCCCGTACGGCCGCAACGGCATCCGCTTCCTCGACGTGAAGAAGCCCATCAAGGCGAAGGGCGTCGAGTTCCTCTTCCACGTCACGCCGGCCGAGCCGAGCGACACCGCGCCCGGTGCGCGCGTGCCTTCGCGTCAGCTCTCACGCTTCCTGACCAGCACGCTGATCCAGGTGGCGGTCACGGTGCAGCCGTACGGCAAGGCGAAGGTCGAGCCGACGCTCCTCCCGATTCTGCGCGAGGTCGATGGACGATCGCTCAAGGGCACCGAGGTCGCTCCTGCGTTCCCTGAGCTGCGCAGCTTCGTGGACGACGCGGCGAAGGCGGCGCTCGAGCAGGCGAAGAAGCAGCTCGAGGCGCTGAAAGACAACGCGCGCGAGCTCATCGAGGACGAGCGCGACATTTCGATGCTGCGCATCAAGCTCTCGCTGCAGCACCAGGGCGTGCCCGCGAAGAAGATCGAAGAGACGCTGCGCGAAGAGCTCTCGTTCGCTGACTCACTGCTCGACGCGCTCGACGGAACGACGGTTCAGCTCGATTCCGCCTGCGCGTTCGTCATCAACAGGTAGTGACGAAGGTGTCTCCCTCTCCCGTCGGGAGAGGGTCGGGGTGAGGGGGCGCCCCTTAGTGACAACACGTCCCCGAGTTCCACCGCACAGCACCGCCCTGGTACACGACCAGATTCCCGTCGCTCTGCACTGCGAGGTACGCACCCGCGCGCCCATTCGTCCGCGTGTTGAACAGCGGCACATTGCCCGCAGTGTAGAGCACGAAGTTCCCATCGCCTTGCATCACGGCGTGGTGACCACCGCGCCCATTGGTCTGCGTGTTCCAGAGCGCGCGGCCCTGCTGGTACAGCACGAGGTTTCCATCGCCTTGCATCACGAGCGAGAAGCGCCCATCGCACGACACCTTCGACTGACCAGGATTGAGCTGCTGGCCGGCGAGCAGGTTCCCGCAACCCGCGGGAGGCGGAGCGACGGGCGCAGGAGGCGGAGGCGGCGCCGCACACGCACTCGGCGAAGTCGCCTTCAGCAGATTGAACGGATTGATGTCTGACGAGTACCGGCCATCGGGCGAGACGTTGAAGTGCAGGTGCGTCGACGCCGCGCCCGAGCGACCCATGTAGCCGAGCAGCTGGCCCGCGCTCACCGCCTGGCCCACGCTCACCACGGCCTGATCCATGTGGCCGTAGTAGTACTCCCAGCCGCAGCGATCGCGCAGACGCACGCGCAGACCCGAGGTGTTGCTCGGCACGCCGACCGCCGTGATCGTTCCCGCGGCAGCCGCGACGAGCGGCGCGCGCTGGAACGCGAAGACATCGACGCCATGGTGACCCGAGCCACCATTCCAATCGGAGTTCGCGTTCGCGTCAGGGCAGCTCGTGCGGCAGGTGCCGGTGCCGCAGCTCGCGGCGTCGTAGCCGATGTTGTGCGGCGCCTTCACGGGGAAGACGCTCATCGCGGCGCCGCAGGTGACCTCTTGCTGCGTGGTGCCGAGCTCGTCTTCTTCACCCGGCCACGACGGATCGTCGATCGCCAGCGAGGAATCGACACCGCACGCCGAGAGCACCACCACCGAGCAGAACAGCAGGCCGCGAGTTCTCATGACCGTGTGTCGGCAAGAAACACGGCGCGTCCTCACGCAGCGCGTGTCACCGCGATTTACGAGTCGCAGAACTTAAGAGAGCGAATTTCCGCCTGAGCACAAGAGTGAACACTGCGAATGGCAGCAGGCCCTCCGTGCTCGAACACCCGGTCGTCTCGCCGCGCGGAGAAGTCATTCCGCCATCGGGCCGAGCGATGCTCCCTGCATCCATCGCCGCGGTCTCGAGGCACTGGCTCATCACGCACGTCGCGCCTGCGCCGCAGAGATCTCCATCGTCGACGATTCCATCGCAGTCATCGTCGAGGCCGTTGCAGCGCTCCACGAGCGGAGGCCCCGGAGTGCAGTCTTGCGCACGGCACGTCGGCCCGAGCCGCTCGCACCAACCCTGGCCACAACGCACGCGCGCACCTTCATCGACCTGTGAGTCGCAGTCGTCGTCCTTCTGATTGCAGATCTCCATCGCGCCCGGGTTGATGCTCCGGTTGGTGTCGTCGCAGTCCATGTCGTTCTGCGCGCGGCCACCGCCACCACAGCCTGACGTCGGAGCACCGAGCGCCCACCCGTAGCCATCGCCATCCGCATCCGGCCAGGTGGTCACCGAGGTGAGCCCTTCATCGACCTGCCCGTTGCAGTTGTCGTCGAGCAGGTTGCACGCCTCGGTCTTGCCCGGCGTCTTGCGATTGTCGAAGTCGTCGCAGTCACCGTCGGTCGCGGAGTAACCCGTGGGCACCAGGCAGTTCCGCGTGGTGCCCGAGCTCGTGGCGCCGATGCCGTCACCGTCGATGTCGCGGAAGTACGTGGTGCCTGCGCAGCCGAACGCCTGCGCGATGCGCGCGTCGCTCGCTTGATCTCCGCTGCTGCTGCCGTTGCCGTTGGCGAGCACGGTAGCGGTCTCGAAGTCCACGCCGCCCATTCCCGCGGGTGCGGTCCAGCGCACGTCGAAGGTCACCGCGCCTGCCGAGGCCGCCTTCGGACTCGAGTGCACGACGTTGCCGTTCAACAAACGCGTGTTCTGCCCCGACATCGTGGCGAAGGTGCCGACGCCGTTGGCAGTGAGAAAGAGTCCTCCGGCCGCGCCCGTGCCGCGAATGGTGACGCGCACGGTGATGGTGTCACCGGGATTGAAGGTCGCGGGCGTGAGCGTGATCGACGTCATCTGCGAGCCGCTGCCGTGGCAGCCCTGGCAGCTCGACGTCTCGATCCCTCCGCTTCGCGCGAAGGCGACTGAACTGACCAGCAGCGCCGAAAGGACCAGGCACCGCACAGGTCACCCGTTCGACATGTACACCGTGTACGGCGTGCACGTGGCCGCGGCGGCGCGCGTCCGCGAGACCTTGATGTAATACATCGCGCCGTCTTCCCGGCCGTACGAGCCATCGTTGCGGAAGCTGCGAATGCCGCACTGCTCGCCATTCAAGTAGCACTCGTTCACGCTGGTCGAGGTGTCGTAGCGGTACACGCACATCACGATGTTCGGATCGGCCGAGGTCATGGTGATGCGCACGTCGTAGTCGTCGCTGAAGACCTGCGAGCGGTCTTCACCGAAGAAGCGGATGAAGTCGACGTCGTCGAACGAATCGATGATGCCCGTGTGATTCGCCGAAGAGCCGTTGTCCGCGAGCGTGCCCTTGTCGATGCCCGCGCTGCAGAGCCCACCGGGATCGGTGCCAATCTCGCGGCACTCGCAGCCATTCGCGGCCGAGAGGTCCGTGTCGTGCCAGCCCGTGTTGCAGCTGCCGACGGAGCAGGTGCCGCCCGCGCATGAAGGCGTGCCGTTGGTGATGGGGCAGCCCGAAGCGCAGGTGCCGCCGGTCGCGGTGAGCGGAATCTCGGAGAACGGATCCATCGGGTCATCGGTCTCGATCGAGATCGATCCACCGAACTGCGCCGAGGTCTGCGCGCGGAACTCGACCTCGAAGGCCACGCGCGCGTCGCGCTCGAGCTGCATGGGGAGCGCAGGCAGGTTGATGAAGCTGTACAGGTTCGAGGTGCCACCGATGAAGGTGATGCGCTTCACGGTGAGCGAGCCGTAGCCGACGTTCTTCAGCTCGACCTGCTGCGGCACCACCCAACCCTGCGGGACGGTGCCCCAGCTGATCGTGGTCGGGGTGAACTGCAGCTTGGGTTCGGTGATCACCGCGCGAATGGGAATGGTGAGCATCGGCCGCACGGGATCGTCGGAGACGATCTGCAGCGGCACGTCGATCACGCCCGGCATCAAGCCGTTCACGTCGACGTCGATGTCGAGGCGCTGGAGCGGCATCAACATCGCGTTGTTCATTCCGCCCTGGAACTCCACGGTGACCCGGCCCGAAGGATCCATCGCGGACAGCGAGGTGACGTTCAGCACGCGGCCGCCCACGTTCGCGAGGCGCACGGTGACCATGCGCCGCGAATTCTTCGGGATCTCTCCGAACTCGAGCGCGGTCTCTTCGGGCTCGAGCGCGACGCGGCCCCAGCTGTAGCTCGTGCCTTCGACTTCCACGTAGACCGGGTCGACACCGGGCGTGGACGACTCGAGCTGCACCTGCGTCTTCAAGTACTGCTCGGTCTGCGGCTTGAACACGAAGGGCACCGGCACTCCGGCGTCAGGCACCAGCGCGATGTTCGCCGGCAGGTTCACCTGCAGATCCGGCACGCCCGAGTCCGCACCATCGACCTCGAGCGCGATGTTGCCGAAGCCCACGTTCTTCACGGTGACCGGCAGCTCCTTGCGCTGCGTGACCGGCACCACGCCGAAGTTCAGCTTCACCGGGGTGGCCTCGAGAATGGGCTCGCCCACCAGGCGCTTCACCAGCGGAATCTTGAGCTCGCCGGGCTCGATGCGATCGGCGCTCTCTTCACCCGACGCGTCGGTGTACGTGACGAGCAGATCGAGGCTCTCGCTCTTGGGCGCGTTCATCACGGCGAAGCGCACGTCGATGGTGAAGTCGCTGGCCGCTCCGAGAATGAAGGGCGCCGGCTCGACCGAAGTCACCGTGTACTCGGCGTTCGGACTGGAGAGCACGATGCGCTTGATCGCGATGCGCCGATTGACGTTCGAGGTCACCTTCACGGTGAGCGTGGTGTCACAGCCCGGCACCACGCACGTGAACGCGAGCTGACGCGGAGTCGCGAGCAAGCCACGGAACGCCGGCACCACCGGCCCCGGGGGATTCGGGTTCATCTGCGTGCAACCCACGAGGGCCACCGCGGAACAGAGAGCGAGGATTCTCGAGTTCATGGTGGCGCTCACGGAACGGAGAACATGCTGTTCTGACGAACGAGGTCGAGCACGTAGGTGCTGTCTCCCTTTCGTCCGAGGGAGGCGTTCTTCTCGGCGGTCAGCACGCCATTGATGAAGACCTTCACGGTGACCGCGGTGCTGCTCTTGTCGAAGCAGATGCTCTGAATCAGATCGCCGACGTCCTGGCCGGGAATGGGGATCGCTCCGCCAGAGAGGTAGCCCACGAGCACCTCCACCGAGATGCCGAGAATGCCCGCGAGGAGATCGGTCGGGAGCGACGCGCAGTCCTGCTGGTAGTTCACCATCACGCGGTAGGTACCGTCCTGCCGCGAGTCCGCGAGGATGATGCGCTCAGGCTCTTCCTTCGGAGCGAACGCGAGCCACGACGCGGTGCCGTAGTTGCCCCAGTTCGTGGGGTTCGGCGTCTGCTTGTTGCAGACGTAGCCGTACGGGTGCTCGAGCGTCATGTCGACGTTGCGCACGTCGTTGTCGAAGGCGTTGTCCGCACCGTTGTCGAAGGTCATCTCGAGCTTCACGACCTCGGCTCCACCACCGAGCACGCCGCGCGCGGTGACCGGAATGCTCACCGTGGGACGCACGGGATCGTTGGTCTCGAGGTTCAAGATCGCCTGCAGCGTGCCTTCGCGGGTGGCGGTCACCATCACCTGCACCTCGACGTACATCGAGGGCACCACGTCGGGCACCACCTGCGGGTTGGTGGAGAAGTCGGTGGTGAACATCATGCCGCCCCAGGTGGGACGGACGGTGAGCGGCGCGCCGCCTCCGTTCACGATGGTGAGGGTGCGGAAGGTGCTGGTGCCGAGGGTCACGTCACCGAGATCGAGCATCGTCGGCGTCACGCTCACCGAGGGAGCGGAAGACGAAGTGCCCGTGAGCGGAACGGTGAACGTACCCTTGGTGGTGGTGACCACGAGATCAGCCGTGTGATCCGCGGTGGTGCGCGGCGTGTAGCGGACCTCGAGCGTCTGCACGGCGGTGCGATCGACCGTCACCGGCTGGAGCGTGCGCGGCAGATCGTCGGTGATCGGCACCAGCGAGAAGTCCATGGTGTCGGCGGGAGAGAGCGCCACGTTGGTGATGGTGACCGGCGCGGTGCCCGTGCCCTGGTTGCTCAGCGTCACCGAGCGGCGCGTGAGACGGCCCTGGGCGGTGTAACCAAAGTCGACCGGGTTGGGGTTCGCCTTCAGCTCAGGGGTACCGATGTAGTTCGCTTTGATCGGCACGCGGAGCGTCGGGTACTCCTTGTCGTCGGAGAGCAGGGTGAGCTCGGTCACCGACTCCTTCACCATGTTGGGCGTGTAGCTGAGCTGCACCTCGACGCTGCGGCCCGGCCAGATCTCCTTGGGGAAGGTGGTGCCGCAGAGATCGCAGGTGAAGCCGGCGTTCGGATCGTCGAGCGTCGCTTCGAAGAGCGTGAGGGTGCAGTTACCGATGTTGTGCAGCGTCACCGTCTGCAGCAGCGCCGCCTGCGAATCGACCACGCCGAAGTCCACCGTGTGAGGTGACGGCTGAAGAATCGGGTTGCCGTCGAGCACGATGTCGCAGGCCTTGGCCTCGCGCGGCACGCACTCGTAGTTCTCGCAAAGGCTGCCGGCCTGGCAGTCATCATCGGCGCGACAGGTGGAGGCGACGACCTTGTCCTTCGTACAGCCGGTCACACCGAGAGCGACACCTGCGGTCAGGAGCAGAAGAGTGAATGAGCGCATGCGTGGGGCCACGAGTGTCGGCTCCCGCCGCGGCCAACGCAAGCCAACCCCACAGAAACAAACGCCCTAAGTTGTCTCCCTCTCCCCCCGGGAGAGGGTCGGGGTGAGGGGGCGCCCCTGACCACAGATCCGGTCACCTGCGCTGAGCAGCCACGTCAGCGTGCTTGCTGAGGAAGTCGTCGAGACCTCCCACGTGGTCGATGACCGGCTTGCCCTTGCGCGGCGCCCAGATGCGCGTGGCGACCTCGGAGATCAGCTCCTGGTCGTGCGTCACGATGATCACCGTGCCCTCGTAGCGCTGCAGGCCTTCCGAGAGCGCCGCGATCGACTCGAGGTCGAGGTGGTTGGTCGGCTCGTCGAGGATGAGCACGTTGTCCTTGCGCATCATCAGCATGCTCAACAGCGTGCGCACCGTCTCACCACCCGACAACGTGTCGGTGGGCTTCATGCGCTCCTCACCCGAGAAGAGCATGCGCCCGAGCAAGCCTGAGATCTCCTCGTTGCCCAACTTGCTGTCGAGGCCGCGGAGGAAGCCGTAGACCGTGGTGCCTTTCTGAATCAGGCCGTGGTGGTCCTGCGGCATGTAGCCGACGTTCGCGTTGTGCCCCCACTCGATCTCGCCCGCGTCGGGCTTCACCGCGCCCGCGAGCATGCGCACCAGCGTCGACTTACCGACGCCGTTCTTGCCCACGATGCAGATCTTCTCGCCCTTGGTGATCAGGGTGGAGAAGGGCGGAATGACGACCTCGCCGTCCCACGACTTGGTGATGCCGGTGACGGTGAGGGTCTGCTTTCCGCTGGGGGCCTTCTGCTCGAACTTGATGAACGGGCGCGCGATGTTCGAGCGCTTCAGGTCTTCGACCTTCAGCTTCTCGAGCTGGTTCTTGCGGCTGGTGACCTGGCTGGCGCGCGTGCCGGCTCCGAAGCGGGCGACGAAGTCCTGCAGCTGGGCGATCTTCTTCTGCTTCTCGGCGTTCTCGTCCTCGACGCGCGAGCGCAGCTGGGCCTTCTGCCGCACCATGTCGTCGTAGCCGCCGGTGTAGGTGATGATCGTCTCGTAATCGATGTCGGCGATGTGCGTGCAGATCGCGTTCAGGAAGTGCCGGTCGTGCGAGATGGTGATCAGCACGCCCTCGTACTCGTGCAGGAACGTCTCGAGCCAGCGAATGGAGTCGAGGTCGAGGTGGTTGGTCGGCTCGTCGAGGAGCAGCCCTTCCGGCTTTCCGAAGAGCGCCTGCGCGAGCAGCGTGCGCAGCTTGTAGCCTCCGGTGAGCTGCTTGAGCGGGCCCTCGTGGAACGATTCCTCGATGCCCAGACCCATCAGGAGCGCCGCCGCGTCGGACTCGGCCACGTAGCCGTCTTCTTCCGCGATGATTCCCTCGAGATCGCCGAGGCGGTGACCGTCGGCCTCGGTGAGGTCGGCCTTCTCGAGGAGCGTGTTCTTCTCCTTCAGCGCCGCCCAGAGGCCCTTGTTGCCCATCATCACCACGTCGATGACGCGCGTGTCTTCGTACTGAAAGTGATCCTGGCGGAGCACGCCCAGCTTCCTGGGGCGGATGATGTCGCCCGTGTCCTGCTCCTCGTCACCTGCGAGGATCTTCATGAACGTCGACTTGCCCGCTCCGTTCGGGCCGGTCAGTCCGTAGCGCCGACCGGCGGAGAACGACACGTTCACGTTCTCGAAGAGCTTCTTGGGGCCGTAGCCCTTGGTGACGTTGTTGATCGAAAAGGAAGCCATCGTGGCGAGCGCCTCTAACGAAAAGGGCAAGGAGATGCGAGTTGAAGCGCTGGGGGTCGCCGACCTTCCGGATGATTTCCTGACCCGGGAGATCGATCTGGCGGTCCTCTCGTTCGCCGGCCTCGAAGGCGATCGCCACGCCGGCCTGACCATGCGGAGTGGCGTGCGGCAGAAGCACCTGCCCAGAGGGACGGAGATCAGGAACTCGAGGCAGCTCTCCCTGGTGAGCGTGGAAGAGCTCGCCCGCATCGCCGCCGCGCTCGGCTTGCCTCGGCTCGACTACCGCGCGTTCGCGGCGAACGTGCTCGTCTCTGGAATTCCCTCGCTCACGCAGCTCCCGTCGGGGACTCGCCTCGTCTTCTCCTCAGGCGCCGTGCTCGTGGTGGATGGAGAGAATGAGCCCTGCATCAAGGTGGGGAAGCGGATCGCTCGAGGCTTCGTGAAGGCGGCGCACGGGCTGCGCGGTCTGGTGGCGTGGGTCGAGCGGCCGGGGACGATCCGTCGCGGTGACTCCGTGACACTCGTTTAGCGGGCGCGTACCTTGCCGTTCATGCAGAGCATCCTCGTCGCCGTCGATGGGTCCCCGCACAGCCTCGAAGGCGTGAACGAAGCCGCGAAGCTCGCCAAGGGCATGAAGCTCAAGCTCGAGCTGGTGAACGTGCTCCCGCCCATCCTCCTCTCGCCCGCGGTGTACGCCGAGACGATCACCAGGCTGGAGCAGGGGAACCGCGAAGTCGCGCAGGAGCACCTCGACAAGGCGAAGAAGCTCGCGGCGGAGCAGGGTGTCGAGGCTGAGACGATCATCCTCACGGGTCCGCCTGCCGAGGCGATCGCCGATCTCGCGCAGGAAGCGCGGGTGTGGGGGGTGGTGATCGGCGCGCGTGGCCACGGTGCGGTGAAGCGCGTGTTGCTCGGCAGCGTCACCGATCGCCTCGTTCACATCTGCAACAAGCCCGTTCTCGTCGTTCGCTAAGTGCTCGCGAAGCATCCCCTCGGGGGATTCACGAAGGAGTCGTCATGTCGCTCTTCCGCTGGTCGTTTGCGCTCTGCTTCGGTGCGCTCCTCTTCGGTACTGGCTGCGGCCCCACCAAGCCGAAGTGCCTGCCCAGCAACTGCGCTGGCTGCTGCGACTCGAAGGGTGAATGCGTGGCGCTCACCAGCGCGCAGGCGTGTGGCTCGCGCGCTTCGGCGTGCGTGATGTGCGCGAGCGACCAGGTTTGCATCGGCGGCTTCTGCAGCAGCTCCGGCTTCGGCGGTGGCTCTGGCTTTGGTGGAGGCACCGGCGGCGGCACGACGGGCGGTGGCACTGGCGGAGGCGCGATCGGAGGAGGCGGCGGTGACATCGGCGGCGGCGCTGGCGGTGGCACGGGTGGCGGCGTGACCGGTGGTGGCGCGGGCGGTGGACGTCCTCAGGGCGGCGGCACGGGCGGCGGCGCAGTGGGCGGCGGCGGTGGAGACATCGGCGGCGGTGCGGGTGGTGGCACGGGAGGTGGCGTGACAGTCGGTGGCGGCACCGGCGGAGGCGTGGTCGGCGGCGGCGGAGGTGCGACGGGCGGAGGCACGGGCGGTGGAGCCACCGGCGGTGGAACTGGTGGTGGCGCGACCGGCGGCGGCACTGGCGCGAACACCGTGGCTCAGATCACGGCGGTGCGCTCGGCGGCAGACTCAACGCCTGGCGCGGTCTCGCTCCCGGTTCAAGGCGCGCTCGTCACCTTCGTGAAGCCGCTCGTTCCCGACGCAGGCACGGGCACCGATCCCACGGGCTTCATCGTGCAGGCCGGGCCCACGGGCCCCGCGCTCTTCGTCGCGGTCGACGCGAGCACGCTCTCGATCTCCGTCGGCGACATCGTCGACTTCACCGTGACGAGCGTGGCGAAGAACGCCGGGCTCCGCGTGGCGACGGGAATCACGGCCTTCGCGCGCACCAGCAGCGGCAATCCGGTGAGCAACCTGGCGCAGACGGCGAGCAGCGTGGACTTCGCGCAGGCGCTCGCGATCGACGATCGCGAATGCGAGCTCCTCACCATGAGCGGCACGCTCACTGCCGACATGGGTTTCGCGGGCAACGGCTATCAGTCGGCCGGCTTCACGACCTCGGGCAACGCCGACTCGAACGTCCTCAAGCTCCGCGTGCCGAACGCGCTCGCGGCGAGCGAGGGCCTCGGCATGGGCTGCACGGTGCAGCTCACCGCCGCGCCGCTCTGGCGCTTCAACACGCAGGCGCAGCCCTCAGCGTTCAGCTCCACCACCCTCAGCGGCTCGACCTGTCCGACGCCGAGCCTGACCTCGGCGGTGGCGACCTCGGCCACCACCGTGCGCGCGACCTTCAACGTCCCGATGAACGCGAGCACGGTGAACACTTCGTCGATGACCATCGGTGGCCTGAGCGTCTCCGCCGTCACGCAGGCGACGGCGTCGTCGTGGAACCTGACCACGGGCGCGCAGACCGCGGGCTCTCCGTACACGCTGACTGCGGCGACCTCGGTCATGGGCGTGCGCGGCAACGCGCCGATCGGCTCCACGCGTACCGCGAACTTCACGGGCTACCAGCCGCCGCAAGGTGGCCTAGTGATCAACGAGGTCGACTACGACAACGTCGGCACCGACACGATGGAGTTCGTCGAGCTGCGCAACACCAGCGGCATTCCGATCGACACCACGGGCATGACGTTGGTGATCGTGAACGGCAGCGGGAGCGCCGTGCTCGCCACCGTGACGTTGCCTTCCTTGATGCTGCCCTCGGGGGCGTTCCTCGTCGCTGGCTCGGCGGCGCTCGTCGCCACGCTGCCTGGAGGCACTGCCTCGGTGACGATGACCACCGCGATGCAGAACGACAACGAGGGCGTCGCGCTGGTCTCCGCGGGAGGACAGATTCTCGACTCTCTCACGTACGAGAACCCGACGCCGTCGGCGATCACCTTCAACGGGGTGTCGCTCACCGAGGGCAGCACGCCCACCACCACCCTCGAGGATCTCGGCGCGCAGAGCATTGGCCGCGGCGCAACCTCGACGGACACGAACAACAACGTGCCGGACTTCACGGTCAACACTGCGCCGACGCCGGGCGCGATCAACAACTAAGCGCCGGAGTCGTCCGGCCCGAGACCCGCGAGCGTGACCAGATTGCGCGGGTGGTAGTTCGCGTTGC
>CBIHPJ010000086.1:0-17235 GCA_966211295.1 uncultured Myxococcales bacterium | reverse complement strand
CCATGGCTCCGTTCCGTAGATGCGCGGGTACCGGTCAGGATGGCTCATCACCTCGAGCGCAGTCGGTGAGCAATCGGTGGCCGCGACCTCCAGTCCGCGAGCGGCGAAGAGCCAGGGATCGACCGTGATGCCCGCGGACGGGATCATGACTCGTCGCAAGCGATGCGTGACGCACCAGTCGGCAATCGCGGTCGCGAAATTCGAGAAGCGGTACGCCTCTCCGCGCAAGCAACCCCAGCTCGTGCGCTCCATCTTCGCGCGGTACAGCTCTTCCCAGGTGGGCTGGTCGAGCGTGGGAAAGCTGATCCGCTTCCCGATGTTCGGTCCCCAGCCACGAGCGGGCAGGGTCAGGTGGAAGTAGGTGCCGTCGTGTCCCACGTGAAGCTCTCCGCCGAGAGTCGCGACGCGCGCGCGCAGCCCCGAGGTCTCGGCCGCGAGCCGTGGGTTGGCATCGGGAATTTTGGTCGGAGCGCGCGAACGACCAACTCGAAGATCGAACCGGCCTCCGTTCGTGTACACATCGGCGTCGGCGAAGAACTCGGCTCCCGGCCACAGGGCTCGAAGCCGAGCGATCGCTTGCCGAATTTCGGATCGAAGTTCTTCGGGCGACCAGACGCGCAGAGTCACGCTGTCGTCTGGCCAACCGATCAGCATCTCCGGGTGCTCGTCGAAGACGGGCCGCAGGAGTTCCTCCGCGGTGGTCTTCTTTCCGAACCAACCCAGCAGCATCCACCGAGCGTGACAGATGAGGAAAATTGATGATCAGCAAACTGTATTGGGTCGAGGGACAGCGCCTCGCGATCATGGCGCGCCCACGTGCGGGAGACTGGCTGCTCGATGAAATGCGCAGCCTCCGCGAGCAGGGCGTTCACACCATCGTCTCGCTGCTCACTGACGACGAAGTGAGCGAGCTTGGGCTCGAGGCAGAAGAGTCCGCTTGCGCTCAGGTAGACCTCCGATTTCGGAGCTTCCCGATTCCGGATCGCGAGCTCCCTCGATCACTCGCGCAGGCCCGATCCCTTGCCAGTGAGCTTGCCGCCGAGATCACCGAGGGCAGGGCCATCGCGATCCACTGCCGCATGGGCATCGGCCGCTCGTCGCTCATCGCGTCAGCGGTGCTGGTGTCGCTCGGAGTCGCTCCTCAGCTCGCCCTCGCGCGCCTCGGCGCAGCGCGCGGTCTTCGCGTTCCCGACACCGAAGATCAACGCCGATGGATTTTGGCTCTCTGACAAGAACTACGAGACGAGGACCTTCTTCATCGCTTCCTGCACCTTGACCGCGTGAAACAGGCGGCCGAGCCGCAGCGCACCATCGAGCGCGAGCAGAGGAGCGATCGAGAGCAGGCCGACGTCGATCAGCCGCAGCTCAGCTCCCTCAGCGAACATCGAGAACGCCTGCCAGCCGAGAAGGAGCAGGCTGGTGATCGCTCCCGTCCACGCAGCCACGGGCGAGAATTTCCGGAGCACCACGCCGGCGCTCGCCACGGGGATCATCCAGAGCACCCATTCGAAGGGGAGCTCCTTGCCGCGATGCAGCCACAACGCCGCGCTGGCGATCAGGAAGACAGGCCCGAGGAGCAGCTTCCACGCGACGCTTCGTGCGACCGCGGGCAGGTGATCCTTCTTCACCGTCAGCGCGCACGCCTCGCACCACGATTCGCTCGAACAATCCGCGCAGCAGAACGAGCCGCATCGCGCGCAGGTCACCTTGGCCGAAATATGTGGGTGGCGAGCGCACTGGGCGACCGAGCCTTCGAACCAGGACTCCTCGATTTCAGCCGCCATGCGGCTGAAGACACTAACCGTCCTCATGAAGTTCCGTCGCTGCAGAACGTTTCCGCTGGTGATAGGGCGCTCCCATGAATTTCGAGCTGACGGATATCCAGCGGGACATTCAGAAGATGACGCGCGAGTTCGCCGCCAAGGAGCTCATCCCCAACGCCAAGCGCTGGGATGAGAACCACGAGTGGCCGACCGAAGCGGTGAACAAGCTGGGCGAGCTCTCGCTCCTCGGCATCGCGGTCGCCGAGAAATGGGGCGGCGCGGGCCTCGACAACGTCTCCTACGCGCTCGCGATGGAGGAGATCAGCCGCGGCTGTGCTTCCACCGGCGTGATCATGTCGGTGAACAACTCGCTCTACTGCGACCCCGTCTCCAAGTTCGGCACCGACGCGCAGAAGGAGAAGTGGCTCAAGCCCTTCGCCGCTGGCCAGAAGCTCGGCTGCTTCGGTCTGACTGAGCCGCAGGCCGGGTCCGACGCCGCCGCGCAGCAGACCACCGCGGTGAAGAAGGGTGATCGCTACATCATCAATGGCTCGAAGAACTGGATCACCGTGGGCCCCAAGGCCGACGCGATCGTGCTCTTCACGATGACCAACAAGGAAGCCGGGAACAGAGGCATCACCGCCTTCATCGTTCCCACCGATACCAAGGGCTTCAAGCGCATGGCGCCCGACAAGAAGATGGGCATCAGCGCCGCGTGGAGCTGCACCATGTACTTCGAGGACATGGAGGTTCCCGCGGAGAACCTGCTGGGGAAAGAGGGCGAAGGCTTCAAGGTCGCCATGTCCACCCTCGACGGCGGCCGCATCGGAATCGCGTCGCAGGCGCTCGGCATCGCGCGCGGCGCGTACGAAGAGGCGGTGCGTTACTCCGGTGAGCGCAAGTCGTTCGGCAAGTACATCCGCGAGCATCAGGCCATTCAGTTCATGCTCGCCGACATGGCGACCGAGATCGACGCGGCGCGCCTGCTGGTGCACCGCGCGGCCGTGATGAAGGACAAGGGCCTGCGTCACTCGCCCGAGTCCGCGATGGCCAAGCTCTATGCGTCCGAGATGGCGAGCCGCGTGGCGAACAAGGCCCTGCAGGTGTTCGGCGGCATGGGCTACTCGAAGGAGATGGACGCCGAGCGCCACGTGCGCGACGCGCGCATCACCGAGATCTACGAAGGCACGAGCGAGATTCAGCGCATCGTGATCGCAGCGAACCTCCTCAAGGACTGACCATGATCTCTGCCGCTCTCATCGTCGTGTCGATGTCACTCGCCGCCGATCCGCCGCCGCCGTCAGGCGAGACCATGAAGAACCTGATGAAGGACGTCGCCGGCGACAAGCAGTCCGACGGTCCCGACGTGAGCAAGATGCCGTTCACGCCTGACTCCATCAAACAGGTCGTGATGGCGTACCAGCCCAAGATCCAGGGCTGCTACGAGGACCACATCGCCGACAAGAAGAAGGCGCCTGAAGGAAAGCTGAAGACCTCCTTCGTGATCACGCCCGACGGCCTCGTGAAGAGCGCGAAGGTCGATAAGAAGGGCAGCACGCTGAAGGACCCGGCGCTGCACGACTGTGTGGTCGCGGTGCTCTCCACGATGGCCTTCCCGAAGCCGCCGGACTCGAAGGATCACCCGATCGAGTTCCCCTTCAACCTGAAGGCAGTTCACTAAGTGAATTTCGATCTCAGCGAGACCCAGCTCCTCATTCGCGACACCGCGCGGAAGTTCGCCCGTGACGTGCTCGCTCCACGCGCGCGTCAGACCGATCGCGAGGAGATCTTCCCGGCCGAGGCCTACAAGCAGATGGGCGAGCTCGGCCTGCTCGGCGTGAACGTGCCCTCGGAGTACGGCGGCGCCGAAGCCGGAGTGGTCTCGTATTCGCTCGCGGTGATCGAGTTGGCCGCGGCGTGCGCGTCGACCTCGGTCGGCATGTGCGTCACCAACATGTGCGCGGAGTTGATCTGCCAGTTCGGCACCGACGCGCAGAAGAAGAAATTCGTCCCGAAGCTCACCAGCGGAGAGGCGATCGCAGGATCGTTCGCGCTCTCCGAGGCCCACGCGGGCAGCGATCCCGGAGCGGGTCACACCACCGCGGTGAAGAAGGGCGACCGCTGGGTCATCAACGGCAGCAAGCAGTGGATCACCTCGGGCGCATACGCCGGCGTGATCGTCGTGTGGGCGCGCACTGCGAACACCGGCAACAAGGGCCTGTCCTGCTTCCTCGTGGAGAAGGGCACCGCGGGGCTCGGCATCGGCCGCGCTGAAGACAAGATGGGCCTGCGCGGTTCGAACACCGTCGCGCTCACCTTCGAGAACATGGAGCTGCCCGAAGACGCGCTCCTCGGAAAAGAAGGCGAGGGCTTCAAGCTCGCCATGGTCGCGCTCGACGGCGGCCGCGTGGGCATCGCGTCACAGGCCTGCGGAGTCGGTCGCGCCGCGGTGGAAGCGTCCGTGAAGTACGTGAAGGAACGTCACGCCTTCGGTCACCCCATCGGTGACTTCCAGGCGCTGCGCTTCATGCTCGCCGACATGACGACGCAGCAGCAGACCGCTGAGCTGCTCACGTTCCGCGCCGCGGCCTTGAAGGAAAAGAAGTCGCCCTTCACCCGCGAGGCCTCGATGGCGAAGTTGTTCGCCTCCGAGATGTCGAACCGCAACTGCGATCGCGCCGTGCAGATTCACGGTGGCTACGGGTACATCGACGAGTTTCCGGTCGAGCGGTACCTCCGTGACGCGCGCGTGCAGACGATCTACGAAGGTACCAGCGAGATTCAGCGCATCGTGATCGCCCGCGAAGTGATCAAGGCCGCCGGGTAATCATCAGGAGTTCCCCCATGAACCGCATCGTCGTCTCTGTTCTCCTCTCGAGCCTTCTGTTCGCGTGTGGCCCCAGGCCCAAGCCGCCGCCCGTCGACGCGGGCATGGAAGAAGACGCGGGCATGGAGGTCGATGCCGGCCGCCCTCGTGGTGACGATCTTCCCAACGGCTGGCAGATGGCGCTCGAGCTCCCGGCGGGCGCTGCTCCGTCGACCAAGCTGGGCGTCTCCGTCGCGGCGATCCCCGATCAGTTCGGCTACCCGACGATCGCGGCCCAGTACGAAGATCCGAACGGCGACCTGAACTACGACGACAACCGCGTGATCTACACGCGCTGGGACGGCGTGGCGAAGGCGTTCGAGCCCGCGAAGACGATCGAGGTCGTCGGTGGTGCTGCGTTCGTTCACCCGAATCGGCAGATCTCGATCGCGCGCGAGCCCGTCACCGGCCGCATCGCGATCGCGTACATCAAGTCGCAGGACAACTCGGTGCGCGTGGCGTTCTCGGATGACGAAGGCGCGAACTTCTCGCTCACCACCGTGGCGACCGGAGTGGGGACCGTTTCGAATCCCTCCCTCGGCCTCGTGGGCGACACCATGCACGTCGCGTTCGATGACGGCGGCAACCTCGCCTACCGCAAGCGCGTGGGCAGCGGCGCCTGGACGGACGAGCTGACCGGCTCGGTGTCGGTGACGGGTCCGATCTCGCTCGCCGTGGACTCGGCCGGCAACGTGGGCATCGCGTTCCTGATCAGCAATGGCATGACCGCCGATCTTGGCTTCTGGCGCCCGGGCAATGCCGCGCCCGCGGTCATCGCCACGGCAGACAACCTTGATCTCACGGTGGCAGGTCGTCAGCCGTCTGTGACGCTCGCGTTCGTGGGCACCACGCCGAACGTCGCGTACCACCTGCGCAAGTTGCCCGACACCGACGCGACCGAGCTCTGGTACTTGAAGTCGAGCGACTCGGGCAGCACCTGGGGAACGCCCATCGCGATCCCGCGAAACAGCAGCACCGCCGGGGTCCATTCGACGCGCAACTATCAGGCGCTCGCCATCGAGCCGTCGGGACGTGTGTCGGTGGCCGCTCCATGGTCGTCCACGGGCGACAACCAGACCAACTGCAAAGGGCCCAAGCTCTCGCGCGCTGCCGACGGCGTGAACTTCATGACCTGCTCTCCGGCGGGCTCGCCCATTACGCTGGGCGGTGACTGGATCAACCTGTGGACCCACAAGGCGGCGAAGCAGACGTTGGTCTTCCACTACGACTCGCGGTCGAACCCGAGCATCAAGGCGGGGATCATCGTGTGGCGGGAGCCGTAAAAAATTGACCGTTGGGTCAGGTCGGAAAAAGCCTGACCAAATGTTCTGTCTTTTCTCTTCCTGTCGGCCGTACTGACCGTTATTCGGCCGTCTTCAGGAGGATCCCCCTTGCTGCACCTTCATGCCCTCGGCCATTTCCACCCGGGAAACGTGATCGACAACGCTTTCCTCGAGGCGTTGGACATCGGCACCAATGAAGCGTGGATCATGGAGCGGGTCGGCATTCGCACGCGCCATACCGTGCTGCCGCTCGATTACATCCGTACCACCCGCAACAAGGACCCCCGCGCGGCGATCGAAGCCGCGACCATGTCGAACGCCAGGACGGGCGCGGAGGCCGGGAAAGTGGCGCTCCAGCGCGCGGGTCTGAAGCCGAGCGACATCGGCATGGTGCTCGCGGGCAGCTGTTCTCCCGACGAGTGCATTCCGGCCGAGGCCAATCGCATCGCCGGTGAGCTCGACATCGACGCGCCTTCGCTCGACATCTCGAGCGCGTGCTCGAGCTTCGCCACCCAGCTCTATTTCCTCGAGGGCATGCGCCCCGAGAAGCTTCCGGACTACGTGATGCTGGTCAACCCGGAGAACTCGACTCGCGTGGTCGATTATTCGGATCGCACGGCGTGCGTGCTCTGGGGCGACTGCTCGAGCGCGGCCATCGTTTCGCCTCGCATCCCCGGGCCGTGGAAGATCACCGAGACGTACCTGCGCGGTGATCCGTCGGGCGCGGACAAGGTGAAGGTGCCGCGCTTCGGTCACTTCGTGCAGCAGGGCGCCGAGGTGCAGAAGTTCGGCGTGAAGCGGGGCAGCGAGACGTTCGAGTACCTGCGCGATCAGTGGCTGAAGGGCGGGGAAGGCCGCAGCTCGGATCAGCTCCAGTTCATCGGGCACCAGGCGAATCTGCGCATGCTCGAGGCGATCGCGCGGCGTACGGAAGTGGCGCCTGAGCGTCACCTGTTCAACGTCGATCGTCGCGGGAACGTGGGCGCTTCGGGTGCGCCGTCGGTGCTCAGTGAGAACTGGGGCACGGACAAGCTCGGCAATGCGATCGCGATGTGCGTGGTCGGCTCGGGTTTGACCTGGGCCGGCGCGTTGTTCGAGCGCTCGTGACGCTCATCGAGATTGACTGAGTGATCCCCTCTCCCTCTGGGCCCTCTGGGAGAGGGAGCGCCTTTCGTCACTTCTTCTTCTGATCCTTCTTCGGCTCCGGCTTCGCGGGCGGAGGCGCCGGGAAGTTCGCGGCCAGCGTGCGCGTCGCACCACCCTTGATCCTCTCGCTGGTCGACTTCGAAGCGATCTCCGTGAGCGCGACCTTCGCTGACTCGTACTTCACGTCATCGAGGTACCCGAGGAACTCGCCACGGAAGTCCTCGCCGAACGTCTTGTCATCCAGCGCGACATCACGAACGAGATCCGCAAACTCCTGCGTCTCACGCATGTCCTTGTTGAGCCGGAAACCATGCGTGGCGGAGCGAGCCAACTCCATGTTCCCCGCGTTGCCCTTGAGCACATCGCGCAGCAGCTGCAGCACCTCGACATTGGTGCTCAGCGAGAGCGCCTCGGCGGTACGCCGGTAGTACCCCGCGCCACGGCCCTTCTGAGTCACCAGGCTCGCCCGCAGCTGACCCAGCGAAGCCGGAGTGCCAATGCGCGCCGCGGACGCCGCGTAGGCCTCGAGGTAGTTGATGTCGATCTCCCGCTTCGCCAGCTCCTCGAGGATCCACTTGTGCGCGTCCGGAGCATCGGCCCGGCCCAGCGCCTCGATCGCCGCGCGACGAACGCGAATGTACCCAGCCGGATCCTCATTCAGACCCTCAGGCCGCTTCGCCAGCGCGAGCAGCGGCGCATTGAACACCGAGGGCAGCTTGCGGAAGCGCGTCGCCGCGAGCCGCTCCAGCACCGCTTCGCGCACGTACGGCGAAGCGTCCTTGTTGAGCACGTCCATGATCGCGCCCATCGCGGAGTCGGTGGGCAGCGTCTCGGCCTTCATCTGCGGATTGCCGAGCTCACCGAGCAGGTGCCACGCCGCCATCGTGCGCCACACCGGATCCGGATCATTGCGCGCCCCATCGACCCACATGTCCTCGCTGATCGAGGTCGGATTGATCTTCGCGAGCGCGCCGAGATCCTTGTTCCAGTTGATCCACTGCGGAGCCGCCGGCACCTCGATGGCCACCTTCACCTCGGGCTTGTCGACGGTGATGACCTCTTCCCGGGTGTACTTCGGCTCCTGCTCGCGGTGGATCACCACGGGCAGCTTGAAGACGAACGTGCCCTTCTCCCCGGCGTGATTGTTCTGCTGGCGAATCGTGACGTTCAGCTTCCCGTTCTCGAACGAGTACGAGGTGAAGAGCACCGGGTAGCCCTTGGTGTTGAGCCACGAATCCTTGAAGCCCTTGAGCTCCTTCTCCTTCTTGGTGACCTCGAAGACCGCCTTGAAGAAGTCGGCGCTGGTGACCGGCTTGCCTCCGTTCTTCTCGAGGTACGCCTTCATCACCTTCTTCATCTCAGGCTTGGTGATCCACAGCTCGAGCATGCGGAGCACGTTCGCGCCCTTGGTGTACGTGGTGCGATCGAACGCCTCTTCACCGGGGATGCCCTTCACCACCAGGGCGTGTGAGTGCGGACCGTCTTCCTCGGGGAAGTAGCCCTGCGTGAGCGAGCGCGCGCGGTTCACCTCGACCTCGTCGCTGTCGTTGTAGTCGTCGGTGGCGAGCGAGCCGAGGTAGGTGGCGAAGCCCTCGTTGAGCCAGATCTCGTCCCACCAGGCGCAGGTCACCCAGTCACCGAAGTACTGGTGCGCCATCTCGTGCGCGAGCAACGAGACGATGGTGCTGCGCGCGGTCTGATCGTTCTTGTGATCCACGAGGAGCAGCGAGGTCCGCTCGAAGATGAGCGACGTGTTCTCCATGCCGCCCCAATAGAAGCGGGGCACCGCGACGACATCGAGCTTCGAGAAGGGGAACTTGGTGCCGGTGAAGCCGACCTCGAAGTTGTAGAGGCCCTTGAGCACGTCGGCCGCGACGAACGCGCGATCCTTGGTACCGGGCGGAATCCAGAACGTGGAGGGAATGTCCTCGTTCACCGAGAGCGCCTCGAACTGACCGATGGCGAGCGCGATCAAGTAGGGGCTGTGCGGCTGATCCTGCTTCCAGTGCACGCGGCGCAGGTTCTTGCCGTCTTCGGTGAAGGCCTCGTCCTTCTCCTTCTTGCCGTTGGAGACCACGGTGTACTTGCCGTCGACGATCGCGAAGATCTCGCTGGTCGCCTTGTCGGCGGGCGTGTCGTTCACGGGCATGAACCGCTGCGCGTAGTTCGGCTCGAGGTGCGTGAAGTAGCCGGGGAGGGCGTTCGGCACGTCGGGCTCAGTGGAGGTGAAGAGGCCCTGGTTCGCCGTGCCGGCGGTCACCTGGTAGGCGATCTCGACGATGGTGTCCTTGCCGGCGGCCACCGGCTTCTTCGGCTTGATCTTCACCACGCCGGTCCTGGTCTCGGGCGCGTAGGTCTCCTTGAACTCGGCCGCTTCGCCGTCGACCTTCGCGGAGCTGATCTTCAGGTCGTACGCGTCGAGCTCGATCTCGGGCATCGCCTTGCTCGCCTTGAGCGTGGCGGTGAGCGTGTTGGTGAACACCCCGCCTTCGCCCTGGCGCACCTCGAGCTTGTAGTGCTGCGCATCGTAGGGGCGATTCTTGGGCTGCAGTCCCGAGGGAGCAGGTGCCGCGGCCAACACGCACAGCGCAGTGAAGATGGGGATCATGGCGGCGGAAAGTATGCGAACGCGTAGTGCGTTTCATCCCCCAAGGGGATGCTCCGCGATCGCGAATGCGCAGCCATGTTCACTGTGTGTCCCGCGAAGCCCGGGTGATGCCGTTCTGAAGGCCGGGGCGCATGAACGATCCTGGTGAATGGAAGCGCGCTGGCCTCAGAACGGTGATCACTCAGGCGAGCGGAGGAATAAGGTGGGCCCCGATGCCTCAGGTCAATCCACTTCGCGAGCTGGTCGACGCCTTCAGCGAACTGGTGGCGCAGCACGTGCGCCTCGCGCGGCTCGAAGTGAAGGAAGACGCAAAGTTCGTGGGCACGCGCGTCGGGGTGATCGCGGCGTTCGCTCCGCTGCTGATCGTCGGCTACTCGCTCGTGTGCATCGCGCTCGCTCTGTGGGCGGGGAACAGAATCGGGTTCGTGCTCTCGTTCTTGTTGGTGGGGGTCTTCAATTTGGTGGTGAGTGGTATTGGCATCGGAGTCGCAGCGCGGCAGCTTCAGCAGCGCAAGTTGCTCGACGCCACTGTCGCCGAGCTGGAGACGTCGACGGCCATCGTGATGCCCCGCAAGCAGGAGCAGTCTTCGTGAGCGAAATCGTCAAAGCGCCTCCTCGCGCGATCGTGCCGGCGTCGACGCCTGATGAGGCGCGCGCTCAGCTCGCGGCTGCGCGGGAGCGATTGGTGAAGCAGCTCGACGACGTGCATCGCGCGCTCACTCCGATGTCTCGTTGGAAGGAAGTCGTGAAGCGTCACCCGCTCGTAACCATCGGTGGCGCCTTCCTCGTCGGCTACGCACTCTCGAAGCTCTTTTCCCGGAAGTGAGAAAGGATGGCACCCATGCCTGAAACCTCCGCACAACCACCGCCGAGCGCGCCGAACGCAGCGCCACCGGCCGAGGATGATCCGATCGCTGATTTGCAGGATCGGTTTGGGCCGCAGCTCGAGGCCGCTCAGGCCCAGCTCATGGAAGTGAACGAGCGGGTGAAGGACTTCGTGAGGAAGAACCCGGGCAGCACCATGCTGGGCGCGCTCGCGGTTGGCTTCCTCGTTGGAAAGTGGGCGTCACGCCGATGATCGACGAGAGCGCTCCTCCTCCAGATGAGAGTCCGCTTCCTTCCATCGACACTTCCGTCGAGACGGTGAAGGGGCTGGCGCGCGACGCCAACTCGGCGCTCAACGGTATGTCTGATGCCGTGGGGCTGACCGAGCACGTCGAGAAGGCGCCGTACGCGATGATCGGCGCGGCGCTGGGCGTTGGGTACGTCGTGGGTGGCGGGTTGTTCACGCCGACCACCGCGCGCCTGATTCGCATGGGCATGAAGCTCGCGGCGATTCCGCAGGTGCGCGATCGTCTCCTCGACGTGGCTGAAGCGGCCATCGACGGGGTGCTCTCGAACGCCGGCAAGAAGCACGATCCTGAGCAGTAATTTCAACCCACCCTTCGAATGGAGCTCACCATGTGGCGACAACTTCGGAAGAACCTGCCGGATCTCGACAAGGACGACATGCTCGATCTGATCGGCCTCGAGTCGCGGCGGTCCACGGCTGAGAAGGTGATGCCGTCTCTCGCGCTCTTCGGCGCTGGGGTGCTGCTCGGCGTCGGCCTCGGACTGATGCTCGCTCCGAAGCCAGGCGTTCAGCTGCGGCACGATCTGAAGGACCGCCTGGGCAAGGGCCACAACGGCACGCCCGACGGCAAGGCGAAGACGGCTGAGTCGTCTGCGCGTTCGGTTTGATCAGTGAAACGGTTGGATGAGTGAAGAAGGATCTTCCCCGCGACACGCCCACTGACGTTCCTGCTGTTGGTTCAGGATCCCTGATCGAGGCCGCTGAGCTGGGCCCCGATCCTTCGCGCCTGGGCGCGGAGGCGTTGCTGCGGGCGCGCTCGGTGGAGACGCTCGAGGTGGCGTACGCGGCGTGGGTCGAGCTGCAGCAGGCGTATCGCGCGGCGAAGAAGCGCTGGGAAGACGAGCGGAAGCGGCTGCAGGAGCAGGGTTCGCTGATCCTCGGGGCGGTGAAGGCCGCTGGTGCGTCGGCGCCCGCGGGTGAGGGTGAGGCGCTGCAGAAGACGAGTGCGCTCGATGCGTTCGTGAAGGACGCGCAGGAGAAGCTCGAGAGCGCGCTGCGTGTGCTCGACGAGCGCTCTGGATCCGCGGAGAAGATCTTCCTGAGCGAGCTCAAGAAGGTGCGCGAGGAACTTCGTGCACGAGTTGGACGGCAAGCGGCGCAGGTGAAGCCAGTGTTCAAGCTGGCGATCCGCGTGCTCGGTGGAGATCGCCGGATCCTTCACGCGCGAAGGCTCGGTGGTGATGAGAGCGTGATCGCGCTGTTCGCGTTGAGCGGGAGAATTCCGAGTCGCTACGAGTTTCTGCACGACGACTCGACGGACGATGTGATGGCCGTGCCTCCGATTTTCTACGCCGACGAAGGAGTGACCGAGCTGCGGCCGACCGCTGGTGCGCTCGCGAGTGAGCTCTCGAGCCGCTCAGAGGTGTGGCCGGTGAAGGGAATGCTCCCGGTCACGTTGCCCGACGGAACGTGGGTGCGGTGGATCTCGCGCGGTCCGGTGCTCGAGGCCGAAGTGCGCGACGGTGACGGCTTCCGAAATGTGCTCAGCGCGGACGAGGCTGAGCGCATCACCGGGCTTCTTCTCGCTCACAAACTGAGCGGGAAGCTCGAGCTCGAACTCGTTCGCGAGTGACTCAGCAACACCTCGAAGGGAGCGCGTTTCGGGGATCCCTTGATTGCGCTCGTCACGGAGAGGCCCCTTTGCCCGAGCTTTCTGGTCCGCGAGTACGCGAAGCGAAGACGCGCGTGACTGACACAAGAAACCGGAGCCGGCTCCGGTTTCTCGCAGAGTGCTCGATCACGAAGCCTCGCTCTCTGGTGAAGAAATGCCCGAGGCGAGGGGCCCTCGCGAGCGGGAACCGGTGCCCGATCAATGAACCGACCACCTCTCTCGAGGCGATCCACTACGGACGTGTCTTCACGATCGCGACATCCGCCGTCCCCGCCAGAATCGCCGACCCACTGAACAGATTCTCCGACTTCGGCCCGCCCAGCTTCGCGCTCTGCAGCACCACGATGTAGTTCGAATCGGGATTCGGGAACGCGGTGCCCGGAATGGTGACTGAAGTCGTCGTCCACTCCGTCGGAGCGAGCAGCAACTTGATGAACCCAATCGGCTCGGTCGGAATGTTGGAGTACGTCGGCTGACCCTGCGTGCCGCCCTTCGCGTTGATCGGGAACACGTTCACGAAGCCGAAGTTCCGATTCTGTCCTTGCGGAGGATCGGGCCGAACGAAGGTGAAGCTCTGTCCCGCGGCGAGATCGACGTAGCCCGCGGCCGGGTGGAACTCCGGAATGTTCTCCTTGTTCGGCACGCGCTCGACCTCGGCCACGTAGGTCGCCGACATGTGCACGAATTCGAACTGGTACGTCGCGCCCGCCTTGTAGACGAAGCCCGCATCGGACGAGAGCGCGTACGTGCCGCCGCCCTGGTCCTCGAGCGGGAAGGTCGGGCCACCGACCTCCTTCAGTGAAGCGTTGGCTCCCGCGGCGCCTTCGGGGATCGAATCAGGCGCATCGGTGGGCCGCCTGCCGAAGAACACGAATGCCAGGTTCTGCTCGGGAATCATCACGCCAGCGTCGGTGGTGAAGAAACCTCCGTCGAAGAACATGCCCGCGTCGAAGTCCGGAATGCTCGCGTCGAGACCATTCCCCGCGATCGCCGCGCCCTTCACTTCGACCGCGGGAGTCGTCAGGAGGGTCGAAACCGCCACCGTGCGCGCGGTGGCCTGCTTGGAGATCGTCGAGAGATCGCACGCCGAGGCGCTGATGAGTGCCAGCGCCGCGAGGATTGTGGGTGACGTGTTCATGTGCGCGGAAGCATAGTCGCTCGCCGGTGGCGACCAACCCTCTCCAGAGCGCAGGAATGCGCTTCATTCAGAAGTTCGGAGTGGCGTTCCTCTGGGCCACGATCATCGGAGTGCTCTTCGGCGGCGCGACGTACTTCCGCCTCGAGCGCAAAGATCTCGAGGGCGAGCCTCACTGGCACGTGTATCCGCGCTTGTGGCTGGAGCAGCTCGAAGCACGCTCGGTCGACTGGCGGGCGCGTGAGCTCGGCCGTACCGACGACCGCGCCGACGGAGTGGTGCTGATCAACGTCGACGAAGACACGCTCTCCAACGCCCGCGCCTCCGAACATCCGGAGTGGGCGATGCGCCCGTGGCCGCGTGAGCTCCTCGGGCAGGTGGCGGAGCAGGCCGTGCGCGAGGGCGCGTTGATGGTCTTCATCGACGAATCGTTCGCCGACGTCTCGGCTCGTCAATGCTCTCCGTGCCGCGGCGAAGACACGCGCACCGACGATCAGAAATTCGCGGAGCGACTCAAGGGCCTGGGCGGAAAGGTGGTCTTGGGCTTCGAATGGCGGCAGCAGAAGAGCCGCGCGGCCGATCGTCCGTTGTTGCCGCTCCTCCTGCGCGTGGCCGAGGTGGAGCAGGAGAGCCAGGCCTTCCCGCACGTGCGCAGGGTGTTGCTGCAGCGCACCACGGCGTACGTGATCGGCAACGGTGGCCGCTTCACGGTGTGGGCCGGCGCGTCGGGCGATTCGCAGGTGCGAGAGCTCGCGTCTGCGCTCGAGCTCAAGGGCGCTCCGCAGACGCGGAGTCTCACTCCGGCCGATGACGCTGCCGAGTGGAGCGCGGAGTTGCTCCTGCAGAAGCTCGCCAGCGTGCAGGTGCAGGGCTTCAACGCCGAGCAAGCGCCGCTCGCGGGATCGCTCGACGCACCCGTACCCGCGCTGCTGATGCAGGAGATCGCCACGGGGAGCATGCAGCTCCTCCCTGATCCCGACGGACTGGTGCGCTCGGTGCCGCTGCTGGTGAACACCTCGCGTGATGGTCTCTCGTTGGTGCCGGGCGTGGCGCTGCGAACCAGGCCGGGACCGGCGGGCGTGCTCTCGGTGGAAGGCGGACTGCTCAAGGGCCCCGATCACCCCGGCGTGCCGATCGATCCGCAGGGCTTCCTGAAGCTGCGCTGGAGCGCGGATGAAGCGGGACGTTCAGGTCGCGGCACGTTGAAGCGCGCGGTGCCGGCGTGGCGGCTGCTGGTGAATCGTGAGGACGACGAAGCAGGGCGCGGCGTTCGGCATCACGACAACGATCTCGCTGGCCGCGTGGTGGTGCTGGTCGATGAGCGCTCCTCGCCGGTGATGGAGACTCCGGTCGGCACGCTCACGCGCGGCGCGATCTGGGCGCAGGCGTTCGCGAACGTGGCGCGAGGGCAGGGCATCACCCGCGTGGAGCCGCAGGCGGACTTCTGGCTCACGGTGGCCTTCGCTTTCGTGGGAGCGATCCTCGCGGTGGCGTGGTCGAGCCTGATGCGCCGTCCGGGTTGGCTCGCGTGGGCGGCGACGATCGCGCTGGTGCTGGTGGTGCACGCGTTCCTCGCGCGGCAGCTCTACGTCACTCAGCAGCGGCAGGTCGTGATGCTCGCGCCGATCCTCGCGTGCAGTCTCACCTTCCTGGCCGCGCTGGGGTACGCGCGCACGTTGGAGCAGAGCCTGCGTGACTTCGTGCTGCGCGCGCTCGGTGGGGCCGTGCGCGCCGACGTGTTCCGCCGAGTGGAGCGGGATCTCGCGCTCATGCGTCCCGAGCGGCGCGAGCTGACGATCTTCTTCTCCGACATCGAGGGCTTCACGTCGGTCTCGAATCAGAAGGATCCGCAGGTCGTGGTCGACGTGCTGCGTGATTACCTCTCTGAGATGACCACGCTGGTGCTCGATCGCAGTGGTCACGTCGACAAGTATCTGGGCGACGGAATGATGGCCTTCTGGGGCGCGCCGGTGAGCACGCCCAACGACGCGGAGTCTGCGTGCGAAGCCGCGCTGCTGATGCAGGCGAAGTTCGAGGAGAAGCGCGCCGAGTGGGAGAAGAAGTGCGGCCACGCGCTGACCCTCCGCGCGGGCCTCGAGACGGGCGACACGGTGGTCGGTGAAATGGGCACGCTCCACCGCGTGAACTACACGGTGATGGGTGAGCCGGTGGCCACGGCGTTCCGTCTCGAGTCGCTCGCGAAGCGGTACTCGGTGCGGACGTTGGTGGGCGAGACGCTGGTGGAAGACGCGAAGGAGTCCTTCGTGTTCCGCCAGATCGACACCGTGCGCATGGGACGCGAGGGACAGCCCATCAAGATCTACGAGCTGCTCACGTCGCTCGAGAAGACCGCGGGCTTCGAGTGGGTGCGCGACTACGAGGTCGCCTACCGCGCGTGGAGCGAGCGGAAATTCGGCGAGGCGCTGGCGATGTTCACCGCGCTCGCGGAAGCGCGCCCGGATGATCGGGTGATCGCGCGCTACGTGCAGCGCTGCACCGCGTTCGTGAGCAAGGCGCCCGACGCGTCGTGGGACGGCATCTACGACGGCGATTGACGACTTCATCGGAGGCCGACCGTGCCTGAGAACCAGGAACTCCTGCAGCACTGCCTCGATGCGCCGCGCGAGACGAACCGGCTCCTCGTGTATGCCGACTGGCTCGAACAGGAGGGCGACCCTCGCTCTGCGTACGCTCGCGCTCAGCTCGAGCTGAGCACGGCGGACCCGAAGGATCGGCCTTCGGGCCTCGCGCATCTTCGCCGGCTCTATCCGGTCGAGCATCCCGCGTGGTGTGGTCGCTTCGAGCAAGCGGGCGTCTTCGAAGCGAACCTCGTCGCAGTGCCCGAGCTTTGGTGGGGCGTCGGCCTGGGCGCTCGCGAGACGTCGAGCACCTATGAAGGCTTCGCGTACCACAGGCAACCACCGCTCCCAGTCGAGCGCTTTGGTGGCGACTTCGAGTGGCTGCGTGCTGCGCCGGAGCGCACTTCGTACGTCACGGAGACCGACCAGAGCGGGTGGTCCGCGCGGCTGAACGCGTTGCGCGCGAAGGGATATTTCGTTCCACCGGTGTGCGATCGGCTGCTGCCGGACGTTGATCTTCAGCTGCGCGTTCCGAGCTGCACGGACAACACGTTCCTCGAAGCGAAACAGGCCGAGGAGCATCCGCTCGAGGCGACTCGTGCTTCCTCACGTTCTATTCGGACTCGCAGAGTTGCGTGTTGTGGGGGCTGCGGCTGGGGAAGGGCGACGACCGCTACACGCCGGTGCTCGCGGGTGCTCCGGAATTTCCCGACGAGGATCCGCCGGAAGGGCAGCCGTACCTCCGCTTTCCCGAGCTGACGTTCTGCGCACCGACGCTCGAGTCGTTCCTCTACCGGTGGTGGCTGGAGAACACGCTCTGGTACGCGACGAAGAGTTCTCGGAACAAGCGCGCGCTCACTGCGGAAGAGCATCGCTACCTCGACCGATTGCTGGCTCCTTGAGCGCAGAGGCAAAGCACCCCGCGGCGCTGCGAGTCTCGTGAGGTAGAACGCGCCATGATCGCGATCACGGGCGCAACGGGAAACATCGGAGCAGAAGTCGTTCGTCTCCTCCTCGAAGCGAAGCAGCCGGTGCGAGTGCTCGTGCGCGATCCGCAGAAGGTCGCGCACCTCGAAGGCCGCGCGGAGATCGTGAAGGCAGATCTGTCGCA
>CBIHPJ010000085.1:0-17267 GCA_966211295.1 uncultured Myxococcales bacterium | reverse complement strand
CGCTGGAGGCAGAGGGCGAAACCGTTCGTCCCTTGAAGTACTTGGCTCTCATCGTCGCGCTCTCGAGCTTCTGCGCCTTCGCGCAGGAGGACGCGGGTGATGTCGACGCCGGCGTGGATGTGATTCCGCCGCAGCTGATCCAGGCCTCGCCGGCTGCGTTCCCCGAAGACGCGGGCCTCGTCGGTGGTGACGTCGAGCTGCTGCTCACCATCGACACCACCGGCGCGGTCACCGACATCAACGTGCAGTCGAGCATCGGCGAAGCGTTCACCGAGTCCGCGGTCGCCGCCGCGAAGGGACTCGCCTTCGAGCCCGCCATCAAGAACGGCGCGCCGGTGAGCGTGGTGCTCTCGTATCGCTATCGCTTCGAGGTCCCGGTGGTCACGGCCGCGGACGCTGGAGAGATTCCCTCCACCGGCATGCTCGTGGGCCAGGTGCTCACGCGCGGAACTCGCGAAGTCATCTCCCTCGCGCAGATCGGTCTCGCAGATGGAGGCGTCGTCACGGCGGAGACCGACGCCGAGGGCCGCTTCACGCTCGTGATTCCTCCGGGACCGCAGAGCGTGCTCGTCACCGCGGCGGGTCACGTGAAGCGCGTGTTCAAGGAGAACCTGAAGGCGGGACAAACCGTGCAGGTGATCTACCGGCTCACGCGCACGTACTCGAAGCCGTACGAGACCGTGGTGCGTGGCCAGGTCGATCGCGCCGAGCTCTCGCGCATCTCGCTCTCAGGCGCGGAGCTGCACGAGGTCGCAGGCACGAACGGAGAGCCGCTCAAGGTGATCATGCTGCTGCCCGGCGTGGTCACTCCGGCGTCTGGTTTGAGTTACCCGGTGGTGCGCGGTGCGCTCCCCGCGGCGACGGGCTTCTATCTGGACGGCGTGCGCGTGCCGCAGCTGTACCACCTGCTCGCGGGCGGCTCGGTGATTCACCCCGACTTCATCGAGTCGATCGACTTTTACCCGGCGAACGCACCCACGCGCTTCGGCCGCATCTCAGGCGGAGTGATCAGCGCGAACGTCGCGAAGGCGCGCGACGATCGCGTGCACTTCACGATCTCTCCAGATCTCCTACAGACCTCGGCTTTCGTCGAAGTGCCGATCGAGAAGACGGGCACGAACATCACGGTCGGCGGCCACGTGAACTACGCGGCTTGGATGCTCGCTGCGCTCTCGGGGGCGGGTGCGTTCGGGCCGAACATCACGCCGGTCTTCGAGTCGTACGACTACCAGGCGCGCATCGAGCAGAAGGTGGGGAAGGGCAACATCCGCCTCCTCGCGTTCGGCAGCAGCGATCTCGTCGGCACGCGCAACACGACCCCGAATCAGCCCTCGGTGTTCCTCACCTCGCGTTTCCACCGCATCGATCTCCGCGGCCAATATCCCGTCGGTCCCGGCGTGCTGGAGATCGGCAGCTACCTCGGCTGGGAGACCCTCGGGCTCTACGGTGAGCAGAACAACGAGCGCGTCGGCTCGTTCCTCCTGAACCGCTTCATCGCCACGGGCCGCGCGATCTACCGCGTGGAGCTCGGTGAGCACTTCCAGTTCAAGGCGGGCTTCGACGTGGAGCGCCAGGTCTCCGACGTGGAGACCACGGTGGGCATCGGAGCGGGCGGCGATCTCCTCCGTCAGCCGCGCGTGATGGGCGTGTTCACCGGCACCTTCGTCGAGGGCGCGTTCTTCTCTGAGAAGTGGGAAGTGATCGCGGGCGTGCGCGTCGACACCTGGCACCTCGTACCGCGCTTCACGTTGCCGTCGATCGATCCCCGCTTCGAAGTTCGCTTCAAGCCGATCGAGCCGCTCACCTTGCGCGGCAATGCGGGGCTCGCGCATCAGGCGCCGATGCTCCTCATCTCGTTGCCGGTCACCGACGTGGGAGCGATCGCTTCAGGCCTTCAAGAGGTCGGTCAGTTCAGCCTCGGCGCGGTGGGGAAGTTGCCGTGGCTCGGCCTCGAGCTCTCGGGCGACGTGTTCTTCAACCACATCTTCCAGGCGCGCGAGCGCAGCCTCGCTGAGTTCGTCACCGGCATCTCGTCGCTCGACGATCGCTTCTCGGGAAATCGCTTCGGCAATGCGTATGGCCTCGAGTTGATGCTCCGCTTGCCGCAGCAGGGGCGCATGTTCGGCTGGCTCACGTACACGCTGATGCGCAGCGAGCGCATGCGGCGCTTCGCGATCTACAACGAGGATCAATCGGTGGTGACCGACGCCACGGCGATGGTGGCGTTCGCGTTCGATCAAACGCACTCGGTCAACCTGGTGCTCGGTTACCAACTGCCCGCGGGCTTCAAGGTGAGCGCGGCGTTCCACCTGAACACCGGGCGGCCTGAGTCGGGTGAGTTCAGCTCGCGCACGCAGCGACTCGTTTCGGATCCGGTGAGCGGACGTCAGCTGTGGTCGTTGGTGCCGCTCAACGAAGTCGATCGTCTGCCGATCTTCGGTCGACTCGACGTGCGCGCGTCGAAGACGATCTCGTTCAACAACTTCACGCTCGATATCTACCTCGACGTCTTCAACGTGTTGGTGCGCCCCGAGGTGTACGGCTTCAACTACGGCTACGGCACCATGGATGATCCGAACGTGCCGACGAAGGAGCCGTTCTCCGCGCCCATCATCCTGCCCACGCTCGGCGTGAAGGTCGTGTACTGATGGCTCGGAATTCAAAGCCGAAGTGTCTCCCTCTCCCTTCGGGAGAGGGTCGGGGTGAGGGGGTCCTTCTTCTCCTCACTTCCCTGCTCTTTTCCGCCTGCTTCAACCCGGACGACATCCTTCCGGTCCACGGCACACTCGTCTCGAACGATCCCGTCGAAGGACAAGTCATCCGCATGCTCCGCGATCCGCAGACCGCGATGAGCACCGAGTGCTCCGGAGCGACGCCCTTCAAAGAAACCACCGCCGCCTCCGACGGCACCTTCTCCTTCGACGTCTTCCGCGCGCAGGCGATCAAGCTGAGCGGCTTCGGCACCTTCTGCTTCCGCGTCGAGACGACCTTCCCCTCGGGCAGCACCGTCTTCACAGACATCGTCGGACTCTCAGGTGAGATCGGCCTTCCTCCCTTCCGAGATTGGCGCGCTCGCCCGACGCGCGTCGACGGCGTGTTGCACTTCGATCCCGTCGCGCCGCTCGCCGAGGTCGAGACCTTCGAAGGAGATCAACTCGTGCACCGCGCTGAGTGGCGCACCGCCGATGGAGGGCTCGCCTGGGCCGCGGAAGATCGTGTGCTGGGCTTCGATCTCGACGCGGGCACCACCCTCCCCGAGCGGCAGCCGATGGACTTCGATGACTACGCGCTCGAAGACTTCTCCGGAGTGGTGACGCTCTTCGCGCGCCTCAGCGTGGAAGGAACCCACGACGGCCCGTTCTCCACGCCCTCCGCCACGCTCGAGCTGCGCTCAGGAGACACGCTCACGGTGTCAGGCAATCGCACGCCCATCAGCCGTGGCCTCTCGTGCATCGACGTCGCCACTCCGTGTCCGCTCACCGACGGGAAGCTCGACGGCATCGACGGCGGCGCGTTCGGTCAGCCGATCATCATCCCGCTCCCCGCGCCCACCACCCTCTCCGCGGTGGTGGTGCGAGGCGTGGAGACGCAGGCGCAGCTGATGGGCATGCAGCTGGTGGGAGCCGACGGAGGAACGCTCCCCATCGTGCAGAAGCTGCTGCCCACCTCGCTCTGGAACGCAGGTGTTCCTGGCTTCGTAGTGCGTCCGCTCGCCGATGGAGGGGTGGAGTTCGGGCCTCGCGCCGAGCAGCGCTTCTTCACCGTGAAGTTCGACGCGGGCGTGCCCGTGCGCGAAGTGCGAATGGGTTTCGCGGGCGACACCGTGAGCCAGCTCAACGAGCTCTCGATCTACGAGTGAGCTGATCCGGTCTGTCGATTGCACATCTCCTCGATGACTCGCGGACCGAAGTGTTCGCGCAATTCGTGCACGAGGAGAACGAGAGAATGACCACTGCATCGGACATCATGACGGCGAAGGTCGTCACCATTCGGCAAACGGCGACGGTGCGCGAGGCGCTCAAGTTGCTCGCGGAGCTGGACGTGCGGCACCTGCCGGTCGTCGATGAGCACGAGGGCCTGGTGGGAATGATCAGCGATCGCGATCTGCTTCGACTGCGACGCTCGAGCGAGGTGCTGGGTCAGGCGGTGAGTGAAGTGATGAGCGGGGACGTGCTGGTGGTGACCCCGACCACGCACGTCGACGAGATCATCGACCTGATGACGGAGAACAAGATCGGTGCACTGCCGGTGGTGGATGCTGACCAGCAGCTCGCCGGCATCGTGAGCTACGTCGACGTGCTTCGCGCCGCGGGTCGCGCGTTCGCTCAGATCGAGCCGCTCCTTACGTCCTGAGCTGACTTATTCCCTCTCCCTGCGCGAGCGGAGGGGCAGGGGGGAGGGGCGTACTTCGCTTCTTTTCAGGCAGGCCCACTTTTCCCTTTTGCCGAGCCGGGTGTTCGCTCGTGCATGACGTGGAAGAAGCCCGTGATCGTCGCAGTGCTGTTGATCGCCACCGGCGCAACCGCAGCACTTCTCTCCTCGCGCAGAACTCCAGAAGCCCCGCGCTTCGTCACCGCGAACGTCGCGCGCGGAGACGTCGTCTCGAAAGTCACCGCGACTGGAACATTATCCGCAACGGTAACGGTGCAGGTCGGCACGCAGGTCTCGGGGCGCATCCAATCGCTCTCCGCCGACTTCAACTCGCGCGTGAAGAAGGGGCAGGTGCTCGCCACCATCGATCCCCAGCTGTTCAACGCGGCGCTCGCGCAGACTTCGGCGAACGAGAAGGCGGCGCTGGCGAACGTGGCGAAGGCGAAGGCGCAATACGCCGATGCGGAGCGCAAGCGCGTGCGCGCCGCGCAGCTGGCAGAGAAGGAGTACCTCGCGCAGGCCGAGCTCGAGACCGCGGTCGCTGACTCCGAGATCGCGAAGGCGTCCATCGAAGCCGCGGAGGCTTCGGTCTCTCAAGCGCGCGCCCAGCGTCAGCAGGCGCAGGTGAACCTCGGGCTCACCACCATCTCCTCCCCGATCGACGGAGTGATCATCAGCCGCGCGGTCGACGTGGGACAGACGGTCGCGGCCTCGCTGCAGTCACCGACGCTGTTCACCATCGCCGAAGACCTCGCCACCATGCAGGTGCACACCAGCGTGGCCGAGGCCGACGTGGGCAAGTTGAAGGAAGGACTCGGCGCGACCTTCACTGTCGACGCGTTTCCGAATCGGCAGTTCACCGGCCACATCTCGCAGCTCCGCTACGCCGCGCAGGTGGTGTCGAACGTCGTCACCTACGACGCGGTGATCGACGTGGAGAACCCTGAGCTGCTCCTCCGTCCGGGCATGACGGCGAACGTGAGCTTCATCACGCAGGAGGCGCGAGACGTGCTCAAGGTTCCGAACGCGGCGCTGCGGTTCCGTCTCGAAGCGCAGGGCAAGCCGACGGTCGAGCCTGGCAAGCGTGCGCTCACGGTGCTGCGAGATGGGAAGCCGGAGCGCGTCTCCGTCGCCACCGGAGTGACCGACGGCAGCTTCACCGAGGTGCTGAGTGGACTCGATGAAGGCACGCAGGTGGTGACCGATCGCGCGGACGGCACCACCAGCACGACGACCTCTGGTGGTCGCTCCGGGGGCGGCGGACGCGGCAGCGCGGGTGGTCCTCCGACGAGGCTCTTCTAAATGGCACTCCTCGAGCTCGAGTCGGTGACGAAGGTGTACCGCATGGGCGACCAGGAGGTCCGCGCGCTCGACGGCGTGAGCCTCTCGGTGGACCAGGGCGATCTCGTGGCCATCATGGGCACGTCGGGATCCGGGAAGAGCACCATGATGAACGTGCTCGGTTGTCTCGATCGTCCGACGAGCGGCAAGTACCGGCTCGATGGCGAAGACGTCTCGCAGCGCTCCCGCGCGGAGCTCGCGCACGTGCGCAACAAGACGCTCGGCTTCGTCTTCCAGAGCTTCAACCTGCTCGCGCGCACCACCGCGCAGGAGAACGTCGAGCTGCCGCTGCTCTACGCCGGCGTGCCTGCAGAGGAGCGAAGGCAGAGAGCGGAAGTCGCGCTCCAACGCGTGGGACTGGGGAAGCGGCTCGATCACGTGCCGAATCAACTCAGTGGTGGTCAGCAACAGCGCGTCGCGATCGCGCGTGCCTTGGTGAATCGGCCGCGTCTCCTGCTCGCTGACGAGCCGACGGGGGCGCTCGACTCGAAGACCACGGTGGAGGTGATGGAGCTGCTCACCTCACTTCGCGATGACGGCATCACCGTGGTGCTCGTCACGCACGAGCCCGACGTGGCCGCGTGGGCGCGAAGAGTGTTGGTGATGAAGGACGGACACCTGGTGAGCGACATCGTGCAGGTGCCGCAGCGGGGAGTGGCCGCATGAATCCGCTTCAGACTCTTCGGCTCGCGGTGCGCGCGTTGCGGCGCAACTTGCTGCGCAGCTTCCTCACCGCGCTCGGCATCATCATCGGCGTCGGAGCGGTGATCGCGATGGTGTCGATCGGCGAAGGCGCGCGCAGCCGCGTGGAGGCGTCGTTCGCCTCGATGGGCACCAACCTGCTCATCGTGATGTCGGGCTCCAGTTCAGCGGGTGGAGCGCGCGGTGGCTTCGGTTCTCAGCCCACGCTCACGAAGGACGATCTCAAGGCGATCCAGACCGAGCTCCCGATGGTCGATGCGGCCGCGGCGGATCTGCGCACCAGCGCGCAGCTCGCGAGCGAAGAGCAGAACTGGGCCACCAGCGTGCACGGCACCTCGCCCGAATTCTTCCGCATCCGGAAGTGGGGCGTGACGCAGGGCGCGGTGCTCACGCACTCCGATGTGGAAGGTGGCGCGAAGGTGGTGGTGCTCGGCGCGACCGTCGCGGAGAAACTCTTCGGCGCGAACGCTGACGTCGTCGGCCAACTGGTTCGCATCAAGGGCGTTCCGTTTCAGGTGGTGGGCGTGCTCGAGAAGAAGGGGCAGAGCGCGAATGGCCAGGACAACGACGACACCGCGCTGGTGCCGCTCTCCACGTTCCTCTCTCGCTTGAGTCCTTCGCTCGGTGCGTTCCTTCCTGGGTCCATCCTGGTGAGCGCGATCGGAGATGTTCCGCGCGTGCAGCGGCAGGTGACGGATCTGCTGCGCGAGCGGCACCGCATCGCTCCGGGTGCCGATGATGACTTCAGCATTCGCAACCTCGCCGAGGTCGCTTCCGCCCAGCAGGAAGGCGCTGACACCTTGTCGACGTTGCTCGCGAGTATCGCGGCGGTGTCGCTGCTCGTCGGTGGCATCGGGATCATGAACATCATGTTGGTGAGCGTGACGGAGCGCACGCGAGAGATCGGCATTCGCATGGCGGTGGGCGCGACTCCGGGCCAGGTGTTGGCTCAGTTCCTCACCGAAGCGCTCACGCTCTCGCTACTCGGCGGACTGATCGGCGTCGGTCTGGGGGTGATGGCCGCGCAACAACTCTCCACCAGCTTCGGCTGGCCGCTGCTGGTGCGCAGCGACGTGATCTTCGCGGCGACCGGGTTCAGTGGACTCGTCGGCGTGGGCTTCGGGCTCTATCCCGCGCTCAAGGCGAGCCAGATGGATCCGATCACCGCCCTCCGCTTCGAATAGCTCGCGAAGGCAAGTCACTAAGCACTGACCGGCTTCTTCCCCGAACTCCGCACGTTCACCAACTTACCGAGCAAGTCGAACCAGAACGGAGCACCGAGGGAGCACGCGAGGATCGTCAGCAGCAACCCGAGCAGCTTGGTCGGCCACGTCTCACCCGGCCTCAGGACGTCATCGGTCCACCCGAGCGGAAGTCCGAGGCCGAGCAGCTCGTTCGTGGTCGTCGCCAGGCGCTTGTTGGTCTCCTCGAGCGCCTTGCTCGCATCGACCGCAGCCGGCGCTGTCGTGATGGTGGAAGTGGTCGTCCCGGTAGTCGCAGCGCCTTCCTTGTTGGTGACCTCGGTCGTCGCGGTGTTCTCGGTCTTGTCCACCACCGGCATTCCCTGGGCGACGTACTTACCGGCGGAATCAGCGATGGCCGAGCGCAGCTCCGGCCGCACCCAGAGCGCCTTCGCGATCGCCACGGTGTCCGCGTTGAGCCCGGTGACCAGCAGCGCAGCGACGATGAACACCATCACCTGCGCCTTCCGCTTGTAGAGCCCGCTCGCCCGGCTCATCGAATCGTCGAACCACTCACCGAGCGCGGTCTTCACCGCGGCAGTCTCGGCGCCGAGCTTGTCGAACCCTTCCTTGATCGCGATCTCCGCCGCCGTGCCACGCAGCAGCGCAGAGAGTCCTTCCTGCAGATGCGACTTCGGCTCGGGCGACTTCGCGAGCATGTCCACCACCGCGGCCGAGAAGAGATCCCGCGGGATGTACGAAGGCTCACCGCGCTTGCTGTGCGCGATGCCCTTGATCAGCGGGTGCTCGTAGAACGCCCTGCGGAGCGTGTTGTTTCCCAGCAGGTGTTCGACCGCTGCTCCGAGAGTCCGCTGCCGCAGCGCGAGGATCGACGCGATCAGCTCGCCCGCCGACGTGCACATCAGGCTGAGCAGCATGTAGACGAAGGCCAACGACACCGCCAAATCCACCGCCCCACTGGTGTTCATGCGCAGGAGGGTAGCTCCGAGGCGCTAACCCTCCAGTTTTGCGAAGTGCTGCAAATAAAGTCAGAACGACTTAATATGAGCGTCATGGACGACATGGCACTCACCGGCACCGCGAAGACGACCCTGAAGGTCATTGAAGACGGCCAGTACCTCGCGCCATCAGGACACCTGGTCACCATCCGCGCCCAGACCGAGCGTGCGCTCACCGGCACCGTTCTCTACCGGCCCGATGAGGTCGCAGCGTTGCCGTTCCCTCGCAGGGAAGGGCGTGCGCGCTTCGAGGTCACGGCGGAGACGACCGGAGCCGCTGCCCGACGCCTCTGTGAAGAGGGTGAGCGCGTGGTGCTCCTCAACTTCGCGTCCGCGAGGAATCCTGGTGGCGGCTTCCTCCGGGGAGCGAAGGCGCAGGAAGAAGATCTCGCGCGTTGCTCGGCGCTCTACTCCTCGCTGATCACCAGGCCCGAGTACTACGAAGCGAACCGCGGGCAGTCGTCGCTGCTCTACACGGATCATCTGATCTACTCGCCCGACGTTCCTTTCTTCCGCGACGAGCGGCTCGCCTTCCTCGAGCGGCCGTTCTTCCCATCCGTGATCACCAGCCCCGCGCCCAACGCCGGCGAAGTGCTCTCCCGTGATCCGAAGGCGGGTCCACAAATCCACGAAGCGCTGGTCCGTCGTGCACGCCAGGTGCTCGCGGTCGCGGCGAAGCACGAGCACCGCACCTTGGTGCTCGGAGCGTGGGGCTGCGGCGTCTTCCGCAACGATCCGGTGGAAGTGGCCGAGGTCTTCGCCAACGCCCTCGACGAGTGCGGAGGCACCTTCAGTCGTGTGGTCTTCGCCGTCTGGGAACGCAGCGGCGATGGACCGAACGTTCAGGCCTTCCGCGCGCGCTTCACAGCTGCACGGTGAAACACTTCTCGATCGCGTTCACCGCCGAGAAGCGGGGACCCTCGGCCTGCACCGTGTCGACGAGCTCGATCTTCGCACCCGAGTAATGGGTGCGGAGCTCGGCTTCCGGCACGGAGAACGGCGGGCCCTCGAGCGCGTTCTGCGGATACTCGACGGTGATCACGATCCCCGGTGAGCCAGCGGGGAGCAGCGAGCGCACGTGCTTCACGTAGCCGGCGCGCATCGGATCGGGCAGCGCGATGATGGCGGCGCGGTCGTAGAGCGCGTCCACGTTTCCGAGGAGCTCACGCGTGGCCTTGAAGAAATCCCCCGCGAAGATGGTGAGGCGCGGCGCGGTGTATTTCGTGAATGCTCCAATCTTCGTCATCTCGGGCTTCACGGCGTGCTCTTCGAAGAACTGCTGCACGGCGCTCTCCACCAATTCCACGCCGACCACGTCGTGGCCCTGCGCGGCGAGGAACGCGAGATCCTCAGCCTTGCCACAGAGCGGCACGAGCAGGCGCATCGCGGGCTCGAGCACGTTCAAGTGCTTCACCAAGAGCGCGTTCGGCTTGCCCTCGTGAAAGCCGATTCGGTTTTCCTTCCACCTCGACCGCCAGAAGTCCGGTTCCATGCGGCGGAAGCTAACGTCACTGGGGCGGCTTTGCTTCGTCGCTCATCACCGCGGCGAGCACCTGGTCCACGCCCTTGCGGAGCTTCTCTTCTGCCGTGCGCAAGTTGTCGAGCAGGTCGATGCGCGTCTCGAAGCGCGAACGAATGGGGACATCGAAGACGGGGAGGTGCGCCACGCACTCGTCCTTCATGCGCACCGGGAGCGCGGCCGACTTCACGCGAATGGTGCCCTTGATGGGGAGCTGCAGGTTGAGCGGGATGGTGGCGCGAATGGGGATCTTGATGGCGCCGATGCCGAACACCGAGGTCTCGACCTGGGTGTCGAGCGGCAGGTCGACGCGAATGGGCACGATGGTCTCGATGTCGACCGGCTCGTCGATGGAGATCTTGGTGTCGAGCTCGATGGGAATGCGCAAGGGCGCTTCGACCTTCACCGGCACGCGAGCGTCGACGTCGACCGCGACGGGGAGCTGGCGGTTGAGCAGCAGCTTCTCCAGGCGGGAGCGGTTGCTCTCTGCGTCGGCTCCGCTCTTGCGCGCCGTGAGCCACGCGGAGATCGCGACGATGGGAAGTCCCCAGATGAGGACGATCGGTACCAGCACCCACCAGCGCCAGTCGATGCCTTCGAGGCTGCGCATCGCCTCGTGCACGCGACCTTCGCCGATCACCCACGGTCCCGAGATGAAGAGGAGGATCATCGCGAGCGGTCCCGCGATGACGTGGACGATGGCTCCGATGCGAAGGATTTGCCGCAGACGATTCATGCGGCAGACCTTATCTCCCCAGCGTCAACGCAAGTCGTAACGAGTGATCACCGGATAATGATCCGACGTATTCGTCGCGTACCCGGTCACCCAGGCCTCAGGCTTCACGATCTTCGCGGAGCCCTCCACGAACCGGCGCGCAAGCGACGAGGTGGCGAGGTGATGATCGATCGTCGAGCTGAAGTTCGCGGTGGTCGAGATGCCCGCGATGCTGAGCGCGTCGGTGGTGAAGCGGTAGTCAGCGGAGTCGCTCACGAACGGCGCGAACGGGCTCACCTTGCGCTGATACGTCGACACGTCGATGTCGTCGTTGAAGTCGCCGATCGTGAGCACCCAGCGATTCGTGTACGTGTTGTCGAGGTAGTACTTGAGCGCGTTGGCGGCGGTGATGCGGCGGGTGTAGCCGTCGTAGTTCGCCATCGCCTTGAAGTGCGCGACGATCACCACGAGCGTGCGCGGCGCTCCGTCTTCGGTGAACGAGAGGTGCACTTCCATCGGAGGACGGCCGGCGAACGCGTAGCTCTGCTCGGTCACCACCAGCTTCGCGGAGTCGACGGTGAAGCGGCGCTTGAAGAGCAGCGCGACCTTCTGCTCGTTCGGTGAGTAGGAGGTGGCGCCGTTCACCACGCGGGGATCGGTGACGAGGATTCCGTCGTACGCCGGCATGCCGGCGAGCAGCTTCTTGAACGCGTCCTCGGAGACGACCTCCACCAGCCCCACGAGGTCCAGGTTGGTCTGCTTGATCACGTTGAGCGCGTTTCGCTGCTGGAGCGTCTCGTCGGTGGGGCCGTTCTCGAGCGAGCCGAACCACTCCAGGTTCCACGAGCCGATGTCGACCGTCTCGGCGCGGTCCTCATTCGGCATGCGGAGCTCTGCCGCGACGTCGTCGTACTCGGGCGTGGAGTCGGCGGCGATGTTCACCACCGCGTTGGACTCGTCGGGACCACAGGCGGCGAGGGTCAGCGTCAGCAGCAGCAGGAATGCTCTGTTCATGGCGCGCACCCTCGTCCTGAACTGGACCTGAAAATAGGTCCAGTTTCGAGAAAAGCCATGTGCCAGTCTGGGGCCATGCGCTCGTGGGAGTTGAGCTTGTCGTTCGATCGGACGTCACATCAGCCGCTGCCGCAGCAGCTGGTGCTGGCGATCACCGAGGCGATCCGCGCGGGGCGGTTGGAGCCGGGGGCTGCGCTGCCGGGGACTCGGCCGCTGGCTCGTACGCTTGGACTCCATCGGAACACCGTGGTGGCGGCGTTCGACGAGCTGCGTGCGCAGGGATGGTTGGAGACGACGCGCGCTTCGCACACGAGCGTGACGAGGACGCTGCCGGTGTCGGAAGTGGTTACCACTCTCGCCGGCACGAAGAAGCTCGGTTTTCCGCTGCGGCCTTTCGAGAACTCGGCGCGTTCGTTCGAGGCGGCGCCGCGTGACGTGCTCGACTTCACCGGTGGATTGCCGGATGCGCGGCTCTTTCCCTCGCATCTGTTGGCGCGTGCGTATCGGCGGGCGTTGAAGTTGAGCTCGGGGAAGGCGCTCGCGTTCGGAAGTCCTGCAGGCAGTCTGATTCTGCGCGAGCGACTCGCAGCGATGCTCGCAGCGCGACGTGGACTCACGGTCACTCCAGACGAACTGCTGATCACGCGCGGGAGTCAGCTCGCACTCCATCTGCTCTCGATCGCACTCTTCCGTCCTGGAGACGTGGTCGCAGTGGAGTCGCCCGGCTATCCGTCGGCCCGCGAGGCGTTCACGCTGCTTGGAGCGAAGCTGCTGCCGATCCCAGTCGACGGAGAAGGACTCGACGTCGCGAAGTTGGAAGCGGCGATCAAGAAGACTCCGATTCGCGCGCTGTACGTGACCCCGCATTGCCACGATCCAACGACGGTGACGCTGCCCGCTCGTCGCCGACTCGCCTTGCTCGAGCTGGCGCGGCGTCACCGCTTCGCGATCATCGAGGCGGACTACGACCACGAGTTTCAGTTCGAAGGCGCGCCGGTGCTGCCGATGGCCGCGACTGATCCGCACGGCGTCGTGATCTCGGTGGGCACGTTGTCGAAGGCGATCGCGCCGGGCTTGCGCATGGGCTTCGTAGCCGCTCCGAAGGAGTTGTTGTCGACGCTGCTCGCGATTCGAGGCCAGGTCGATCGCCAGGGCGATCTCGGTCTCGAGAACGCAGTCGCCGAGTTGCTCGAAGACGGAGAAGTCCTTCGTCACTCACTGCGCGCACGTCGCGCCTTTCACGCCCGCAGGGATCTTCTGGTCGACCTGCTTCACAAGAAGCTCGGCGACGATCTGGAGTTCGAAGTGCCCCGCGGTGGACTCGCGCTCTGGGCGCGTGTGGACGATCGCATCGACGTAGAGAAATGGGCGAAGGCGTCGCTCCAGCGAGGAGCGCGCTTCTTCACCGGCAAGCAGTACATGCCTTCAGGCCGCTCGATCCCCTTCGTGCGAATCGGCTTCGGTCATCTCAACGAGGGCGAGCTGACGGAAGCCGTCACTCGAATGAGGCAATCCCTATCTCCCTCTCCCGTCGGGAGAGGGTCGGGGTGAGGGCAGAGATCTTCGAGTGCGTACCGCCCCTCTCCCCTGCCCCTCTCCCCGCTGGCGCAGGGAGAGGGAGACGTTTGTGACGTGACCGATGCGAGCTTGTGACCAACTCGCGACGTGAGCGCCACCACCGCCACAAGCAGAGCACCTAGATCGCCGTCGCGATGTTTCACGCGTTCGAGCTCCAGCCTGACGTCAGTGCCAGCCGCAAGCGGATGGTCGTGTCGGCGATCGTCGCCGCGATCTTCCTCTGCTCGGCGGTCGCGTTCGCCAGCGTGATCGCGTCGTCACACGGTCCCGCCGAGCTCAAGCCGAAGCAGGTCGACGTCAGCTTCCGACCGCCGCCTCCTCCTCCCGAGCCCGCGAAGATCGAGGTCGCTCCTCCGCCGCCTCCGAAGGTCAACAAGCCGAAGCCGCCGCCGGTCGCGGTGGTGGAAGCGCCTCCTCCTGCTCCCACGCCCACGCCAGCACCTGCGGCTGCCGCGATGGTCGCCCCGAAAGAAGTCCCGAAGACCGCCGCGCCCGAGTCAGACACGGCGGTCGCTGCGATCACCGTCGCCGTCGGTGGCACCGGAGACGGTAGCGGTACCGGAGTCGGCTCTGGCACCACCAACGACTCCGATGAATCCGCGGCCCCTGTCATCGCGAGCGCAGGCACCTCGGGTCCGGTGAATCTCCCCGAGGACGCCGAGCCTCCGGAGCCCAACGAGAACAACGCGCAGCCCGAGTATCCCGAGAGCGCGCGCACCACCGGCCAGGAAGCGAAGGTGGTGCTGAAGATCGTCGTCGAGCTCGACGGTCACGTGGGCCGCATCCAGGTGCTCAAGGGCGAAGAGCCCTTCGTCTCCGCCGCGCTCGCGGTGGTGAAGACCTGGGCCTACGAGCCCGCGACGCTCGATGGCACGCCGCTCGCCGTCTTCAAGATCGTCAACATCACTTTCTCACTGAGGGAATGACATGGACTCCATCTCGCAAATCGTCGGACACATGGGCCCGCCGGCCATCGCCGTCGCCAGCACGCTCTTGCTGATGGCGCTCGCCTCACTCGCGATCTTCTTCGAGCGTCTCTTCTCGTACTGGCGCAGCCGCGCGGCCTCACGCATCTTCGCGATCGAAGCGCGCAAGCTGCTCGAGGCCGACGACACAGAGGGGCTCGTGAAGCAGGCGGAGAAGAACAGCGGCCATCTCGCGAAGCTGCTCTCCGCCGGAGCGAAGACCTACCTCGCCTCCAAGGTGAAGCCCTCGTCGCTCTCTCCGGTCGAGGCCACCCGCCGCGAGCTGCTGCGCAAGCACGAAGCGCTCTCCGCTGACGTGCGGCGGGGGATGAACATCATCGCGTCGGTCGGCTCCATCGCGCCCTTCGTCGGACTGCTCGGCACCGTCTTCGGAATCATCACCGCGTTCCAGGGCATCGCGAAGGAAGGCAGCGGCGGTCTGGGGAGCGTGTCGCTCGGCATCTCCGAGGCGCTCTACGAGACAGCGCTCGGTCTGGTGGTCGCCATCCCCGCGGTGCTCGCGTTCAACTGGCTCTCTTCGCAGGCCGACGCGATCCTCCTCGCGCTCGAGCAGGCGCGCGGTGAGTTCATCGACTTCCTCGAGGCGCGTCACGGCAAGCCCGAGATGTTTGCGACCACGCAGGCCGCGGTCGCGCTCTCCGCTGAAGTGCCGATGCGAGAGGCTCATGGCAGCTAAGGGCCTCAAGCCGGAGATCAACATCACGCCGCTGGTCGACGTGGTGCTGGTGCTCCTGATCATCTTCATGGTCGTCGCTCCGCAGATGGAGGCGGGCGCGTCGGTCGTGCTTCCTTCCATCGCCAATCCAGACAAGGGCAACGGCGCGCTCGAACCGACCACCGTCACGCTCACCACGGACGGGCGCTTCTTCTTCGAGAAGGAAGAACTGAGCGAAGAGGTGCTGTTGGAGCGCCTCAAGCAAGTACACGCGAACAAGCCGGAGTCGCGCGTGGTGCTCAAGGCAGACACGGGCCTCACGTACGGAAAGGTCCGCGCGATGTTCAAGCGCTGTCAGGAGCTGGGCTTTCCCGGAGCGTCGCTGCAGGTCATCGATCGCGCGAACAAGCAGAGCTGAAGGAAGGGATGAACCATGGGTGTCGAGCTCGAGAGCGGTGGCGGGAAGAAGCGCATCAAGCCGCAGATGAACATCACGCCGCTGGTCGACGTGGTGCTCGTGCTGTTGATCATCTTCATGGTGGTCACTCCGCTGCTGACGAAGCAGGTGTGGCTCAACGTGCCGCCGAAGGTGGAGGAAGAGCAGCCGCCTCCGCCGCCGGGCACGTTGCCTCCGCTGGTGCTCACGGTGGAGCGCGATGGAGTGACCAAGGTGAACGGCGAAGTGATCGAGCGTGCTGAGCTCGCGGCTCGCCTGGTGCGCATGGTGAACGCGCGGCCGGACAAGGTGGTTTTCTTCGATGCGCACTCCGAGTTGCCCTACGGCTCCGCGCTCGAGGTGATGGATCTGGTGCGCGGCGGGGGCGTGGACACCCTTGCGGTGCTCGCCGATGAGACGGTCACCACCGCTTCACTCGGTGCGACTGGGAACTCCGCGGGCAGTCCCTGAGTTGCGTGGGACAAGCTCCGTAGGAAAGGGGGAGAAAGCGTCCCCTTCATCGAGGCGGGGTCAGGGCGTCGACTTCTGCCACTCCTCGAGGAGCTTTCCGTCTTCGTCGATGAGGAGCGCCTGGGAGTTCTGGCTTTCGTCCTCGTAGAGAACCTCGAACACGATCTTCCCGTGGCGGTCGTCGCGGTCGACCTCTTCGACGTTCTTCAGTCCGATCTTCTTCTGAATGGTGGCTCGGACTGCTTCGGGCACGTCCACGAGCTTCACCTCTTCTGCGCGCGCAACGAGCGCGCCGAGCAAGATCGCCACACTGAGGAATCGCTTCTTCATTCAGTGAAGCGGCTGCATCACTTGCGCCAGCTCAGCCCCTCGGTGACCCAGCAGCGAGTTCCGTGCGTCTGACCTTCGCGGAGATGCGCGATCGCACGCGGATCACCACCGCGTTCCTCGAGGGCGTCGGCGAGCACTGAGAGTTCGGAGGGGGACGTTCCGCGCGGAAGTTCGAGTTCCAAGTCCAGCGTCCCCGTCAGCCAATGCTGTGCGAGCGGCTGGAGCGAAAGCGCTGTGCGATTTCCGGGATGCCACTTCACGCACTTCGTCTCCAGCGTCGCGCGCACCGCGCCATCGTCCGAAGAGATCGCGCGCGTGTTCTCGCCGAGGAGGATCAACTGCTCTCCGTCGTAAGCGAGCTCGTGGCCGACGAGGCCCGAGAAGTAGGCGAAGCGCTTCCCTTCCGAGAAGTCGTAGACGAGCAGGCCGTTCTGCAACTGGATCACCCCTTCATCTTCGGGATCCGTTCCCCCAATCAGCGCCACGCGCCGTTCATCGAGGAAGCACACGCTCGCGTCCCACCACTCCGCCGCCAAGCCGTGATCCGCCTCTGCAGGCCGGCCGTCATCGCGTTCTCCGCCAGCAAGCCACGCCTCGACGTCGACGAAACGCAGCATGCCCACGGGATGCCAGTGCCACCCGAAGCTCGCAAGCCAACGCTTCGAGGGAGACAGCTCCGCGCGGCCCCAGAAGTAATCGAACTTCGTCGCCACGCCCGAGGGACGCAACCGCTCGCACGAAGGAAGCGACCAGGCCTCCAGCCGATTCCAGTCAGTGGCAAGGAAGAGCCGCTCATCGTCGAGCGCGATCGCCCACGCGGAGACTTCACGGTGATAGTCGCCGCGCTCGAGTGGCTTCATCAGCCGCTGCGAGGTGACGTCGTAGAGCGCGCCTTGCACTCCGTTCGTCTGCACCACCGCGAGGTATTTGCCGTTGGGTGACGCGGTGA
>CBIHPJ010000084.1:0-17295 GCA_966211295.1 uncultured Myxococcales bacterium | reverse complement strand
TCTCGTTCACGCTCGCCCCTCACCCTGGCCCTCTCCCCGCTTCGCAGGGCGAGGGGAACCTCAGCTCTTCAACTTGTACCCAACGCGCAGCATCTGCCAGGCGACCGCCGTCGAGACCACTGCGAGGCCGAGCAGCAATCCGAGGCCGAGCGGCGATGACTCCGGCAACCCGAGCATTCCGCCGCGCAGCCCCTCGACCATGTGCACCACGGGATTGAAGAGGCTGATGGTGCGGAACGGCTCAGGCAGGTGTTGCACCGAATAGAAGACGCCACCGAGGAACGTGAGCGGCAACATCAGGAACGTGGGGAAGAAGTTGATCTGCTCGAACTTCTCCGCCCAGACGCCGGCGATCAGACCGAGCACGGCGAACACGTAGGCCGAGAGCGTGAGGAACAACACCGTCGTGCCGAGATGCACCAGGTGGCCGCCGGTGAAGAAGAGCGCCACCACCCAGGTGAGCAAGCCCACGAGGATTCCGCGCACCATCGCTCCGGAGATGAACCCGATGAGCAACTCCGTCGGCCCGAGCGGTGCCACGAGCAGATCGACCAACGTGCCTTGAATCTTCGTGATGAAGAACGAAGACGACGCGTTCAAGAACGCGTTGTTCGCGATGCCGAGGAACACCAGGCCCGGCACGATGAACTGCGCGTAGGGCACGCCGTCGACCTCGCTCTGTCTTCCTCCGAGCGTGTACGCGAAGACGATGAAGTAGAGCGACGTGCTGATCAGCGGCTGCAGCACGGTCTGCCCGGGCACGCGCAGGAAGCGGCGCACCTCTTTCATGAAGAGCGTCTTCGCTCCGGTGACGTTCATGAGGTCACCTCGCCCTTGAGCACCTTGAGCATGATGTCCTCGAGCTTCGGCGGCTGCATCGACACGTCCGCGATCGGGAGTCCCGCGGCGAAGAGCGCCGCGAGCACCTGCGCCGAGGTCTGCGTGCCATTGCGCTCGATGAACTGCAGCTCGAGCTTGTCTTCGGACAAGGTGCCGACGACTCCAGCGGGCAGCGCGTCGATCTTCGACGTGAAGCGCACCACCAATTCCTTCTGGCCGAGGCGTCGCATGAGCGCGGACTTTTCCTCGAGCAGCAGCAGCTTGCCCTTGTCGATGACGCCCACTCGATCCGCGAGCTCTTCGGCTTCTTCGAGGTAGTGCGTGGTGAGCACCACCGTCGTGCCCTCGGACTTCAGCTTCCGCACGTAGTTCCAGAGATCGCGGCGAAGCTCGACGTCGACGCCCGCGGTGGGCTCGTCGAGGAACACCAGCTTCGGGCGATGCACGAGCGCCTTGGCGATGAGCAGACGTCGCTTCATTCCGCCCGACAACGCGCGCGTCTGCGCTTCAGCCTTCGCGGTGAGCGAAAGCGCAGCGAGCAATTCGTCGATGCGCTTCTCGTCGGGTTCCTGGCCGAAGTAGCCCTGCTGAATGCGCAGCGCTTCGCGCACGGTGAAGAAGGGATCGAAGTTGATCTCCTGCGGCACCAATCCCACGTGGTACCGCGGGCTCAACGAGTCCTTGTCGAGGTCAGTGCCGAAGAGCGTGATCTTCCCGCTCGTCTTCTTCACCAGCCCACACGTCGCGCCGATGAGCGTGGTCTTGCCGGCACCGTTCGGACCGAGCAGGGCGAAGATCTCACCCGCCTCGATGCTGAGCGAGACGCCATCGAGCGCCTTCATCGCGCCGTAGTGTTTGACGAGCCCAACGACCTCGAGCACCGGAGCCACGAGCCGTCTCTGGCACTTCGTGGAGCGAAGCGCGAGCGAGAAACCGTCCTCGCTCGGAGACGGACTGATCGAAAGGGCAGCTCATGAAATCGCTGACTTGGAGCTGGCACGGTCCCCGCTCTGCGCCGGGTTTCCTTTCACCCGGAGATTCCATGTCGAAGCGACTCGCTTTCGCAGTGGTCCTGTCGTGCCTGACGGCTTGCCCGAAGCCGCCCTCTCCCGGCGAGGGATGTGCCGACGAGATCTGCACCGACGCTCAGCGCTGCGATGGCGACACCCTCCGCTGCGTGACGAATGAGGTCCCGCACCTCACCTTGACCGCTCCAACCACGACCGTCAGCGACTCGAGCTTCGAAGTCACCGGCACCGTGGTGGACGACACCGCAGGCACCATCGTCTCGTGGCGTGACGGAGTGGATGAGTGGAAGCCCGTCGAGGTCGATGACGAGGGCCACTTTTCCTTCACCGTGCCCACGCGCGAGCTCGACTCCGAGACGATGTACATCGAGGTGCGTGCCGAAGACGGAGCGATGACGGGCACGAAGTCGACGTTGGTGCTCGTCGATCGCGTCGGCCCGAAGCTCGAACTCGAATCCCCAGCGCCCGACGTGGTGACTGGCGGCAGCTCGGTGAACGTCACCGTCATCGCGCGCGACGGCAGCGATGGATTGCAGGAGCTGAAGATCGATCAGGTGAGCGTGATGAACCCGCGCACGGGCACGATGCACAGCGCTTCCATCTCGATTCCGCAGGGTGATCGCCGCTCGATTCCCGTCGTCGTCACGGCGAAAGACGAGAGCGGCAATCGCAGCACACAGACCTTCATGGTGCTCGTCGACGGGCTCGGTCCCGAGCTGCGCTTCGTGACTCCGACGACGGCCCAGGTGATCGCCACGCCGACGTTCGGCGTCTCGCTCAACGCGAACGACCTGAGCAGCGTGACGCAGGTCCGCGTGGCGATGGATGACGGCGGCTTCGTCGATGCGACGGCGGACGGAGGCACCTGGTCGACGGAGTTCGCGATGCCCGTCGCCGAGCAGTCGGTGAAGTTCATTGCCGAGGCGACCGATGGAGCGGGAAACAAGAGCGCGCTCGACATCACCGCTCAGCTCGATCGCATCGCACCGACCGTGGAGATCATCGACCCTGCGGCGGACTCCATTCACTCGCAGTCCTTCTCCGTGCGAGCTCTCGCGGGCCAGGACGCCTTGACGGTGACCGCGACGTTCGCGGGCACCACGCTCTCGCTCACGAAGAACCCGGACGGCTCGTGGGGAGGTCAGATGCCGCTGAACGTGACGGGCGACTACTCAGCCGAGCCGCTCACTGCGGCGGCCACTGACGGCGCAGGCAATCAACGCAACGGCGATCCCCGGGTGCTCTTCGTCGACACGGTGGCGCCGGTGATCACCTTCAGCTCTCCCGCTGCAAACGCGAAGTTGAACGCGTCGAACTTCGTGGGCACCGACGACGTGACGGTGAGCTGGCAGGTGCAGGACGGTGATTCTCGAGCCTCCACGGTGAGCGTCGATGGTGTTCCCACCACGAACAATCAGGCGACCGTGATGACGAGCGCGAGCGACAACGGCCGAACCCTCACGAAGACGGTGGTCGCGTCGGATCGTCGCGGAAATGTCGCGACGGCCTCGCTCTCCTTCGCGGTCGATCGCGTCGCTCCCACGATCGTCTCGTGGCTCCCCGCGGCGAACGCGCGCAACGTGGAACCGCGCACCACGACGGTCACCTTCTCGGAGCCGGTGAGTGGTCCCACGACCTCGAGTGACGCGCTCAGCATCTCGAACGTCACGCAGCCCGGAACGTGGGATGCCGCGCACACGAGCTGGACGAGCACGGCGCTCGCTCCGTACTCGGTCTTCACCGCGACGCTCGCGACTCTCACCGATGACTTCGGCAATCCGGTCGCCTCTTCCTCCAGAAAGTTCCACACCGCCGCGGTGGTGCCTGCCTCGGGCCTCGTGCTCGCGACGAACGTGACCAACTTTCAGGTGACGGCGGACATCGACGGCGTGGTCACCATCGCCACCACGACCAGCAGCACGGGCTATCGCGTGTTCGGCCTCTCTCCCACCACGGGCGCAGTGCTGCCGCCCATGCTGAGCGATTCGAATTCGGGAACGTTTCGGCTCAACTCCTCGCTGACCGTCGATCCGAACACGCTCGTCGCGACGCACCGGGTCGGCAGCGCGCGCTACGGCGGCGTCGGTGCAGGTCCGCTCCCTCCGGTCGGTCTGGTGCGGCATGTGATCACCGATGGAGTTCCCGCCGCCGTCGGCAGCACCGCTGACGCGATCGGCGGCGTGCTGAGCATGGGCGCGTTCGCAGGAGAGGCCGACGCGACGCCCTGGGGCCACATCGACGGAGTGACCTACCGCCGCGGCACCGCGACCAGGACCCTCGGCAATCCCACCGATCTGCTGCTCGCTCAGTCCAACAGCAGCTGGGCCGGCTTCAGCATTCAGCCCAGCGCGCGCATCGCGTGGTCGCGCTTCCTCTGCATCCCCAACAACTTCGGCGGCGCGCCCTTGTGTCAGAGCTTCGCCTTCAACTTCAACCTCACCACGATGACCTCGGTGACTGAGCTGACGGCGGCCATGAGTCCCTCGGGACGCTGCCTCGCGGTGATGGCGTCTGACGTCGGTGCTCGCGGCGGCGCCACGATTCCCCAGGCGATGTGCAACGAATTGCGTCCCGTTGGTGCGCCGCCACACCCCAGCTGCACCAACACCAGCTACGCGCTGCAGCCGGTGGGCGCGGGCTTCCGGGTCGCTCCCTTCGGAGGCAACGGCGAGGACAACGTGCTCGGCGCGTACTCGGTGGCCGGCATTCCGCGCCTGCAGAAAATGAGCGACCCGATTGGGTGTACTGGCTTCAACGCCAACATCGGCGCTCCGGCACCGGAGATCGCGCGCGCCTTCGAGCCGGTTCAAATGGGAAACAAGGCCGCGCTGCTGTACACCGACGCCAACAACACCCTGAAGCTCTACGTCCCATGAGAACCACCGCTCTCCTCCTCTCCGTCGTCGTTGCGTTGAGCGCGAGTCCTGCGCGTGCGGAGAGTCCCGCCCCCGCGAACAACGTCGTGAAGCAGGGGCGCGGCTTTTTGAGCGGGCTCGGCATCGGCCTGCTGATCGGTGGTCTCGCCGGAATCGGCGCGGGCATCGGCGGCGTGATCGGCGCGAACGAGGCGGAGAGCTATCTCATCCTCTACCGGCCGACCGCTTCGGCTGCCGAGCAGCCCACGGTGAACGCGCTTGAGCAGCGCGCGAAGGGAGACAGCACGCTCGCGGCCGTCGGCTTCATCGGCGGAGGTCTCGCGCTGGTGGGCGGCATCATCTGCCTCGCGGTCGACTCACCGCGCGCATCGGTCGCGTTCTTGCCCACGAGTCAGGGCGGTGTGTTCGTCTTCACCGGCCGCTTCTGAGTTTCTGAAAACGTCTCAGATCATCTGCACGCCGGCGAGGCGTTCGCTGCGCGACTGCGTGACCGGTGCGAGCGCGGCGATGATGCGCGACACCTTCTCGCAGAGCTTGGCCATCTTGAACGGCTTCTCCAGCACGCCGTTCACGCCTGACTCGAGCGCTTCGACGCTGCGCTTCGCCGTCATCTCGCTGCTGAGCAGGAGCACCGCGGTGTCGCCGCCCACCGATGAGCCGCGGATCTCGCGCAGCAGCTCGAGGCCCGAGAGGAACGGCATGTTCCAATCGGAGAGCACGATGTCGTACGTGTTGGTCTGAAACATCATCAGCGCCGCGCGGCCATCGCTGGCCTCGTCGATCTGCGCGATGCCGAGGTCGTGCATCATCTCGCGGAGAATCTCGCGCATGCAGACGTTGTCATCGACGATCAGCAATCTCGCCTTGCTCGGATTCATGCGTGTTCCCCCCGGCGTTGCGTTGCCGCTCGGCCCAGGGCGGAACAATGAGTGTCCAGAGCGCGCGCGGCAATGGTGCGGAACCGGAGTTACGCGCGGGTGATGGGGCGAGTCAGCGGCCGTTACCGGGTGTCCGCGGTCACCGGAACGATGGCGTCTGACAGCTCCCGGAGCTTGTCGGTGTTGATGAAGTCCATGTGCGCGTCTCTCGCTGCGTTCCAGTACTCCGCTGTCTCTGGATTGCCGTACAGACGGATTGGACGTCCGAGCGCGTGGGCGCCGTTCACCAGGTTCTCGAGCTGCTCTCGCTCGGAGTCGGGAATGGTGCCCTTGCCGTTCCATCGCATGAAGGCGGAATACGGGAGTGAGTAGTAACCCCACTTCCCATCCACGGACGGATCGTTGGGAGAGAAGCGGTGGCTGTCGCGCGTGTACGGCCGCGGGGCAGGAAAGTCCGCCATCCGTTCCTTCCCCTTCTCGTCACCCAGAATGATCACGGTGACCGCGCCCGCCTTGATCTCACCGGCGTCGTCGAACTGCGTGAGGAAGTCGTAGTGGGCGAGCTCCTGCGCGAGCGCGTCCTGCAGCTTCTTCCGATTGTCCTTGAGCTCGAGCCACAGGAAGAAAGGTTTGCCGTCTCCGTGCACGCTGCCGCCGTTCTCGGCGACGCGGCGGGCGAGCGGGTCCAGGTACAGCTCCTTCAAGGAGCCCGCGACGGGAAAGCCCAGGTGCGAGACCGCGATCTCGCCGTGGGGAAGGATCCAGAGATCGGCCTCCACGCTCTCGAACTTGAAGGAGAGCGCGTCGTCGAGCGGGTGCTTGTGCAGGTAGTCGTTGTGCGCATGCTTGAGGCTGAAGCGACCGAGTTCTTGCGCGTCATCGACGCGGGGGAGACGGGGAGGCGGCGTACACGCGAGCAGCGTGAGGGCAGAAACGAGAAGGAGTTGTCTCATTCAGGGGCCGCGACCCTACTTGCGTGCACTCGCACTCCGCCCCACCTGCGCCGGCGCTCCCCGCTCGAAGGGAGCAGGGCGGTTGGCGGGTGACGATGGTGCCCTTCTTGCTCCTCCGACGGGCAGGCATGCGTCGCTGGCTGATGATCTTCATTTCACTCGTCGCGTTGAGCGCGAGCGCCAAGCCCCGTGGGGCTCCACCGAAGGTGCTTCCTTTTGCCGCGCACGGGGCATTCGTGGGCGACGAGTATCGCTTCAACCGCGATCACGTCTTCACGGGCTTCCTGATGCGGTTCGGAGCGGACTTCATCTCCATCCCCACGGGCATGCCGTGGTGGTCGCCCGGTGACTGGGCGATCATGAGCGGCGTTCTCGCGTCGACGGTCGCGCTCTCGGTGGTGACCTCGATCGATCATCAGCCCGCGTCGGTCGACACGAAGTTTCAGAACTTCCTCACCTACGAGCTGCTCGGAGGTCCTGATCACTTCAAGGTGTGGGGGCCGATTGGTGACCCGGCCATCTGGACATCGGTCGGCGTGGCGTTGATCGCGACGTTGCTCTACGGGTTCATCGCGCACAATGACGACGCCATCGAATACGTATCGCTGATGTTCGAGGCCGCGATCGTCGCGCAGCTGTACCACCAGGTCATCAAGCTGGTGACGGGCCGCTCAGGACCCCAGCGCCCAGAGATGTACGGCCAGTACTACGGGCCCGGTGACGTCGCGTCGAACGGAGGCACGTGGCTGTGGCCGCAGGGAACTCCCTCGGGCCACATGGCCACCATGTACGCGATGCTCTCGGTGGTGATGTACATGGTCGATCACCCGGCGGTGTGGGTCGGCCTGCACGCGGTCGCGCTGATCTTCGGAGCGTCGTTGATCGGCGACAACTATCACTGGCTCTCGGACGTCACCTTCGGCGCGGCGCTCGGCTACGCCGTGGGACGCTGGGTGGTGCTGCATCGCTCGACGCACTACGTGTACGGCGTCGACGGGCACTCGGGCCCCAGGCTCGAGTTGTTGCCGCTGTTGGTGCCAAGTAGCGGCATCGGCGGAATCGCGATCGTCGGGACGTTCTAATTGCAGGCGTCGTCCACGCCGCGGGCGGACACGATCGCCGGTCCTTCCGCGGTGCCGACCTTCGACAAGAAGCACGCGACCTGTGACTGCGTGCTCGTGGTGTCGAACACGATGAAGTGGCCGAGCTCGAACGGTGTCTGCAATTGCACCGAGCCCGCGGTGACGCCGTTCAAGTTGTTGCGGAGCGGGAACGCCGTGCTGGTGCTCTGCCCATCCAAACGCAGCGTGCGCGGGAGCGTGGGATCCAGCTCTTCGCCCAGCAGCGTGGTGCCGAGCGCGCCGCCGATCGCGGCCTGTGCTCCGGGGTGGAAGTAGCCGTCGATCAAGCCCTGCGGGAGGAAGAAGGGCTTCGCCACCTGGCCTTCGTACGGCTCGCGCGCGACGTGCCGCGCCTTCGCGGTCGGATCGGTCGAGTCCCACAACGACTGGAACGCGTGCAGCAGCGGGTGCGAACGATCGAGCACCTCGCCCGGCTTGAAGCTGAGCAACAGCTCGAGCGTGGTGCGCAAGTTCACCGGATACGTGGTCTCGCTGGCGACCTCGATCAACATTCCGCCCGCGCCCGAGAACACGTAGCCCTTGATGCGCGGGTCCACCGTGGCCACCGGAATGCCGATGGTCGAGCCCATCGAGTGACCCATCGCGGACAAGCGGCTCATGTCGACGTGCGTGGTGCCTCCGCCCTCCACGGGGAGCTCGACGACTTGCATCAAGCGCGTCAGGTACACGGCCTCCATCGCGGCGACGGACATGTTGTCGACGGTCGAGTCGATGTCTCCGAAGAGATCGTAGAGGCGCAGGCCCGTGGTGTCGGGCGGCGTGTCGCGATCTCCGTGCAGGGGGAAGTCGAAGCCCAGCGTCGCCATTCCGCGGCGCGCGAGGAACGTGGAGGGACCGGAGCCCGGCGGTGGATCTCCGAGCATGTCGCGCGTGTTCGTCTGCGGGAGCGGACCGCGATCCATGATCTCCCGGTACTCGCCGCCGCTGCCGTGGAAGTAGATGGTGAGTGGGAAACCCGTGGGCGGCGCCGCGGTCTTCGGAATGCCGAGTGACAGGCGCACCGACTGCGTGCCCTGCAGCACCGGAGCGGATCCATCAGCGGTCCACTGAATGCGGCCCTTGCCGGGACGCGGACCGGGCTGCACCTGCGGAACGCGATAGCGCGCGGTGTAGAGCACGAAGTCAGGGAACTCCTCGACGCGGGTCCACGGCTGCTCGAGCGCGGGCGCGGGCAACGTCTCCACCCAGGCAGCGAGCTTCTTGAGCGTCGCGTTGGGATCGATGGTGCGAAACACCGTGCCGCCGATCACCGTGTCGCGGGGGAAGTGCGAGTTGTCGAGGAAGGCGCGGAGCGGCTTGAGCGCCTCCTTCGTCTTCGCATCAGCAGAAGGAAGTTGTTCCAGCGCGTCGTGGAACGCGCGGCTGCGGCCGAGCGACTTGCCGTCGGTGTCCTTCAGCTTGTCGGTGAGAATCACCGCGTAGAGCGTCGACTCGCGGCGCGGGAAACCCTGCACTGGAGTGACCGCCAGCAGCTGCGCCGGCCGGTAGGTGATCGCCTCGGTGGTGAACGAGGTGTCGATGGGGAAGCGGCGGCCGTACTCCTTCGAGGTGGGATCGATGTCGATGAACTGAATCGACGCTTCACCGGTGAGCGAGAGCGCCGCGGTCGGCAAGGTCGCGGAGTCGAGCTTTCCCGAGAGCGTGAAGAACGCGCCGGCGTTCACACCCCAGCCGTCGCGCACGCGATCGTCGATCGTCTCGAGCCACATCTTGACCAAGTTGGGCCGCGCACCGGGCCAGCGTTCGAGGTTGTACGTGCCGTCTTCCTGCTTGCGCAGCTCGCTCGGCAACGGCACCGCCCAGAAGCCTTCACCCGCAGGGTCGAAGTTCACCTTGGTGGGTTGATCGGCGAACGGCACCTCGCACGCGGCGAGGAGAAGGAGCGACAGCGACAGCGTGAGGCGTTGCATGCGCCGCTGCTAACACACTGAGCGAAGTTGCTCCCCCACCGGGTGCCGACCCGTAGAATGTGAAATGTGATTTCCAAGCCGAAGTTCTCTCTGAGCAAGGAACTCCTCAACGAGGCTGATGACCGCTGATGGCTGCCCTGGACGAAGTGAAGCGGATCGTCGCGCTGACCAGGGGCGATCCCGTGAAGGCGTACGAGCTGGTTCAGCAGCAGCTGAACGTGCTCGTGTTGCGCGCGCAGGTGATGTTGTCGCTCTCGGGCATCGTGATCACCGTCACGGGTTTCTCGGGCCGCACCATCGCGCAGACCAGTGAGCTCGCCCGCAACCTGGTGGCGTCGGGGATCGTGATCGTGCTCGGCGCGGCGGCGGTGGCGATCGGCGGCGTGCTGCGTTTGCGCTGGCTCACGCAGGAGATGACCGACGACACCCAGGCGACGCTGGTGCGCATGCTCGACATGCGAGATCAGAAGTCGAAGTACCTCAACGTGGCGCTGGTGCTCTTCGTGTTGGGCTTCGCCTGTTACTGCGTCGCGATCGCCCTCATGCTCGTCGCGACCGACGTGGTGCCCCGGTGAACCAGGGCCAACCGCGAAAGTCGTCCACGTCGGCGGTGATCGTGATCGTGAGCGTGGGCGCGGTCTCGCTGCTGCTCTGCCTGGGGATCGCGTTCCTGATCTTCGGGTTTCGGTTCTACAGCTTCCACAATGACTGAGGAACGCCGCGAGGAGCAGCGGAGAAGATCGAAGACCACCGGCGTGGTCATCATCGTGATCGTGGGTGTCGCCTCGCTGTTGCTGTGCCTGTGCAGCGGATTCTCGCTTTTCTTCGCCGGGGCGTAGACAGGGCTCATGAAGCGCCTGTTGCCTGTTCTTCTGTTGCTCGCCTGCGGCCCTGCTCCTGTGGGGACCGAGGACTCTGGAACTCCGATCGTCATCGACGCCGGGATGGATCCGCGGGACGGAGGTCACGTCGACGCGGGTGATGAGTACGACGCGGGTGATGCGCCTGACGCGGGTGACGAGCCCGACGCGGGTGATCAGCTCGATGCAGGTGCGATCGATGCGGGCATGAACGACGCTGGTGTGAACGACGCAGGGCAGGTTGATGCAGGTCGTCCCGACGCGGGGATCGACGCGGGCGTTCCCTGTGTGACGCGCGTGACCTACGGCGCGAACTGGTTCCGCCCTTCGGGACACACCGCCGACTTCGACGACGTGAATGGAGTGGTGACGTGGGACGGCAGCTGCTCCATCGACGGAGTGGGCAATTCGACCGCGCAGCTCTCGAACGGATGGCGCCCGGTGTTCTCGGGCCGCACTGGCTGCGTGATCGCGCTCGATCAACGCGGTGATTGTCCGAGCGCGCCGCCCGCGTGCAACACGCGCATCTCGTACGGCACCACCTGGCTCGCACCTGCGAATCATCCGAATCGCTACGACGACGTCGGAGGACGCGTGACCTTCGACGGCCTGTGCCGCTCTGGATCCGTCGCGCAGTTGTCGAACGGATGGACGCCGACGTTCAACGGGACGAACGCGTGCGAGCTCGCCCTTCGCTACACGCAGTGCGGCGGCCTCTACACGAACCCGGTGGTCGACGTGGATTGCCCCGACCCCGGCGTGATGAAGGACGGGAACACCTATTACATGGCCTGCACGGGAGGCGGCGGGTACCCGCTCCGGCGCTCGACGGATCTCGTCAATTGGACGCGCATCGGGAGCGTGATGCCGACTGCTGCGAGCAGACCCGCGTGGGCGGCGAGCGACTTCTGGGCGCCCGAGCTGCACAAGGTTGGCTCGACCTACGTCGCGTACTTCAGCGCGCGGCATACGAATGGAGTCTTCGCGATCGGCGCGGCGACTTCGTCAGTGCCGCAGGGGCCGTATCAGGCGAGGTCGACTCCGCTGCTGCAAACGCCGAGTCCCGGCGTGATCGATGCGCACTTCTTCGAAGCTCCGAACGGCACGCGCTACCTGTTGTGGAAGCCCGACAGCAACGCGATCGGTCAGCAGACTTCGATTCGCATTCAGCCGCTCACCTCGGATGGTCTCTCCCTCACGGGCTCGCCGACCACGCTGCTGGTGAACGATCGCACCTGGGAAGGAAATCTCATCGAGGGGCCGTGGATGATCCACCGCAACGGCTTCTTCTATTTGTTCTACAGCGCGAACGGTTACGCCTCGCCGAATTACGCGGTGGGCGTGGCACGCGCGACTTCACCGACGGGCCAGTTCACCAAGCGAGCGACTCCGATCCTCGTCACGCGCGGAAACTGGGCGGGACCTGGGCATGGATCGATCGTGGTGGGACCGAGCGGTGATTGGGTGCACGTGTTCCACGCGTGGCAGGCGGGGAACGTGGGACAGGCTCCGGGAAGATTGGTGCTCGTCGATCGCGTCACGTTCGAGAACGACTGGCCCGTGATGCACGCTGGACCTTCGACGGGTACGCAGCCGCTGCCGTAGTACCCTGCGGCACATGCCGATCGAGCCGGGGAAGCAGTCGAAGATCAGCGCCGGGGTCGTCGTCGCGATCATCGTGGGCGGATTGTCGATCGTTTGCTGTCTCGGCACCGTCGCGGCGACGGCCTTGCCCAACTATTTCCGGTTCAACAAGCGCGTGATGACGTCCGAGGTGAAGTCGAACTTGAAGGCCGCGTGGACGGCCGAGAGGTCGTACTGGATGGAGAAGGACGCGTACTCCGAGTCGGCAGAGCAGATCGGCTTCCAGCCCGAGCGCGGGAATCGCTACCGGTATTTTCTCGCTCCGCACGGAGACATGCTGATTCAGGGGGCTCCCGATGGTGGCGCCCACAGCAGCGTCGGAGCAGATCTGAAGAAGGATGTCCTCATGGGCAACGCGATGCTGGAGGCCGGCGTGCCGTCGGCGCTGCTCGGCTCGACGGGAATCAAGGGCACGTGCCCCGGCTGCAACATCACCATCGTCGCGGCGGGAAACATCGACAGCGATCCGACGGTCGATGTGTGGTCGATCTCGACGGAGGACCGCACCATCGGCGGCGAGCATGTGCCGCCGGGCGTGCCGCACTGTCACGTGAACGACGTGGATTAGTCGAGCCCGCGTTTTCCCTCGGCCCAGTACGCCTTCGTCTTTCCTCCGCGCGACTTGAGCTGCTGCTTGAGCGCTTGAATCGTCGCGGCGCGGCCGGTGAAGACGGGAGTTGCTCCGAGTGCGAGCTGGGCGGCGACGACTTCATTGAGCTGTCCGCGCGGAGTCACTGTCACTTGCGTGAGCTCGAGGCGGCGGGCGACTTCTCGCGTTTCATCGGGTGACGTTGCTTCGAGCGCGACGATCACCTGGCGATCGATTCTCGCGCGCGTGAGGGAGACCGCGACCGCGACGGAGGTCTCGTCACCGATCACCACGAGCGGTCCATTCACGTCGCTCACGTCGATCGAGCGACGTGGGCCGAACATCGCGACTTCGTCGTTTTGCTTCACGTCGCGTACCCACTTCGAGCCGGGACCTTCGCCGTGCGCGTAGCCGATGAACCAGGTGCGATCGGCTTCCCAGGTCACTGGTGTGTACGTGCGCATTCCGATGTCGGGGAGGAAGATCTGAACTTTGTCTCCAGGCGTGAAGGGCGCGCCTTCGAGTTCCTTGCCCTGCACGTCGATGCGCGTGAAGTGCTCGCTGAGACGCTCGACCGCGCTCACCTTGCCGTGGCGGAAGATGAAACGGCCGGCGACTGCTCCGAGGATTGCTTTGGCGGAGGCCATGACTGGGAACCTCTCACTTCACGAGTGCCCGGGAGGTGAAGAAGAGTGAATCTGCCCTCACCCCGACCCTCTCCCGAAGGGAGAGGGAGTTAGGTGTGTGGCCAGTCAGAGCTCGGCTTCTTTTCTCCCGCGTCCACTGCGACCGGGCGGTGCATTCGCGCGAACGACTCTGCTTCACGAAACGTCGCGCAGTAGGGCACGTCGCGTTTGCAGCGACCGCAGTTGCGAAAGCGCGGCTCGTCAGTCGGAGTGAGCGCGTCCCAGGTGCCCAGGCATCCATCCAACTCGCACGCGACGATCTTCGCGGTGCCCACCATCGCTCGTTCAGAGGGCATCAGCTGCTTGCCCAACTCCGCGAGGAGCGCGCGCGTTCCCGGGCTTACGTTGCGATTCACCCGCATCCACTCCGCGAGCGTGGTCTTGCCGGCTTCCGCCAATTCATCGGCGAGCACTCGCCACGCTTCACTGCCCGGAGTGATCGTCGCGAGGCGCTCCACTTCGTTCGGAGAGAGAGGGTGCGTGCGCGTGTAGCTCAGCGAGTAGTTCTCGAAGCGGAGCGTCTGGTGTGGCTCCAGTCGCGCTCCGTCGACCGCGGCGACACCGTCGATGAAGAACTGCGTGGTCGGAGAGGCGAGCCGCACCACCACTTCGCCAGGCCGCGGTTGATCGAGCTGCAGGTGATACGGCCGCACGCCGGGCAGCTCGAGGTCAGCGAAGATGTCTCCGATGCTGAGCGGCTCGACCAACCAGGGATCGTTCAAGAGCGCCTTCGAGCCCGAGTCGAACCACTCGTGACGCACGTCGAGTCCAGGTCCCCCGGTGACGTGGATCAGCAGCATCACTTCGCTCCGAGGAAGAGGGCAGCGATGCGTTGGTTGTAGTCGCCGTACTTTCCGCGACCGAGGGTTTCCCAGGTCACCCAGGCGACCACGCCTTCGTCCGAGCGGCGTGGCTCTCCGTTCCACTCCAGCGCGACGAAGCAGTGGATGTTGCGATCTCGGTAGATCGAGTGATTGAGGAGCTTCACTTTCGTCGCGGTCAGGCCGGTCTCTTCGTGGAGCTCTCGCTTCGCGGCGAGCTCTGGATCTTCTCCGGGCTCGACGGATCCTCCAGGGAGTCCGAAGTCGTGAGGGTCGTTTGGGCGGCTCACTCCGAGGAGCGTGCCGTCGTTGCCCAGCACGATCATCAATGCCGCGGCTGGCCTCATGGTGACTTGCCCTCACCCCTCTCCCTCTCCCGAGAGAGAGGGAGACGGTTACTTGCTGAGCTGCGCCTCGAGCGCCGCGATGCGCTTCTCGCTCACCTGCGTCTTCGGCAACTTCTTCGCGTACTTCACCGCTTCCTCGAGCGTCTTCTTCTTCCCCGCGGCGTCGCCCTTCTTGTCCTGGATGGACGCCTTGGTGTCGTAGAGGCGCAGCTTGCGCGGACCTTCCTTGCACTTGCCGAGCGCGCGATCGATCGCGGTGAGCGAATCATCGAGCTTGCCCATCTCGCGGTAGATGATCGCGAGACGCGCAGGCGGGTTGTAGTCCTTGGGAAATTCCTTCTCGGACAGCATCAGCGGCTCGACCATCTTCTCCGCCTGCTTCGAGCCGAGCGCCGCGCTCACGCGATGCGGATCGAACGCCGCGCGCGCCGCCGGAGTCGCCGCCTTCTTCGCCTGCCCCTCGAGGAACGTGAACCACTCGGCAGCAACCTTCTGCGCGCCGGCCTCGTCCTTCGCCGCTTCACGCTCGGTCACCAGCACTTCGTAGAGGCCCGAGGTGTCGTCAGGCAGCACGCCCTCGAGCGGCAGCGCCTTGGTGCCCTCGCGCACCAGGGTGTCGACGATGGTGCTCTTCGCTTTTCCATCGGGCATGTCGATCGCGCAGCCGAGGCCCCAGGTGATCGCTCCCACGCGCTCCTGCGCGTTGGTGAAGATCGGCAACTGCTCGGTCGCGGTGCGCGCGCACGGCTCGTACTGCTTCGCCATCGTCATCGCCGAGAGCATCGAGAGCACGGTTCGCGCCTTCACGTCGCCCGCGTCGAGCGCCGCCTTGTACTTCTCCGCCGCGATTCCCATGTTGCCCGCGCTGAGCGCGTCGTCCGCGTCACGCAGAGTCCCCGGGCCACCGCGCGCGGCCTCGAGCAGCGCCTGCATCTGCAGCTCATCAGCAGAGCCGAGCCACTTGAGCACCACGGTCTCCTTCACCGGGTCGATGAAGAGCAGGGTGGGCCACACCTCGACGGGGAACTTCTTCAAGAACGCGTCGCTCTTCGCCTTCTCCGTGTCGACCGAAGCGAACACCACGTCCTTCTCGAACGCGCTGAACGTGGGGCGGGTGAAGACGCCTTCCTTCATCGCCACGCAGGTGTGGCACCACGGCGCCCACGCATCGACGAACAGCAGCTTCTTCTGCGCCTTCGCCTGCTTCAGCGCCTTCGCGTAATCGTCTTCGATGAACTTGGGGCCGGTGGAGGCCGCGAGCACGAGGGAAATCAGAAATGCGGACATGAGAGTGATCTAGGCCAAGTTGAGATAGTCGGCACTCCTCCATGACGTGGGTCTTCGACTGGCTTCCATTTGATCGGCTCACCGGCCGCGACGTGCACGACTTGCTGCAGCTCCGCTCTCGCGTCTTCGTGGTGGAGCAGAACTGCGTCTTCCTCGAAGCCGATGGCATCGATCCCCAGTGTTGGCATGGACTGGGTCGCGATGAGCACGGAGCACTGGTCGCGACCGCACGGCTCGTCCCTCCTGGTTTGAAATACGAGGAGCCCGCGATCGGCCGCGTGGTGACCGCGCTCGAAGTCCGTCGCAGCGGAGCAGGGCGGGCGTTGATGCTCTCTGCGATCAAGACGACGCAACGTCTCTGGCCGGGCCAGCCGATTCGCCTCGGAGCTCAGCGCTACCTCGAGAAGTTCTACGGGTCCCTGGGTTTCAAGCCCGTGGGCGAGCCGTACGACGAAGACGGCATCCCGCACATCGAGATGCTGCGCGGGTAACCCAGCGTTCCCTCTCGGGTGTGTAGCTGTAGGCAGCGGAAATCGACCTGCCCGAAGATCCGGATTCCGGGCGCCGCGTTCTAAGGCTCCATGAACGCTCCCAACGCCCGTCGTGTCCCTTCGGTTCTCGCTGGTGTGCTCGCGATGGCCGCTTCGATCACCGCGCTCGCGACGGTCGTTTGGTCGGACTACTCCGAGGCTGCGCAGGAACCTGCGATCGAGCTCGCTGACGATCTCGCTCCGGCAGTGCCGGTGAAGGTCGCGAAGATCGAGCACAAGGTGGTGGCCGATGATTTCGATGATCTCGGCCTCGAGCTCCCGAAGCCCATGAAGGTGAGCAAGAAGAAGCGACTCAACTTCGGTGCGTTCGAGGGCTACTGAATTTGTTCTCCACGCTCCCCGCCACGCTGTTCTTCCTGCTGATGATGGCGGGCCTCTTCGTGCCGCTGGAGATGTTCTTTCCGGCGCGCGCGACGAAGCCCTCCACGCGCGCGATGGCGACCGGAGCGGTGCTGCTCGTTGCGAACACGCTGCTGATGCAGTGGCTCGGCGTGCCGGTGTTGGGCGCATTGAACTCGGTGGTGGATGCGCCGCAGACCAGGAGTGCTGCGCTGGTGGTGTTCGTCTTCTTCGCGTCTGACTTCGTCGGGTACTGGATTCACCGCGCGATGCATCGCGTGCCGGCGCTCTGGCGCTTTCACAAGCTGCACCACGAAGCGACGGAGCTCAGCTGGCTCGACGCCTGGCGCCAGCATCCCGTCGACTCGGTGATTCATGGAATCGCGGTAGGAATTCCCGGCGCGCTGCTCGGCGCCTCTCTCTCGGAGCTCGCGAGCGTGGTGGTATTGCGCAAGGCGTTCACCACGTTCCTGCACGCGAACCTGAAGGTGAACTTCGGTCTCGTGCTCGCCTCACCGGTGTTCCACGGCGTGCATCACAGCGC
>CBIHPJ010000083.1:0-17326 GCA_966211295.1 uncultured Myxococcales bacterium | reverse complement strand
GTTCCTCGAGGGGCTGAAGGCACCGCTTCACATCTCGCATCGCGGCGGCGCGGGGCTGTACCCCGAGAACACGCTCTACGCGTTCGAGCGTGCGCTCAAGGTGCACAAGACCGACGTGCTCGAGCTCGACGTGCATGCGTCGGCTGATGGCGTGGTGATGATCGCGCACGACGCCACGCTCGATCGGTGCACCGATGGAAGTGGTGACTTGAGCGCCCTGCCCCTCGCGGCGCTCGAGAAGCTCGACGCTGCGTACCACTTCACGCCGGTGAATGGCTCTGGCACGCCGCTCCGCGGACAGGGAATTCGCATTCCCACCCTGAAGGCGCTGCTCGACCTGACGCCGGGTGTTCGTCTGAACCTCGAGGTCAAGACGGAAGGAGCGATCGAGCCGTTCGTCTCGCTGATGAAGAAGGAGCAGTGCCTCGATCGCATGTGCATCGGCAGCGAGCACGACTTCATCGGTGCAGAGCTCGCGAAGCACTTCCCGAAGGCGTGTCACTTCTTTCCGGCCAATGCCCTCGCGGCGTTCGTGCTGCCGACCAAGGCTGGCGATCCGCCGGATGATGATCCCCGCTACACGGTGCTCGACATGCCGTTCGAGTGGCAGGGCGTCACCATGTTCGATGCTGAGCTGGCGAAGGTCGCTGGCGAGCTCGGCAAGTGGATCAACGTGTGGACGGTCGATGAGGAGCCCGAGATGCGGCGCTGCATCGAGCTGGGAGTCGGCGGCGTGATGACCGATCGTCCCGATGTGCTCCGGTCGGTGCTGAGCCCGAAGTAAGAACGCGCCATGGCCGAAATCGTCGCCTGTACCGCCGAACACCCGCTGCCCGACGGTGAAGTGCGATTGCTCGGCGCCGTCGAGCGCGTCACGGGAGCGATGACCCGCCTCGAGCTCGGAGGAAGCCGCCTGCTGGTCGACTGCGGCATCGCCCAGGGCCGCGAGGCGCAAAGCTGGTCTTTCCCCGAGGCCGCGCGCGACATCGATGCGGTGCTGCTGACGCACGGTCATCTCGATCACATCGGCGCTCTCCCTCACCTGCTCGACGCTGGCTTCGACAAGCCGATCTTCGCCACTCGCGCCACGCTCGACATCGCGCGCATCTCACTCGAGGACAGTCTCTCGATGGGGGGCGCCAGCGTCCGCGACAAGCAGGGCGTGCTCGCAGCGTTCGACCAAAGGTCCAGGGCGGTGCCGTACGATCAGCCCTTCTCGGAGCTGGGGCTGCAGCTCACCTTTCGCGAGGCCGGCCACATTCTGGGTTCTTCGTCGATCGACGTGGTCAGCGCGAAGAGCCGGGTGATCCTCTCGGGCGACCTCGGCAGGCCCGGGTCTCCGCTCTTGCGCGACGCCTTCTCCGCCTGGCCCAGCGATCGCGCGGTGGACCTCGTGGTGATGGAGTCGACCTACGGCGAGCGCGAGCATGAGCACGGCCATGACGACATCAAGGCGAAGCTCCTCTCGGTGGTCCGCGAGACGGCGGCGCGGAAGGGGAAGATCTTCATCCCCGCGTTCGCGATCGGCCGCACCCAGGTCATCCTCTACTTCCTCAACGAGCTCGTGGAGTCGGGCCAGCTGCAGCGCGTGCCCGTGGCGCTCGACACGCCGCTGGGCCTCTTGATCACCGAGACCTATTCGAAGTTCCGGCAGCTCTACGACGGCCCCGCTTTGAGCAAGCTCGCGCAGGGCGACGCACCGCTCGACTTCGACGATCTGTATGCCTCTCGCAGGGGCTCGGACTCGGCGAGGCTCCGCGACGCACCTGGTCCGATGATCATCATCGCCGGCTCGGGAATGCTCACCGGTGGCCGCATCGTCAGCCACCTGGTCGAGGGCGGGCTTTCTGACGAGCGCAACACCCTGCTCTTCGCGGGTCATCAAAGCGCGGGCACGCCCGGCCGGCGTATTCAAGACGCAGCCAAGGCCGGGAAGCCCGTTTGGCTCGAGGGCCAGGAGGTGCCCGTGCGCGCCCGCATCGACACGCTCCGGGGGCTCTCGGCTCACGCCGATCGAAGAGAACTCCGCACCTGGCTCGCGTCGATCAGCGCGGTGAAGCGCGTGGCGCTCCATCACGGCGAGGTGAGCGCTCAGCGAGCGCTCCAGACCTATCTCAGCTCTGGTGTTCGGACCTGAGCGCTGCTCCCGCGGGTGCGGGCGGCAGCATGCCCAGCGACTCGCGCACCGCGTGAACCAGCGCGCCCGGGCGGAAGGGCTTCTGCACGAAGCGCGCTCCCTGCGAGACGAGCCGCGCGGTCGCGTGCGGATCAGGCGCGAAACCTGAGACCAGCACCACGCGCATCGAGGGGAAGCGCTCGAGCAGTCGCTGCGCGAGCCACAGTCCATCGCGGCCCGGCAGGAGCACGTCAGTCACCAGCACCGGCAGCTCAGCCAACGTGAGCGACATGGCCATCGCCTGCTCCGCGTTGGCCGCCGGCATCACCTGGAAGCCCTCCGACGCGATCAATCGCACCATCAGCGAACGGACATCGGCGTCGTCGTCCACCACCAGTACCGTCGACTCGTTGGGACGGCCCTGCCTGCTCGGCGGACTGGAGCTCGGCGCCACCGCTTCCGTTCCCTCCAGCGCGCGCGGGAGCCAGATCTTGAAATCGGTGCCCGTGCCCAGCTCGCTGTGCACCTCGATCACTCCGCCCAGCGCCTTGACCACTCCGAACACCGTGGCGAGCCCGAGGCCGGTACCGATGCCAGGGCCCTTGGTGGTGAAGAACGGCTCGAAGAGGTGCGAGCGCGTCTCCGCCGACATGCCAGTGCCCGTGTCCGCGAAGGAGAGCAGCACCGCGTCACCCACCGACGATCCCGGCGCGTTGCGCGCCGACAGCCGGAACGTGCCGCCATTCGGCATCGCGTCGCGCGCGTTCGCGGCGAGGTTCAGGACGATCTGCTCGAGCTGACTGGGACCGCTCCACAGCGCCCACACGTCGGCCGGTACGTCGAGCTCGACCTTCACGTTCTCGCCGACCAGCCGCCGCGCCAACTCACTCGCACGCGCGAGCAGCGAACCGACCTCGACCCGCACCGGCAGCACCACGTCGCGCCGGCTGAACGCGAGGAGCTGCGAGGTGAGTCCGCTCGCGCGGGAGATCGCCTCCTGCACGTCGTTCAGCTCGGCCTGCGCGCTGCTGTCTCGCGGCACCGACTGGGAGGCGAGCGTGGTGCAGGTGCGCATCACCGAGAGCAGGTTGTTGAAGTCGTGCGCGATGCTCCCGGCGAAGCGACCGAGCGCTTCCATCTTCCGGGCCTGTTCGAGCTCCGCCACCATCGTGCGTTCGGCGGTGACGTCGCGCGCCACACAGAGCACGAGCCCGCCTGCTTCGACGCGAGAGATCACGCACTCGAACCGGCCACGCGTGCCATCGGCGCGGGGCCTCCGCACCTCGCTGCGCGCGATCTGCCCCGCCCGCGCGAGCGAGAGCACGGTGTCGAGCGCGGCGACCTCGCTCGCCTCGCCCAGCGCCGCGCTCACCGGGCCCCCGGTAGGGTCGAGCCCGAGCACCTTTTTGAACGAGGGGCTCGCGTAGACGACGGTGTTGGAAGCGTCGACGAGCGCCACCAGGTCCATGGTGTTCTCGGCGATCAACCGGTAGCGCTCCTCGACATCTGCAGCCCGAGCCTGCGTGGCCGCCACCTCTTCGAGCGCACGACGACCGGCGCCAGCGTTGAGCCCTGCGACCAACGCCATCAACACCAGCACCACCACCCCGTTGAGGATGAGGTGGGAGAGCCTGGTCGGCTGCGGCTCGAAGGCGGTGCTGCCGAGCACGCCCAGCGTGACGCCGCAGAGCACCGCGCCCACCAGGGCCAGCCGAAGCGGAGCGCCCCGCAGCGTCGCCAGCGCGACCACGATCGCCAGCGCGCAGTAGAGCAGCGCCGAGTCGACTTGATGCGATGCGAGCCCGGCGATCACCGAGCCCAGGCTGGGCAGCGCGGTGAGCCAGAGGCCGGCGGCAGTGCCCTTCCCTCTGCTGGCGAGCCAGGCAGCCGCCGGGCCCATCGCCGAGAGCGCGAGCACGAGCGAGGCCATGCCCACACGCAAGGCGCCCTCGAGACCGATCGCGGTCTGCAGGAAAACGGGAATCCCCGCGAGGCCGATGAAGTACCCGATGGACACAGCCGTGCGCTGACGGCGCGTCTCATCGACGGTGAGTACCGCTTCGAGATGACTCTTCAGGAAGCTGGTGGCCCCCCCACCAGCCGCCGAACCCGGCAGCATGGGAGCGAGTCTTCCTCAGCGACGTCAGGCGCTCAAGACCCACTGAACGTACGCGGGGGAACCCTCTGGAACGTCGAGCTTCAGCACTTCAGGCACAGTGTACGGATGCAGCGAGAGGATGCGTGCTTGCAGGACCGCGTACTTCTCGGAAGGAGCTTTGAGCACCATCATCACCTCGCGCTCGTCGGCGATCTTGCCTTCCCACTTGTAGATGCTGCGCACGTTGGGGAGCAGATTCGCGCAGACGATCAGCCCTTCTTCCACGAGCGTGCGGGCGATCAGCGCTGCGTTTTCTTCGTTGGGCGCAGTCACCAGAACGACTGCAACTCCTGTGTTCTGGCAAAGCCCCGACGTCAAAGACGCGCCTCGAAGGCGTGCGTCTGCCCGTCGACCATCTTCACGACGATGCGAGCGATGATCCCGGCGAGCCGCTCCGGGGCGCCGAGGTCGAAGTGGAGGCCCATGTCGCCAGGCGACGAGGGAAAGGCGTGGTCGGGCTGATCGCTGCGGTACACCGCGGCAGCAGCCAGGCGATCCAGTCGGTGGGGTTGAACCACCACCTGGACGTTCTTCTTCGAGCGAAACAGGAGCACTTTGAACTCGGCTCGCTCTTCGATGATCTCGGGGGTGCTGCTTCGCTCGACCGGGCTGAACACGGGAGCTGCTGCTGCTGACTTCACATCACCTGCGGTCTCTTCGTTGATGGCGGCTTCTGCGGCGTCCATCGCTGCGAGCGACAGTTTCAACTCGGGGTCTGCATCGGCCTGCAACCGAATCACTTCTCTCTCGCCGGGACTGGCCAACCCCAAATCGAAGCGGAGGAGATCGTCGAAGCTGACTGGGCGACCGCGCTTGCGGCTCACCTCGCTATTCGCGCTCTTGAACTCGGAGGGCATCGAGCCCTTCACTTCACCGCCCAGCACCTGCACCAGCGAGTCGTCGTCGATGCCGGTGCGCTCCGAATACCACCAGGCCTGACCTCGAAACTCCGGATCGATGAGGGCCGCTTCTGCGCGCCGGGTTCCATTCAAGGCGGTGAGGCTGGCGACCGAGGCCCTACAGACTTTGTCGACGGGTCCGATCGCCTTGCGAAGTCGCGCGGCGAGATTCTGCGCGTCTTTCCGCCCGCTCTTACCGAGGGCCTCGAGGGCCACGAGGGCAGATTCGAGACGATCTCGCGCCTGGAGATCTTGAACGGCGAACTGCGCCATCGCGATCCCCGCTTCGGGGCTGTCGGGGATCGCGGCTTCGACGGCCTGGCTCGCGGCGCGCTTCAACTTGGTGGCGATCTCCTCGACGGAGACGCCTTCACACCAGGAGCGCAGCGCGAGCTCGGGAATCACGCCCAGGGGCTTCGTGGCCGTCGCCTGCGTGGCGTTGAGCGCCTTGCAGCGACGAAGCACGTCGCCCGCGGCCTCGAGGAGCATGCCCACCACCACCGCTCCGTCCCCCGGTCGTTTTCCTGTCTCGAGCTCATGGTGAAGCGCTTCGAGTTCAGTGAGACGAGCGGCGTACTTCGCAGTGGTTGATGCAGCCATGTTCAATTCTCCGTCCTGTTAATCGGTGTTGTCAGAACCCTCTTCACGCTTGCGCGCTTCGAGGATGTAGAGCTTCAGCCACGCCTGCGCGCGACTGACACGTTTGTACGAGTTGACGACCGTGATGCCGAGCGTGCGAGCGACCTCTTCGTGGTCGTCGAGATCCTGGTGGTGATACAGGTCCCACGCGGCGGCTTCGTTGGGATGCTCTTCCTTGAGCCGTTCCCACGCCTTCCAATACTCGCCGTGTGCCTCTTGCTGTTCGGCCACTGCGCGAGCTTCAGCGATTGACCGATTGGCCTCGGGCAAGCTGACTTCGGGCTCGTCGTCGTCATCCCCGATCGGGCGGCCCGAATCGAGTTCCTCGCGCTGGCGACGGTACCGGTCGATCGCGCAGTGCTTCACGATGCGGAGGAAGAAGGTCTTCGGTGAGGCGGCCTTGCCGGGCACCTGCTCCGAGACACCGCGAAATTGATCCAGCCCCTTGGCCATGAACTTGGCGACGGCGTCCTGGAAAATCTCGTCGGCGTCGTCGGGGCTGCCTCTCATGAACGCGCCCTGGACCCGGCGGATGACGGTCGTGGAGGCATCACGCCATCGAAACACGAGTTCCCCGAGGGGGCGTTTGTAGTCCTGGCCGGCTGCTTTGCGCCGGGAGATGTCTGCGAAAAGCTCGTCGTCGTTGAGCATGGGCTGAGGCCCGGGACCATACCTGTCCCACACGCGGGTTCAGCGCATTCCTGACGGGCCTGATGCAGAAAAATCGTCTGGGAAATCAGCCAGTCAGGAGCGCCTTGCCCCACCCGTCTTTCCCCCATCGGTCGCTGGATCCGGCCGTGAAAGCCCTACACGCTCGCGCTTCGGCGCCTCCGGAATCGCGGCTTCCACACTCGGGTCCCTGCAACCTCTCTTTCTGAAGTTCATTTGAAGGTTGGACACGTCATGAGTCGCACCATCGTCATCGGAGATCTCCACGGTTGCTACGACGAGACCGTCGCGCTGCTGGATTCGCTCCACGTCACTTCTTCTGACCGCGTCATCTTCGCGGGAGACCTCGTCGATCGCGGCCCCAAGCCACGCGAGTGCATCGAGCTCGCGATGAAGCACGAGTGCGTGCTCGGCAATCACGAGGAGAAGCACCTCCAGCAACGCCACAGCAAGGCGGAGAAGCTGTCGCCCTCGCACCTCTTCACGCGGGACGCGCTCGGTCCCGAGCACTACGCGTACCTGGAGAAGCTGCCCCTCTTCCTTCGGCTTCCTGAGTTCGGCGCGGCGGTCGTGCACGCGGGCGCGTACCCGGGAGTTCCGCTCGAGGAACAGCGGCCGAATCACCTGCTCCACATTCAGCACATCAAACCGCCGGCGCTGAAGAGCTTCTGGCCGTCGAAGGCGCCGGTCGATCACTCGTTCTGGACCAACTTCTGGAAGGGCCCCGAGCGGCTGATCTTCGGCCACTCAGTGCTGAACCGTCCCCTCGTCACCGAGTGGGCCGTTGGAATCGATACGGGTGGTGTCTACGGACGTGGGCTCACCGCGCTCGTGCTTCCCGATTGGGAAATCGTCACGCTTCCGACCCGCGATTACTCGGGCGGCAGGAAGAGCGCGATCGCGAGCTACCCGATTCACGACGACGTCAGCGCGTTCAGCTGAGTGCTCCCTCTCCCTGCGCCGCGGGGAGAGGGTCGGGGAGAGAGTCGGGGAGAGGGGCGAGCGTCACTCTTTCCCAACGAGGATCTCAAGACTCAAATCCATCGCGCGCGCGGAGTGCGTGAGCGCACCCATCGACACGTAGTCGACGCCGAGCTTCGCGAGTCGCGGGAGGCGCTCCGCAGTCACACCACCTGAGACCTCGAGCTCGACCTTGCCCTGGGCGATCTCGACGGCAGCCTTCACCTTCGCGTCGTCCATGTTGTCGAGCATCACGATGTGCGCACCGTGAGCGATCGCCTCGCGGAGCTGCTCGAGGTTGGTGACCTCGATCTCGATCTTCACCAGGCGCGGCGCGTTGGCCTTCGCGCGCTGCAGCGCCTTCGCGATCGAGCCACCGACCGCGGCGATGTGGTTGTCCTTGATCAGCACGCCATCGAAGAGACCGAAGCGGTGGTTGAACGCACCCCCGTCCTTCACGGCCTGCTTGGCGAGCCCGCGCATGCCCGGCGGAGTCTTCCGCGTATCGAGGATCTTCAGCTTGCTGCCCTTCACGCCCTCGATGAGCGCCATCGCCTCGGCCGCGGCGGTCGCCATGCCCGCGCAACGCTGAACGATGTTGAGCGCGGTGCGTTCAGCAATGAGGAGGCTCTGCAGCGAACCTTCCAACTTCGCGACGAGCTGCCGCTTGCTGGTCTTGTCGCCGTCCTTCGCCTGGAGCTTCACCTTCACCGAAGGATCGACCTTCTCGAAGGTGCGCACGAAAGCGCCGAGACCCGAGAGGACCATCGGCTCCTTGGCCCACAGCTCGCCCTTTCCGGGCGCGCCAGGCGGCACGAGCGCGGAAGTGGTGACGTCACCCGCGCTGCCGAGGTCTTCGTCGAGCGCGAGGTCAATGAGTCGATCGAGATACGTGTTCATGATCGTGTCTCCCTCTCCCTGCGTGAGCGGGGAGAGGGTCAGGGTGAGGGGCTCAGCGCTTCTTCTTCTTCGCCACGACCTGCTTCTTCGCGGGAGCCGGCTTTTTCTTCACGACCTTCTTCGCCGGAGCGGCCTTCTTCTTAGCCGCCGGAGCAGGCTTCTTCTTCGCAGCCGGCGCGGCCTTCTTCTTCGGGGCAGTAGCTTTCTTCGCCGCGGGAGCCTTCTTCTTCGCAGCCGCCTTCTTCTTCGCAGCCGCCTTCACCGCCGCCTCGGCCGCCTTCTTCTCCTTCGGATCGCCTTCCTTGGCCGCGTTGAACTCGCGCACCGCGTCGTCCACGAGACCCATGCTCATGTACGAAACGCCGAGGTCGTAGTGATCGCGCGCCGAGAGCCCTTCCTTGGTGCCCTCGCGCAGCTTCTCGAGCGCCTCCTTCACCTGCTGATCGGGCGCCGCCACGCGCAGGCCGCTGAGCTCTTCCTTCAGCTCTTCGCCCAGATCCACCGCGCCCTCGTTCGCAGGCGCGGCGATGCGCACCTCGACCGGAGCGATGCGCGTGATGTTGTCGTTCATCTTCGAGATGCGGCCGCGCAGCTCGTCCACGCGAGCGCGATCCTTCGCGACCACCTCGGGAGGCGCCTTGGCCACGAAGTTGGCGTTCTTGAGGCGCCCCTCGATGCCGGCGATTTCCTTCTCGGCCTTCTCGATCTCCTTCTTGAGACGCTCGCGCTCTTCAGCGAGGTCGACGATTCCGGCGAGTGGCACGTAGATCTCCATGTCGCCGAGGATCTCGGCGGCGGCCTGCGGGGGCTTCGTTGCAAGGTCGCTCACATGGAGCGCCGACAGCTTCGACAACTGGATCACGTAGTCGCGGCCGCGATTGATCGTCTCGCGCACCGAGGCCTGCGGGGTCTGCACGTGGGCTTCCACGCGCGCCTTGGGCGAGAGCAGCGACTCACTGCGGATCGTGCGAATGGCCTCGATCGCGTCGATGAGCGGCTTCATCTCGGCCTCGGCAGCGGGATCGCTCAGGCGCCGATCTTCCTTCGGGTACGAGGCGAGGCTGATCGACTCGGTGGCCCGCTCCATCGGCAGCTGGTGCCACAATTCCTCGGTGATGAACGGCATGAACGGGTGCAGCGCGCGCAGCACCTGGTCGAGGCAGAACACGATCACCGCACGAGTCGAGTCGCGGGCGTGCGTGTCTTCACCGTTGAGGGTGATCTTCGCGAGCTCGATGTACCAGTCGCAGAACTCGCGCCAGAGGAACTGGTACAGCAGCGAGCTCGCCTCGCCGAAGTTGTACGCGGTGAGCGCGGCCTGCACGCCTTTGATGCACACGTTGAGGCGAGAGAGGATCCAGCGATCGGCGAGCGAGAGCGCGCGCTCCTTCACGAAGATCTTCGGGTCGACCTGGAAGTCGCCCATGTACTTGAGGGCGAAGCGCGAGGCGTTCCAAAGCTTGTTGCAGAACGCCTTGTAGCCCTCGATGCGCTCCACGCTGAGCTTGATGTCGCGGCCCTGCTGCGTGAGCGAGGCGAGCGTGAAGCGCAGCGCATCGGCGCCCATCGCCTCGAGCCCGTCGGGGTACTTGTTCTTCACCGCCGGAGGCAGATTGGCCGCGGGCGCGCCGTGGATGATGTCGAGGGGATCGATCACGTTCCCCTTCACCTTCGACATCTTCTCGCCCTTCTCGTCGCGCACCATCGCGTGCAGGTACACGGTGCGGAAAGGCACATCGCCCATGAACTTGAGACCCATCATCATCATCCGGGCGACCCAGAAGAAGATGATGTCGTGGCCCGTCTCCATCACGGAGTTTGGATAGAAGGCCTTCAGGTCAGGTGACTCGGTGTTGGGCCAGCCGAGCGTGGAGAACGGCCAGAGCGCCGAGCTGAACCACGTGTCGAGCACGTCCGGGTCCTGCACCCAATTTCCTTCAGTGGGCTTCGTCTTCGACACCACGAAGCGCGCGTTCTCGAAGTCGACGGTGCCGTCGGGGTTGGCCTGGTACCACGCGGGGATCTGGTGGCCCCACCAGAGCTGCCGGCTGATGCACCAGTCGTGAATGTTCCGCATCCACGAGAAGTAGGTGTTGGTCCACGACTCGGGCACGAACTTGGTCTTGCCCTGCTCCACCGCGGCGATCGCGGGCTCGGCGAGGGGCTTGATCTTCACGTACCACTGCCACGAGAGGCGAGGCTCCACCACCACGCCAGAGCGCTGGCTGAGCGGCGTCGGCAGCTTGTGCGGCTTGATGTCCACCATGAGGCCGAGCTCGGTGAGGTCGGCGACGATCTTCTTGCGCGCGGCATCGCGCTCGAGGCCCACGTACGGCCCGCCGTTCTCGTTCACGTGAGCGGTGTCCGTGAAGATGTTGATCATCTCCAGGTTGTTCCGCTGGCCGGTGGCGTAGTCGTTGTGATCGTGCGCCGGCGTCACCTTCACCACGCCGGTGCCGAACTTCGGATCCACGAGGATGTCGTCCGCGATGATGGGGATCTCGCGGTTCACGAAAGGCAGCAGCACCTTCTTGCCGATCAGGTGCTTGTAGCGCTCGTCCTGCGAGTGCACCGCCACCGCGGTATCGCCGAGCATCGTCTCGGGCCGAGTGGTGGCCACCACGAGCTTCTCGTCAGAGCCCACCACGGGATACGCGATCGACCACAGCGAGCTGTTGCGCTCCTCGTTGTCCACCTCGAGATCGGAGAGCGCGGTGCGCAGCTGCGGATCCCAGTTGATGAGCTTCTTCGCGCGGTAGATCAGCCCTTCGCTGTGGAGCCGCAGGAAGACCTCCTGCACGGCCTCCGACACGCCCTCATCCATCGTGAAGCGCTCGCGCGACCAGTCGAGCGAGGCGCCCATCACGCGGTGTTGTTCCGCGATGCGCGCGCCGTACTTGTCTCGCCACTGCCAGACACGCTTGAGGAACTCTTCGCGACCGTAGTCGTGGCGCGACTTGTTCTCGGTCTTCTTGAGCTCGCGCTCCACCACCATCTGCGTGGCGATGCCCGCGTGATCGGTGCCAGGCAGCCAGAGCACGTTGAAGCCGGTCATCCGCTTCCAGCGCGCGAGGATGTCTTGAATCGTCGCGGTCAGCGCGTGGCCGAGGTGCAGCGAGCCCGTGATGTTGGGCGGCGGCAGGACGATGCAGAACGAGGGCTTCGAGGAACCGGTCTCCGGCTTGAAGTAGCCGTTCTTTTCCCAGAGCGGATACCACTTGGACTCCACCGCGCCGGGTTCCCAGCCCCCTTCCTTCTTCTTCGGGGCGTCGGCGGACTGCTGCTCAATCTCGGTCGTCATCTGAAAACCCTTGGGCAAAAAACAAATCAGGCGGCCCTCTCAAACACGGAAAGGGCCGCCTTCGAACAACTCTCTCGCTCGCCGGCCATGCTTGCGTCCTTCAGTCAGCGCGCCTCAATGAACTCATAAGCGCTGCGCCCTGACTTCAGAACGCCAAGCAAGTCCGCCTTCGCGGGAATCAAGAACTCAGAGGCCTTTGGCTTCCCGGTCCTTGATCAGGCGGTCCAGCTCCTGGCGGATGATCGTCTCCGCCAGCTGGGGGACGACCTCCCACGCGATCTTCTCGATGACTTCACGCGACGCCTTCGAGAGCGCCTCACGCAGGTGAGCCTCGCCGCCATCGGCGCCGGGGTGGTGGTGATCGAGATTGAGCGACTCAGCGCGGCCCGGAGGCGGCTGCACAGGCTGCTGACCCGGCAGACCGAACGGATCGCGGCGCGGCACGCCCGGAAGCGGTGCGGCACCCGGAGGACGGGGGAAACCACCACCCGGCATTCCCGGCGCGGGCGGCATGCCCGGAGTTCCCGGCATCGGCGGACGCGCCATCCCCGGCCCCGGAGGCATCGTGCCCGGCATTCCCGGCACGCCCATCGGACGCGGCATGCCCGGCTGAGTTCCCATCGGCACGCCAGGAGCGCCCATCGGACGCGGAGGCATTCCCGGCTGAGTTCCCATCGGCACGCCGGGACGCGGCGGCATTCCAGGCTGGGTTCCCATCGGGACGCCCATCGGACGGGGCGGCATTCCGGGCTGCGTGCCCATCGGAATTCCGCCCGGCGCACCCGGCATCCCAACGGGGCGCGGCGGCATTCCCGGTTGAGTTCCCATCGGAACACCAGCAGCGCCCGGCATCGGCCGCGGCTGCTGAATGCCACCGAGCGGTGCACCACCGGGCGGCATCGGCGCGCGCGGAGCTCCCATCGGAGCCGCGGGAGGCGGCGCGGCGACGGGTGCGGAGGGCTGCAGGTGAGCGAGGGGGTTCGGCTGAGCCGCGGCCGGCGCCATGCCCACGGATGCGCGCACGCGGTCGAGGAAGCTGGTGCTGTCGAAGGGCTTGGGAATGTGACCGTTCGCGCCCACGGCCTGCGCGCGCGCGGGATCGAACGGCTCGAAGTTGCCGGCGAGGAGCAGCACGGGAATGTGCGAAGTCGAAGGATCGCCCTTCAGTTCCTGGCACACCTCGTAGCCGTTCTTGCCCGGCATCATGCAGTCGGCGAGCACCAGATCAGGGCGCAGCTCTCGCGTTTTGGCGACAGCGTCGAGACCGTTGTCGACGGCCGTCAACGTGAAGTCTTCCGTCGCGAAGAGCATTCCGACGATCTTGCGAATCGTGAGTGAATCGTCGGCGACGAGAACTGATTTGGGCATCGCGGGTTCCGGTAGGAGAAATCGAAGAACGAACAGTGGGAGTGTAGGGGTAACTCTCGAACACCCTCAAGAAAACATGCGGCCGACATCAAGGACGGACGCCCCGAGAAGGGAGGAGCCTGACTTCACCCCTTCCACCTGACTGGCTGAGAGGCCCAACAGGTCGCCGCCGACCTCGAAAAGCACGATGAATGGCTGAACCAAACCTAATGGGCCCACCGTGAAGACCGGGCAGAGCTGGCCGCGGTGGATCGCGGCGCCCAGGAAGGTGCCGGCGTTGGGGGCGCGGTTGAAGGCCGTGTTGGCTTCGATCACCTGCACCACGTGATGGAGCGGCATCGCGAGCCGCTCTCCCTGCACCGTGAAGACGAGCGCGGTGCTGTCGGTGCGCTGATGGCGCTCGATGGGTTTGAGTTGGCGAGGCAGGCCGCGCGAGGCGCCTTCAGCGTCGAGCTCGAACACGAGGCGGCCCTCGTACTCGAAGGCGCCGGCGATGGCGGGCGCGAGCAGCGGGACGAGGCGGCCCTGCACGGGCCAGCGTTGCAGCGAGGTGCAGTCGAATACCCCGTCGACCTGCCGCACCTGGAGCGCGATCGTCGGAGAGACGTCGATCACCACGCCCGCTCCGACGCGCGCCTCCCCTTCCCCGCCGAGCAACGTGGAAAGGTCCTTCACGGGAATGTGCGCCGAGAGTTGGAGGGAGCCCTCCTCGTTGACCCGCGCGACCTCGAGCACGCGCACCGCGTCGAGCGCATAACGAGTCGCACCTGCGCTGAAGAACACACACAACCGAGGATCATTGCGGCTCACGAAGACTTCCAAGCTCGCACGGCCAGCACGCGTCTGCTAGTTCGCCAAACCTCGCCATGGCGCAGATTCTTTTGGTGGATGACGAGAAGGTCGCGCGATCGCTCTACAGCGATTTTCTCGCGGGCGCGGGGCACGACGTCACCGCCGTCGGATCGATCGGCGAGGCGAAGGAAGCGCTCTCGAAGCAGCGCTACGCGTTGTTGGTGACCGATCTGATCCTGCCGCAGAGCGACGGCATCGCGCTGCTTCAGTACGTGCGCAGTACGCAGCCTGAGGTCGAGGTGCTGGTGATCACCGCGCTCGACAAGGTCGAGCCCGCCGTGCGCGCGATCAAGAGCGGCGCCGCGGACTACCTGGTGAAGCCGGTGCAGCCCGAGGTGCTCGCGCACGCGGTGAATCGCGCGCTCAATCAGCACGCGCTGCTGAAGGAGAACGAGGCGCTCCGCACGCACGTGGCGTTGCTCGAGGCGGGCCAGCGCATCGCGACCACGCTCGATCGCGACAAGCTGAACGAGGCGACGGCCGGCGCGTTTCAGTCGATGTGCGCGGCGGACGCGGTGGTGGTCTTCACGCAGGAAGCCGGCAAGCAGCTCGAGCTCTCGAGCTTCCAGGGCTTCGGCGAGACCGTTCGCGAGACGGTGGAGAAGCAGACGCTCCAGGCGGTGCGAGATGCGGTGGCGCAGACCGATCGCCACGGGCAGGAGCTCGCCATCGAGGGCCTCGGGTTCGACACCTCGTTCCTGGTGCCGGTGTACGAGGCCGACGCGCTGTTTGGCGGGGTGCTGCTCTTCTACAAGGGCGACATCTCCGAGGCCGGAGTCGCGGGCGCGCCCTTCCTCGCGCGTCACCTCGGGCTCGCGCTCAAGAACCTCGGCAAGTTCACCGCGGTGGAAGATCTCGTCTACCTCGACGATCTCACGCACCTCTTCAACAGCCGCTACCTGCAGCTGGTGCTCGACAAGGAGTTCAAGGCGCTCGCCACTGCGGAGCAGCCCAAGCCCTTCGCGCTGGCGTTCCTCGATCTCGATTACTTCAAGAGCATCAACGACACGCACGGTCACCTCGTGGGATCGAAGTTGCTGGTCGAGGTGGCGCGCGTGCTGAAGAACTGCGTGCGCGATCACGACATCGTGTGCCGCTGGGGTGGCGATGAGTACGTGCTCCTGCTCCGCGGGACTGATTCGGGCGGCGCGCTGAAGGTGGCCGAGCGCATTCGGCGATCGATCGAGTCGCACAAGTTCCTCGCGCGTGAGGGCTTCAGCTTGAGCATCAGCACCTGCATCGGCATCGCGTCGTATCCGGAGCACGCGCAGGATCAGCAGACGCTCGTCGATCTCGCCGATCGCGCGATGTACCGCGGCAAGAAGGGCACGCGGAACATCATCTACATGGCGGCGAAGAACCTCGAGGCGACGCCAGCGAGCCGGCACCAGTCCGGCCCGCTGCCCCTGATTCCTCGCAAGGAACCCAAAGAGGAGTAGTTCCTCCCTCGCCCTGCGACAGCGGGGAGAGGGTCGGGGTGAGGGGCCTACGCCGCCACTTTGAGCGTCGGGCGTACCTTTCTCTGAACGCGCTCTTCGCGCTTCCACACGGTGATCTCGACCTCGTTCGCCGACTCGAACGCGAGCAGGCGCTGCAGATCGTCGACGTTGGCGACATGGCTGCCGTTCATCTGCAGCAACAGATCGTTCGACTCGAGTCCGCCGAGAGAAGCGGGGGTGCCGCGGCCGATGTCCATGATGCGCACGCCGCGAGGTTGTCCCGTCTTGAGGGCGAGCTCGGACGAGAAGATCTCGTTGCGCGCCGCGATCCCGAGGAAGCGCCTGCGCACTGAACCGTGTCGTAAGAGCAATCCAGACACCCACGAAGCGGTTGATGACGGAACCGCGAAGCCGATCCCTTGAGCGAACGGGAGCATCGCAGTGTTGATGCCGACGACTTGCCCACGCACGTTGAGCAGCGGCCCGCCGGAATTGCCCGGGTTGATCGCCGCGTCGGTCTGGATGAGTCCATCGAGCGATGCGCCATCGCGACCCGGGAGCCGACGCTCGAGTGCGCTGACGACTCCGAGTGACACGCTTCGCTCGAAGCCGAACGGGTGACCAAGTGCGATCACGACCTGGCCGACCTTCACCTGCTGCGCGGTCGCGAGCGGAGCGACCGGCGCGTTCTGACGGCCCGTGCGCACCACCGCGAGATCGGTGGCCTCGTCCAGGCCGACGACTTCGCCGGTGAACTTCGTGCCGTCGTGCGCACGCACCTGAAGAGTGCTGGTGCTCTTCACCACGTGCGCGTTCGTCAAGACGTAGCCGTCGGTCGTGAGTGCGAGGCCTGTTCCGTGACCGCGCCGGTGCTCGAGGGCGACGACGCTTGGTGCGACTTGCTCGACCAGTTTCTCGAGTTCGTCACTGAAGAGTTCGAGTGGGTTCATGGTGAGCCCCTCACCCCGACCCTCTCCCCGCTTTCGCAGGGAGAGGGAGAGAAGGTGATTCAGCGACCTCCCAGCGTGACCTGCGAGGTCGAGACCTGGCCGTTGCGGAAGTACTTGAGCGGCACCTGCTGGTCCGAGTGATCCGCGCGCAGGTAGCGATAGAGATCCTGCAGCGTCTTCACCGAGTCATCACCGAGGTGCAGCACGGTGTCTCCGTACTGAATGCCCGCTTTGTCCGCGGGACCGTCCTTCTCCACCGAGGTGACGAGCAGACCGATCTCCTCGCCCGTCGAAGTGCGCACCGCGTCGGGCAACTGCACCGGCTGCAGCTGCAAGCCGAGGTAGCTGCGGCGCACCTTGCCGTGCTGCTCGAGCTGCGCGACCACCCGGCGGATCGTCTTCGTGGGGATCGCGAGGCTCGTGCCGCGCAGCACGCTCGCCGAGGTCAGACCGAGCACCCTGCCCTGCACGTCGATCAGCGGACCTCCGTTGAAGCCGGACTGATGCGGCGCATCCGTCTCCAGGTAGAAGTCGACCTCGCCACCCGACGGAGTGCGCCACGTCTTCTTGCCCACCGCGCTCAGGATGCCGCTCGTCGCACGCACGGTCTCACCAGGACGAGCAAGGCGGAGCGCGAGCTGACCTACCTTCACACCGGCGCCCTCTTCGAACGTCGCGGCAGGGAGCGCTTCATCGAGCTCGAGCAGCGCGAGATCGGTCGTCTCGTCGCGACCCTTCACGCGCGCCTTGAACTCCTTCCCTTCCACCGCGACCACCACTTCATCCCGCGGCACGCCGTGCGCGACGGTGACGACCTGCTTGGGACTCCAGACGATTCCGCTGACCGGCCGGCGGTGACCTCCTTCCACTCGAACGACGCTCTTCCCGGTGTTCTCGACGATGGTGCTCAACGACTCCGACAGCTCAGCGATCGCGACAGGCATGATGTGGCTCCACAGGTGTTGGATTTGAGTGCTGACGACCGCGTGAACGTAGGAATCAGTTCCGCTCGCGCCACCGCTCAGACGGTTGGGACCACTGTTAAGAATCGTGTCGATCGTGTGCGTCTGATGCG
>CBIHPJ010000082.1:0-17531 GCA_966211295.1 uncultured Myxococcales bacterium | reverse complement strand
CTCCATGGCGAGGATCTTCTCCACCAGCTGCTGCGCGTCAGTGCCCTTCCCTTGCAGCAACCGCGTCTCAGCGAGCAGCGCGAGCGTCTCGGCGTCCTTCGGATCTTCATCCACCAGGCGCTCGAGCAACGACGCCGCCTCTTCCGAGCGACCGAGCTCATTGAGAATGCGCGCCTTCAACGAGACCACGTCGGCCCGCTTGGCGTCCTTCGGGTCCACCATGTTCACGTCTTCTTCGGCCTTCGCGAGCTCCTTCTCGTTGAAGAAGTAGCGAGCGCGGAGCAGGCGCGCGGAAGTGAGCGAAGGCGTCTCGGCGAGCAAACGATCCATCAGCTTCGCCGCGAGCAGCACGTCGCCCTTGAGGAAGAGGATCTCGGCCTCCATCGTCTTCGCTTCCAAATCGTCAGGAGAACGGAGCTGAATGCGCTCGAGCGTCTTGAACGCCTCCTGGATCTTTCCGGAGTGCGCCAGCAGGCGGCTCAGGCTCAGGATCTCCTGATCGGTGAGCAGATCATCATCGCGCATCGCGATCAGCTCGGCGGTCGCGGCCTTGATCTGGTGCATCTTCAGGAACAGCTCCGCGCGCTGACGGCGAATGCTGGGGTCCTTCACGCCAGAGACCTGCTCGGACTGCTTGAGCGTGAGGGCCGCTCCCGCTTCGTTACCGTCGGCGTTGTAGGCCTCGGCGAGCAAGAGATAGAGGCTGGGATCCTCGGGCGTCGCGGAGATCGCCTGCTTGAACTGGCGCACGGCTTCGCCAGGGCGCCCTGCAGAGAGCTCAGCGCGACCCTGCGCCACGAAATCGACGGTGGTCTCGATCTGCTTGCGCTCGCGCGCCTTCTCAGCGTCTTCACACGCGCTCAGCACCAGCGCGGCACTGAGCAGTACGGTCAGTCGTGGCATCGGGATCCGCAAAGTACCGATGTTAGATTGCGTGGTCGATGGATCCGTTCGTGCGAAAGCTCGTGCTCCGCCTCTTTGACGAGGGCGCCCCACTCTCGCGCAACCGCCATTTCCACACCTTCGAGTCGCCGGAAGGAAAGCAGGCGATGAAGATCTCGCGGCGCCTGAAGGCGCTGCAGGCCGACATCAAGAAGTGCCGACAGGCAGGTGGCGCGTCGAAGGTGGTGGCGACGAAGAGCGAAGACGGCGCGATGAAGGTCGAGATTCGGCTCGAGAACCTGCGCTCGACCCGGCACACGATCCTCGACGAGATGGAATACGAACTGCTGCGTCAGTTGCCCGGCGTCGACTTGCCGGCGCCCGGCTGATCATCGGCCCAGCGATCGTTCTGATCGACCCAGCGGATCGCGAGCCAGTACCAGAGCGCTGCGAAGACCATTCCGAAGCCGAAGAAGAACTTCGGATCGCGGAAGCCGTAGGCGCCGCTGCCCGCCAGTACGAGCGACAACCAGATGAAGGCCACTGCGCCTTTGCGCGTGCTCACTCCGAAAAGCCCGAGTCGCACCCAGGCCGGTCTCACAACGGCGACGACTGCTTGGTCAGACACGTCAGGCCTCCGAGGCGGTCAACATCGTGTCCGGGATTTCCTGGTTCGGGGTCTGCATCGCCGTGAGCAGCAGGAGACGAACGGCAGTCGCGACGTCCGTATCCACCACCGCGGAGCCAGCGGGCGCACCACGCAGGATCGCCGGAAGAACTTCGAGGGCGTTGAGTCCACCACCGGCGGTCTTCGAGGCCACCACCACCGGCAGCCGCAGATCGAAGGCGCAGAAGCGCGCGAGCTTCATGATCGACTCGTTCTCTTCGATCACGAGCGCGCCGATCGCGGCGGAGAGGAACGGTCTCCACAACGGCCGCGCAGCCTCGGCGGTGGGAGCGAAGACGAAGTCGATCTTCAACACGTCGCTGATCTCGAGCGTGCCGAGGGTGCCGAAGCTGCTGCGCAGACACGCAGGATCCGCGCTGATCGCCGTGATCCCGGGGAGCGAACGAAGGAACCAACGCCCTGCCTTCGGTCCCGTGCCGAGCACCACCACCTTCGCGACGAGCGCGTTGCGATGCGGGCGACCACGCAGCAGCTTTCCTCGGAGCGCGTGCACTTCGGCGGCTCCGAGCAGCGGCGCGTTCTCCACGCCCACTGCGTCGAAGCGCTGCACGATGCCCTTCTCGATGAGCGTGGTGACCGCTCCGAGGATGTCGAGATCGGCGGCGTCGGCGAGGTCGAGGAGCTCGGATAACTTTCGCGGCTGCGAGAGCACGCGAAGCAGCTCCTTCGTCACCGGGTGCGGTTCGATCACCTCGCCGGCGTCTGGCACCAGCGCGAGTGACTGATTCAGCGCCGGGAGCACGCTCAAGAGCCGCTCGCGCTCGTCCGACTGGCGCATGCCCTCGAGGAGCACGTCTTCCATCGAGCGATTGATCTTCGTGCGCGCCGGAGCGGGTCCGGGATGGAAGGCGAAGGTGCCCTCGCGCCAACCGACGAGGCGGAAGAGCGCCTTCTCTCCCTCGATGTCGTTGACGCGCGCGTTCACCGGGCGGCCGTCGGCGATCTGAATCTCGCCGCGCTCCTGGCCGTGCACGAGGGCGAGCCGGCCGGTACGCCGGTTCATCGCCATGATCTGCATCAGATCGGGCAACGGGAGTTGCTGCAGTCCGCCTTCGATCTCTCGCGCGTCGCCCTTGAGCTCGTGCGCGGCCTCGGCGCGGCGACAGAGATGATCGATGCGCGCGATCACTTCGTCGATGTTGAAGGGCTTTTGCAGCACGCCCTCGCGGAGCTGACGGAACTTGTCGAGATCGCGCGAGGTGGTGGTGACCACGACCGGGATGTCTTCGGTGCGCGGGTTGCTGCCGAGGATCTGAATGAACGAGCGCGCCTCGATGAGCGTGCAGGTCTCGTCGAAGAGGATCACGTCAGGGTGCCGGAGGACCGAGACCTCGAGCGCCTTGGATCCGTCCGGCGCGTGCTGCACCTGGTAGCCGCGTGAACGCAGGGCCTTGGTCAGCGCGCGAATGGCGCCAACATCGGGATCTGCGAGGAGGACTTTTCGCGCGGTCGCCATGGGTCAGTAGGGCTGCAGGTCGTAGGCAGTCTGGAGCTTGGAGACGAGTCCCTCGACCAGCGTGGGATCGGAAGTGTGGAAGCCCCAGGTGGCTCCACGTCCTCTGCGCTGCAGGAGCGCATAGGCCGAGCCGTCGCCCATCCACAGCAGGAACTCATGACGCGCGAGACGCTCATCGCCCTCGAGGAACACCGGCGTCATCGCGTGGTGCTCCTGCAGATCAGCGTGACGACCAAGCACGTAGACGCGCGGAGCGAAGTCAGCGGGCGCGTGATCGAGCGAACGAACGATCGGGAGATCACCCTTCACCGAGGGACCACCGACGTAGAGCAGTCCGCGCGCCATCGGCTCACGGAGGAACTCGCGGCCAATTTCGGATTGCAGTTCTTCGAAGAGCACGTCGGCGACTTTGCCGCGACGTGAAGGCTCTCCAGGCGCGTCGGGGAGGCGCGGGGAACGTGAGTTTCCGAGCAGCAGCTCGACCTCGTCCCAGAACGGCAGCGGCTCGAGGCGCAGGTGGTGATGCAGCGATCCGCGACGCTCATCCATGCGGCGGCGGCAGCAGACGAGCAGTTCGTCGAAGTCGCCACCATCGCGCGGGAACGTCGCCACTCCGCCGGTGAGCCCCATCGGTACTCGCGCTTCGAGGGCCTTGGCGTCGGTCTCCTCCATCACCGAGGTGAGCGCGCGGCGGAGGAACATCAGTCCTCCGAAGTAATCGGTCTCGGGGAGGAGAACGTGGAACTCCTGCTCGGTGGCGCGGGCGACCACGTCCGAGTCGCGGATGATCTGAGAGATCACTCTCAGCACGATCTGCTGCGCCTGGCGCACCGCGGAGTGTCCGATGCGCTGGCGAATGGCCGGCAGGTTGTCGAGCGAGAAGGTCAGCAGCGAGAACGCGCGGCCGTAGCGGCGGGCCTTGTAGATCTCCTTCGTCGCGTAGTCGGTGAAGTATGAGAGCGTGTACGCGCCGGTCTCGCGGTCACGGAGTCCCTGGCGCTGCAGAGAAGCGAAGCGCGTCGCCGTCTTGATCGCGGCGGCAGCGAAACCTCCGAACGACTCGCACTGAGCGAGCAGGTCGTCAGCGAAAGTTCCCGAGAGTGGATCGCTCAGTTGCACGAGCGCGACCAACTCGCCGCTGCTCGCCATGAGCGGCACGAGGAGCGAGGTGTCGGCCTTCCACGCGTGCGACTGCACGAGGCTCGGATCGACCAACTCTGGCAGCGCTCCACGATCGAGCATTCCGCGCCACGCACGCAGGCGCATGCCCACGCGCTCGCCCGAGACCCAGAGCGCACCCGACTGCGCGGCGCACAGCGCGGAGAACTCGGAGAGGATCTGCTCCTGCAGCGCCTCGATCTCGGTGACTCCGACGATGGAGAGGCAACGCTGATCGAGGGTGGTCACGTGAGCTCACCCTGGAAGACGAACTTCACGGGGCCTCTCAACCACACCTGGCTCAGATCCCTCGCCACCTTGATGTCGAGCAACCCACCCGGCAATTCGACAGGAACCCACGCGTCGAAGGGACTTCTCCCCTCGAGCGCGCTCGCAACAACCGTCGCGCACGCGCCAGTGCCGCAAGCCAGCGTAAGCCCGACACCGCGTTCCCACACAGTCACTCGAAGCCCACCTGCATCACGCGGCTCAACGAACTCGACGTTCGTGCGCTGCTTGAAGAGCGGATGCACCTCGAGTCCCGGGCCGAGGCGCGCCGCTTCGCTCGGCGGAACATCGAGCAGCACGAGGTGCGGATTGCCCATGCTCACCGCAGTTCCGATCACTCCCTCGATCGGCTTGCGAACGAAAGGTCCACCATTCGGAAGGATCGGCGCTTCGAGCCGCGCAGGACCCATCGCCACGGTGACGCGCTCCACTCCTCGAGCACCCCACTCGATCTCGCTCTCGAGCACTCCCGCGCCAGTGGCGACCTTGAGCCGACCCGGTTTCTGGGAATCGTGTTCGGCGAGGTACTTCACGACGCAGCGCAGCCCGTTGCCGCACATCTCGGCGATCGAGCCATCGGCGTTGTGCACCACCATCCGGCCCGCGGTGCCTGCTTCGGGGAGGATCGAAAGCACTCCGTCAGCGCCGATGCCGAAGTGGCGATCGCACAACTGACGGCTGGTCTCTGCGTCCAGGTCGACGCCCGACGCGCGGCGATCGATCACCACGAAGTCGTTGCCCAGGCCCTGGTACTTGAAGAACGTCTCCAAAACGGAGTTCGGTGTAACCCGAATTGGCGGGCCGGAGAACCACTCAGCGTTCTTCGTGCTTGCCGTCTGCGTGGTCGGCGAAGCGGCCCTTTTCCCGGGGGAACACCGGATCGTCCTGCTTCCAGGGCCAACCGCCGAACTGGGTACGCTGGTAGTCGAGGAACGTCTGGCGAATATCGGCCTCGCTGTTCATCACGAACGGGCCGTAGCTCACGACAGGCTCGCCGATGGGCCGCCCCTGGAGCACGAGAAACTCGCCCTCGCCTTCTCCGTTGGTGAGCTCCACCGCCACCTCAGGGCGCAGGCGCGCGCCAATGCCACGCTGGATCACCGTCTGGCCGATGGTCAGCTTCGAGCCGCTGAAGAAATAGAGCATGCGGTTGGTGCCGGGCTTCGCGGCAGGGAGCGTCCACTTCGCACCCTGCTCGAGCTTGCCCGCCCAGATCGCGAGATCGCTCTCCGAGGCCGAGGCCCAGGAATCCGGAGGCGGCGGGAGCGCGCGAGAGTCACCGATCTGACCTGCGATCAAAGCGATCTCCACGCCTCGAGCGCGGACGAACGGAATGGCGTCCGCCCAGAACATGGAGAAGTACGGCTCGACCATCTTTCTGGCGCGCGGGAGGTTGAGCCAGATCTGAAAGAGCTCGACGGGGTTGGGCCCGTTCTTGTCGAGCAGTGGGAACATCTCGGAGTGCACGATGCCCCTGCCCGCGGTGAGCCACTGCACGTCACCGCGACCAAAGCGTGCGGTGGCGCCCAGCGAATCGGAGTGATCAATGAGGCCGCGTCTCGCGAGGGTCACCGTCTCGAAGCCGCGGTGCGGGTGCTGGGGAAAGCCGGGCACGATCGTCCCGTGGTACATGTTCCAACCGTCGATCCCTTCGAAGTCGCTCCCCTCGTTGCGACCCGCGAGCATGGCGTCGGGGCCCAGGACGTCATTGCCCGCCGGATACGCGTCGTTGTGGTGCACGCAGAAGAGAAAGGGGTCGAGTGTTTGCCACTGGAACCCCAGCTGAACCTGCTCCAGGACCGGATCGCCGCTCATGGGAAAATGTGTGTTCCCCACGAGCGCGCCGCGCATGCTCTGCTACTTTCCGCCCGCCTTTTCGGAGGGAGCATCAATGGCGACCAAGAAGATCGTGGTGAAGGCGGCGGCGGCGAAGATCGATCTCCCCGGGCTCATCAAGAAGCTCACGGCCAGCACCGATCCTTCGCGCATGCAGAAGGTCACCAAGATGCTGCGCGCCGATCGGTTCCAGCTGTTTGCGGAGGTGACTCCAGAGCACCTCACCGGCGTGGTGAAGAGCCAGACCGACGCTGAGTTGGTCTACGCCTGCCGCCTCGGTCAGAGCGGCGAGTTCTTCTGCTGCACCCAGAACCTCAAGCACTGCGGCGGCCTTCGTGGAGCGATCTGCAAGCATCTGCTGGTCCTGACCATCGGCCTCTCTCAATCGGGAAGGCTTGATCCCCAGCTCGCTCACGCGTGGAGCGTCGCCAGCCGCAAGAAGACGCCCGAGCTCGACGAAGAAGCCGCGACCGCGACCTTCCTTCGCTACAAGGGTGCGCAGGCTGGCGAGGTCGATTGGCGTCCGACCGAGACCATTCCTGAGGACTACTACGCGCTGTGAAGGAGCAACGCGCCGAGGTCGCTCAGACACTGCTCGAGCTGCAGAAGTGCTTCGAGGAGCTCGTGGTCCGTGGCGTGAAATCCACGGGAGCCGACGAGCTGAAGCGCCTCTCGGAGATCGGTGAAGAGTTTGGGCGAGCGGGCGCTGCGTATGTTTCTGGGGCCGTTGGCGAGTTGGTTCGCACCGCGCGTGAAGGTGATCCCTCGGCTGCACGTGCGTTGTTGAGAGCGCAGACCGCGAGCCGGGTGTTCGAGCGCGTGTTGTCTCTCGATGCCGCGATCGAAGCGTTCAGCGACGGCTCGGAGCAGAAGCCCGCGCGTCCTCCGAAGCAGGAGCTGCCGCCTCTCGAAGATCGATCCTCGTTGCTCCCGCTGCTCGATGAGCTCGCGCGCGTGGTGGAAGGACTCGTCTCGTCAGGTCTCACCGCGGCGTCCGCTGCGAGTCGTCAGAAGCTCGACGCCAGCGGGAAGGAAGCGGCTCGCGCCAAGCTGGGACGTCTCGCTGCTTCTCTTCGCTACGTGAACGATGAGTTAGGTCGCTTTCTCGAGGAGAGCGCTCACTTCTCAGCGCGCCGGTTGGCGTTCTTTCTCAATCGCACCTGGCTCATCAGCCGCGGACTGAGGGAAGCGATCGACGAGGGAGATCGCGCGGCACTCGCACGACTGCTCTGGCAATCCACTCCATCGCCCGTGAAGTCGCTCACCGTGGTGACCGTGGGGGTGCAGAAGCGCGCGCTGCTCGACGGCTCGGCGTCGTTCGATTTCCGGTTTCGCGTATTGAAGGGCGATCTTCCTGCGGGAACGCGCCTGGTCTGGTCCTGCGTGTTCACCGGGAAGAAAGGCGTGCCGGCCGAGTCGTTCCTGCACCTCGCTCAGCCGCAGAAGTTCACGCCCAAGCTTCTGCTCGAACCGAAGGAGCTGACGATCACCGACGCGGCGATCACGCTCGATGAGTTCGGTTCGGGCCGTCTGTTGCTCGGTCCAAAGTCGACGCTCAAGCAAGGCGCCGAGTTCACCAACTGGGACTCGGTGCTCTCGTGGGATCCGGCGCGAGCGCTCGAACGAGTGCGAGGACACCAGACCTCACCGCTCGATCTGGAGATCGAGTTGCAGGAAGAACTCGTGATCGACGAGTGGGAACTACAGCCCGGCGCGGTGAATCCGCATCGAAGTGAGCAGCTGATCTTCCCGCTGCGCTTCGGAGCGCTCGAGCTCGACGCCACGGTCTCCACCGGCCCCGATGGAGAACAGCTCACCAAGGCGCTCAAGGGCTTCCTCAAGAAGGGCGCGGGCCGCCCGAAGCTGTACGGACTGCTCCACTACGAGAACTGCCGGCTGATCTTCCAACCGCTCTCCGCGATCGAAGAAGACGGCGCTCCGAAGCACCTCATGATCTCGACTGAGAACGTCGATCTCACCTCTCTGATGAAGACCCTCGACTTCACGACTTGAAGGACATCGATATGGCCAAGGCAGCAGCAGAAGCGAAGACGAACAGCGGCGAGATCCTGCGCGAGCCGGCGGAGGTTCAGTACAGCGCGCAACTCGAGGCCCTCAAGCAGAACGACTCGGACACGCCGCCGAGCGCGTGGAAGCTCTCTCCGAAGTCGGTGCTCACGTACATCGTGGGGAGCGCGAAGCCGCTCAAGGCCACCATCGGGGGGAAGTCGATCGAAGTGCCGATCACGAAGAAGTTCTTCGGCGATGACTCCCTGGTCGAGCGCGCGATCGTCACGTTGGCGAGTGAGCGTGCGTTGTTGCTCGTGGGCGAGCCCGGCACCGGCAAGAGCTGGCTCTCGGAACATCTCGCGGCGGCGATCAGCGGCGTGTCGACGCTGACCATTCAAGGCACCGCGGGCACCACGGAAGAGCACATCAAGTACTCGTGGAACGTGGCGCGGGTGATCGCCGAAGGGCCCACTCCGGGGAACATGATCCCCTCGCCCACCATGATCGCGATGAAGACGGGCGGGCTGCTGCGCTTCGAAGAGATCACCCGCTGCGTGCCCGACGTGCAGGACGCGCTGGTGTCGATCCTCTCGGACAAGAACATCGCGGTGCCCGAGCTGCCCGACGCGAACATGGTGTTCGCGAAGCCTGGCTTCAACGTGATCGCCACCGCGAACTCGCGCGACCAGGGCGTGAACGAGCTCTCCGCCGCGCTCAAGCGCCGCTTCAATTACATCCACATTCCGGTGGTGGGCGATCAGAAGACCGAGATCGCGATCGTGCGCGATCGTTCGAAGGAGCTGCTCGAGCGCTACAAGATCTCCGCGAAGCTCGAGGACTCGGTGCTCACGCTGCTCGCCACGGTCTTCCGCGAGATGCGCAACGGCTCGACCTCGGAGGGCGTGAGCTTCCAGAAGCCGTCCACCACCCTCTCCACCGCCGAGGCGATCGGCGTGGCGCTCGATTCGGCGATCCATTCCCGCTACTTCGGCTCGGGCGCGATCGGCGTGCAGGACGTGGCGCGCAATCTCGTGGGATCGATCGTGAAGGAAGATCTCGGCGATCTCGCGGTGCTCAAGGAATACCTGAGCCTCGTCGCGAAGAAGCGCGCGGCGAAGGATGCGTCGTGGAAGTCGTTTCACGAGGCGGCGATGAAGGCGGTCTCGAGCGCCTCATGAAGCTCGACTTCGCGCAGGTGCAGCAGCAGGCCGAGGCCGTGCTCGCGGAGGACCTCTACTGGTTCCCCGTGCGGCATCACTCTCCTGCTGTCTCTCGGCATCTGCGCGCGGCGATGCGAGAGCGAAAGCCGAAGCTGGTGTTGATCGAGGGTCCTGCGGACGCGAACGCGCTGATCGAGCACGTGGTGGATGCGAAGACCAAGCCGCCCATCGCGCTCTACGCGAGCTTCCGCGACGATCAGAACGTGCTCGGTCTCGCCGGCATCGCGAGCGCGGCCGAGGACATTCCGCCGAGATTTCCGGTTTGGTACCCGATGCTCCCCTACTCGCCTGAGTACGTGGCGATGGTCGAGGCGAAGCAGTTGGGAGCGGAGGCGGTGTTCATCGATCTCCCGCACCACGCGCTGATCGACAAGGAGGACTGGGCCGACGACTCGGAAGGGGAAGAATCCGCTCCTGACGAGAGCGTGGAGCAGGTGCATCAACGCGCGAGCTGGGAAGACCTCGTCGCTGAGAGCTCGTTCTACGCGACGATGGCGCGGGTCGCGGGCTACCGGACGTGGAATGAAGCGTGGGACTCGCTCTTCGAGGTCGGCCACCGTCACGCGAACCATGAGGAGTTCCGGCGCGACTTCGCGTCGTTCTGCGCCGCGGTTCGTGCGACGGCTCCGAGGAAGCGAATCGAGAACGACGGCACGCTGGAGCGTGAGCGCTTCATGCTCCGCACCATTCGCGCCGAGCTGGCCAAGCGGAAGTTGAAGCCAAAGGACGCGATGGTGGTGTGTGGCGGCTTCCATCTCTTCCTCGATCGCGAGGACAAGACGCCGCCTCCTGAGCTTCCCAAGGGTACGTGTCTCTCGACCGTGGTGCCGTACTCGTACTTCCGCGTGTCGGAGCTCTCTGGCTACGGCGCCGCCAATCGTGCACCGAAGTACTACCAGTCGGTGTGGGAACACCTCGACGACGCCGAGCCCTGGGTGGGCGCGATGGTCGAGCACGTCACCTCGGTGTTGGCGAAGGGCCGCAAGGAAGGTGAAGCGTTCTCAGCGGCGGATGCGATCTCGGTGACCCAACACGCGCGCATGTTGGCTGCGTTGCGCGGACGCCCTGCCCCGATCCTCGACGATCTTCGCGATGCGCTCATCTCGTGCTGCTGCAAGGGACGGCCTGAAGAAGAAGGCCGCGGACTCTTGAAAGCGATGACGGCCGCGGAGGTGGGCAACGCGGTAGGCCGGGTCACTCCGGCGCTCGGGCGGTTGCCGATCGTTCACGACTTCTACGCGCAGCTCGACGATCTCGAGCTCGGCGAGGTGATGGGCAAGGAGAAGCGGCTCTCGCTCACCCTCGATCTCCGCGAGGAACAAGGTGCGCGGCGCTCGGCGTTCCTACACCAGTTGGTGAAGCTCAAGGTGCCGCTGGCGGAGCTGGAAGGCTCGAGCACGGGCGACGGCGCGATCCTGTTCCGCGAGAAGTGGCGGCTCGCGTGGTCTCCGAAGGTCGAGAGCTCGCTCATCGAGCGGAACCTCTATGGAGATGCCGTGGAGAGCGCCGCAATGGCCCGCCTCGAAGAGGACGTGGCGAAGGAGCAGCGACAGGCCGGCTCCACCTGCCTTCGTTTGCTCGAGTCGGTGTCGATGCAGCTGCCGCACGTGATGCAGCGGCTCGAGGCGGCGGCCGGCGCGGCCATCGACGAAGATCGCCACTTCAATTCGCAGTGCGAGGCGCTGCTGCACCTGCTCGTGCTGGATCGGCTCGCGGTGCAGAAGAACCTCGGGCGGGACGCGATCGCGACGTTGGCGGTGAGGGCCTACACGCGCGCGTGCCTGGCGATCTCGGACCTCGGCGCGATCCCTCCGGATCAGCAGGAGGCCACCATCACGCACCTCAAGTCCCTCGCGGAGGCGGTGCTGGGTGGTGATGAACGCTTCGATCGTTCGCTCTTCACCGAGGGCGTGAAGACTGCCGCGCTCTCGTCGCAAGCTCCGTTCATGCAGGGAGCCTTCGCGGGAATACTCACTGAGCTGCGCGAGCTCGATCCGAAGGAACTCGCCTCGCGCGTCGCGGCCTTCGCCGTCTCCGAGCCCTCGAAGATGGTGCTCGCGGGCGAGTTCCTCGATGGAGCGTTCGCGGTGTCGAAGACCTCGATGCTGCTCGGCGCGGATTCGTTGATCATCGCGATCGACGACCTGCTCCGCGCGGCGCCGTGGGAAGACTTCATGACCCTGCTGCCCAAGGTGCGGCATGCGTTCGAGCGCCTGCACGAGCGCCAACGGCTGTCGTTCGCGGATCGAGTGGCCGTCCGTTACGGGCTCAGTGAGGCGAAAGAAGTGGCCGAGGTGAAGGCCAGCTCCGCGGGTGCTGCGGTGTACATGGCCGCGGTCGATGCACGCGTCGCCGCGATCATGAAGGAGTGGACGTTCTGATGGCCGCGAAGAAACCGAAAGCAGCGGCGCCTCCCGCTTCGAAGCTCAGCCCTGAAGATCAGGCGCATGTCGCGCGCTGGCGATTGGTGCTCGGCAAGGTGGCAGAGCAGCACGGGCTCACCGCGGGCGAGGATGAGCAGGCGGCGAAAGCGCAGTCCGCGATCGATTTCGTGTTCAGCGACTCCGATCGCGGCGCTGGTCAGGGCGGATCTGCGCTCACGGTGCCGAAGTGGATCGACGCGGTGAGCGAGCTCTTCCCTCGCCAGGCCAAGGAGGTGCTCGAGCGCGAGCTGATCTCGCGGCGCGGGATCAGTCAGCTCCTCGATCACCCGAAGCTGCTCGAGAAGGTCGAGCCCAACGTCGAGCTGGTGAAGACGTTGATGACCCACAAGGACCTGCTCGATCCGCGCGCGCGCATCCTGGCGCGGAAGATCATCGACAAGGTCGTGCAGGACCTGAAGAAGAAGCTCGAGATCCGAATCGAGCGGGCGATCGTCGGAGCGCTGCGGAAAGATCGTCACTCGCCGCGGAAGATCTTCAGGAACCTCGATCTCAAGCGGACGCTGCGCCGCAACCTGCAGAACTGGGACGAGAAGAAGCAGCTGCTGCTGGCCGACCGGCTCTATTACTTCGCCGCCGAGCGCAACAAGCGGCCGTGGCACGTGATGGTCTGCGTGGATCAGTCTGGATCGATGCTCGACTCCGCGATCTTCTCGGCGGTGATGGCGTCGATCTTCGCCGAGCTGCCCGGAGTGAAGACCTCGCTGGTGCTCTTCGACACCGAGGTGGTCGATCTGAGCGACGAGGTGGGCTCGCCGGTCGACGTGTTGCTCAAGGTGCAGCTGGGCGGCGGCACCGACATCACCAAAGCGCTCCAGTACACGCAGACCCTGGTGAGCGAGCCGCAGCGGAGCATCGTGGTGCTGATCACCGACTTCTTCGAGGGCCGCGACACCGCGGATCTGGTCGATCAGGTGCGCACGATGGCCGACGCAGGTGTCCGCATGATCGGACTGGGTGCACTCGGGTACGACGCGCGCCCCGAATACAACAAGGCCACCGCGGCGAAGTGCCGCAAGGTGGGCATGGACATTCTCGTCTGCACGCCGGAGCGGCTCGCCGAGGCGATGGCAGAGATCATCAGGGGCTGACGATGGCGACGAAGAAGAAGACCTCGCAGAAGCCGTTCGCGAATCAACGCTGGGCGTTCTTCGGGAACTTCGCGGTGTGGCCGACGTACCACGGAGGATCTCCGGGTGAGGTCGCTCACCGCCGCGGCGCGCGCGTGCAGGAGACGCTCGACGAGAAGGTCGACGTGGTGGTCTTCGGTGACTTGAAGGGCACCGGCCGCGCAGAGGCGAAGAAGAAGGCAGAGAAGCTCGTCGCTGCGGGCGGCAAGAAGCCGAAGCTCACCATCCTCGACGAGGCGAGCTACCGCTCGATGGTGGCGATCGATCTCAAGGGCAAGCGCTTCGCCTTCGTCGGCGGGTTCGACTTCAGCCCCGAAGGTCCGGAGTTGTTGGTGAAGATGGCCGAGGCCGCCGGAGCGGGCGCCGGAGAGATCGACGAAGACCTCGATTACCTGGTGGTCGGTCCGCGCCGCGGGCCTTCGAAGGTGGCGCTGCAGAACAAGGCGGCGAAGCTGGTCGAGGAAGGCGCCGAGATCGTGTCACTCGATGAGGCCGCATTCCTCGAGCTGGTGCGCGTCGACAAGCCGAAGAAGAGCGCGGCGGGCGGTGGGCTCGATTTCCCCTCCTTCGTCAATCAACTCTCGGGCTTCATGGATCAGAAGCGCATGGGCCGTGCGCTCGACATGCTCCGCAGCGATCGCTTCAAGCTCTTCAGCAATCACGACGCCGAGCATCTCGTCGGAGTGGTCCGCAGTCAGACCGGCGCGGGCTCCGTGTACGCGAGCTGGCTCAAGCCCGACGGAACCTACGGCTGCGCGGAGCCGAGCCTGTCAGCCTGCATGGGCCTGCAGGGTGCGGTCTGCAAGCACCTACTGGTGTTGGTGATCGGCCTGGTGCGCACGGGACAGATCTCTCCCGATCAGGCGCTGCAGTGGCTGAGCACCGCGAGTCGCAAGGGACCGAAGGTGGACACCAAGCTCTGCGCGCAGACCTTCGTCCAGTACAAGGGCGTCGAGGCCGGCACCGTCGACTGGCGCCCGACCGAGACGATCCCCGAAGACTTCTACGCCATGTGAGGGAGCGACTTGGCCCCTCTCCCCGCTGACGCAGGGAGAGGGAGACAACGATCAGAAGCCCATGCCGCCGTCGACGTCGATGGTGCGACCGGTGAAGTAGTCGCACTCGATGATGAACTTCACGGCGACCCAGATGTCCTCGGGCTTGCCGATGCGGCCGACCGGGATCTTCTCGATGAACGCGTCGAGCGCCTTCTGGTTCATGCCCGCGGTCATCGGGGTCTCGATCATGCCGGGCGCGACCGCGCCGACACGGAGGCCGAACTGGGCGAACTCGCGCGACCAGGTCACGGTGTTCGCCGCGAGCGCCGCCTTCGCCGACACGTAGTTCGACTGGCCGCGGTTACCGTGGCGAGCGATCGACGACATGTTCACGATCACGCCGGGCTTCTGCTCGGTGCTGACCATCTTCGCGACCACTTCGCGCACCATGATGGTGGCGCCCGTGAGGTTCACGTTGATGACCGAGTTGAACTGGTCGGTGCTCATCTTGGTGATGGCGCCGGTGGTCTTGTCCTTCTTCACCAGCAGGCCGTCGCGGATGATGCCGGCGTTGTTGATGAGGCCGTTCAAGCCGCCGAGCTCCGTGTTCGCCCACTCGACGAACGAGACGATGTCCGCCTCGTTGCTCACGTCGAGCTTGCGGCGCTTGATGCCCGCGGGGAGCGCCGCGAGGGCGGCCTCGTTGATGTCGCCCACCGCGACTTTGGCGCCGCCCTCGAGCAGACGGTTGGCGAAGTGCGCACCCATTCCCTGGGCGCCGCCGGTGACGATGATCTTCAGGTCCTTCAGCTGCATGTTCTCTCCTTCATCCAATTGATGAGTGCTGGGTACAGCTTCTCTGCCGCCTTGCTTCCGACCACCGCGCCCACGTGCCCGCCCGGAACCGGGAAGACCCGCGTCTGACTCGATCCCACCGCCTGGTTCAAGGCCACCGCTGCCTTCGGGGGGCAGATGGTGTCCTTCTCGGCGGTGATGGTGAGCAGCGGACAGGTGATCGCCTTCAAATCGACGCGCTTACCGAGCGCGTGATGCTTGCCCTGAATCAGCCGGTTCTGCTGGTACAGCTCGTTGATGTACGTCGTGTACGCGGCCGCGGGGAACGCGACGTTGTCGCCGGCCCACGCCTCCAGCGCCTGGTACGAGGTGCGGAACGCCGGGTCGAAGGCCTTCTCCATCAGGGTCACGGCCTTCGCGATGTCCTGAGTGGGTCGGAGCAGCTTGAAGCCGCTCTGCATCTGCTCGGGGCTCACGTTGCCCGCCGCGGCCACGGCATCGGCGTCGAACCAACGGGGATCGGTCATGCGGCCGAGCATTCCAGCCTCGGAGAAGTCGATGGGACCGAGGAGGTTGATGAAGCCCGCGTACAGCTCGGGGTTCTGAGAGGCGTGCACCGTGGCGAGCGTGGCGCCCATGCAGTAGCCGAGCACGGTCACCTGGCTCTTGCCGGTGACGCGGCGCACCTTCTTGATCATCCGGTCGAGGCGCTGCACGGCCTCACCCCAGGTGAAGTAGCGATCGTGATCTTCGGGAGCGCCCCAATCGAGACACCAGGTGTCGAGCCCGGCCTTCACCAGCGCCTCGGCCACCGAGCAGCCCGTGCGCAGATCGAGCACGTACCAGCGGTTGATCATCGAGGGCACCAGGAGCACCGGAGGCGCCTTCGCAGGTGCAACATCATCCAACTGAGTGAAGCGATACAGAGAGGCGGGGCCGTCGGTCAGCACGGTGCTCTTCTGCGTAGGCATCAAAGCGACTGCATCGATGAACATGTATTGGCCCCTCACCCCAACCCTCTCCCCGCTCTCACAACGAGCGCAGGGAGAGGGAGGTTGGATTCTCAGATCTTGAACGACTCGGTGGTCTTCTTCGCCGTCTCGAGGGTGAGCTTGCGCATGCCCGCGGCGAGCTCGTTGACGTAGTTGAACTGGGTCTTCATCAGCTCGCTCATCTCGTCGATCTGGGTGTTGCCGTACTCGATCCACTTCGAGTGGGCCTTGCCCATCTCCTCGAACACCTGCGCCATGCGGGTGGACTGCTCGTCGAAGAGCTTCTTCACGTTCTCGTTGCTGAAATGCTGCACCTGCGAAGCGGCGGTCTTGGTCTCGGCCATGGTGATCTCTCCGGTTGTGCGACGTTGGACTGCGTTCTGAGGGGAAGTTCCGTCCCGAACGCGCACAAAATTAACCAGACGCCTCGCCGCGTCAAGCAGAATTTGTTGCACTGCAACAATTCACCATCATTTCTTCCGCTTGCGCAGCATTCCCTTGAGCTCATCGAGCTCCTTGCGGAGCTGATCGACGTCATTGGGCGGCGGTGACGCCACGCTGGGCACCGGCACCGGAGCGGTGGACTGCTGGTTCCAGCCGCCGAAGGGCGTGTTGTTGGCGAACTGGGTGAGCGCCACCAACGGGTTGAAGGGCATGAAGGCCTGGGTGGTCTTCTTGGCCGTCAGGTAGAGCTCGAGGGCGGCCTGCACGTAGCGGCCGAGGAAGTCCGCCAGGGCGTCATCTCCGAGGCGAATCAGCTGATGAAGGAGCGGCGCCGGGAGGATTCGATCACCGCCCCGCCCTTCCATGATGATCTGGGTCAACGTCTCTTGCGTGAGGTCCTGGCCGGTCTTGGCGTCGACCACGCGGGCCTCGGCGCCGTCACGGATCGCGGCGGTCAGATCTTCCAGCGTGATGTAGCGGCTGCTCTCGGTGTCGTAGAGGCGGCGGTTTCCGTACTTTTTGACGAGCATGAGAAAGACCGTAGCGGCCTTTGTGTGCAATGCAACATGAATCGCCTTGACAGACACTGCCAGAACGCGCGATGAGGCGCTCGTCTTCGCACCTGCACAATGACTGGAGCCGTCATGTACGCGTCCACGTATCGCAGCGTCGCAGTGGGAAGTTTGGTCCTCGGGAGCTGTGTTCTCCCCCTCGCCGTGGGTGGGGTGGCTCCTGTTGCACTGCAATATGAACGTGCGATGGGAAACGGCGTCGCGCCGATGGCGTTGCTCGCGGCTGCACATTTCCTGATCGTGGTGCTCGCGGCGCGCGTGAGCTGCCCCCGGCGGCAGGTGGCGGCCCCCCGGGTGGATTTCATTCGGGCCGCGGCGTAAGCCGCCTCGCGTTCTCCAGGAGCACACGATGTCGCGCTTCATTCTGCTTTCGGTCGTCTCGATCTCGTTGTTCGCCTGCCCCGGCCCGCAGGTTGACTGCCGCGTGGGCGCTGATTGCGCGAGCGGGGTTTGCCGGGGCGATGGCACCTGCGCTCCCGTGAACACCGGCGGTGGCGGGGGCTCCGGCGGCGGCGACATGGGGGGTGGGACGGGAGGCGGATCCGTTGGTGGCGGTGGGGGCACCACGGGTGGTGGGGTTGGTGGAGGCACCGGGGGCGGCGCGAGCGGTGGAGGCACTGG
>CBIHPJ010000081.1:0-17589 GCA_966211295.1 uncultured Myxococcales bacterium | reverse complement strand
AGTAGAGCAGGGCGCGGTCGAAGCGCTCTCCACCGCGTGCGAGAGCGTGTGTCGTGAGCTCCAAAGCGCAGCGTGAGAGATCAGCTGCACATCCGTTCCGTACATGTCGGTGACTTGAGCTAAACCACGCTCAATGACCGTCGTCGTCGTCGCCGAAAAACCTTCCGTCGCGCGTGACATCGCCAGAGTGCTCGGCGCTGCGCAGCGAGGTGAAGGCACGCTGAGCGGCAACGGCTACCTGGTCACCTGGGCCATCGGTCACCTCGTGGGACTCGCGCAGCCCGAGGGCATTCGCGCGGAATGGAAACGGTGGAGCCGCGCCACGCTCCCGATGCTGCCGCAAGAGTGGCCGCTGCAGATCCTCGAGGGCACCAAGGCGCAGTTCGGCGTGGTGTCGAAGGCGCTCACGCAGAAAGATGTCACCGGAGTCATCTGCGCGACCGACGCCGGGCGCGAGGGTGAGCTGATCTTCCGCCTCATCTACGAGGCTTCGGGTTGCAGGAAGCCGGTGAAGCGGTTGTGGATCTCCTCGCTCACCGATGCCGCGATTCGCGATGGCTTCGCGAAGCTTCGTCCCTCGAGCGACTTCGACGCGCTCGCTGATGCAGCGGTGGGACGCAGCCGCGCTGACTGGCTCGTGGGCATGAATCTGTCGCGCGCGTACGGCATCGCGATGGATGCGCCGTTGTCGGTGGGGCGCGTGCAGACTCCGACGCTCGCGTTGTTGGTGGAGCGTGAGCTCGCGATTCGCGACTTCGTCCCTGAGGACTATCTCGAGGTCGTCGCCACCTTCTCCCCGCGCGAAGGAGCGAGCTACCGCGGCACGTGGCATCGCATCGGCAAGCACGAACATCCGCGGCGCTTGAAGGCCGACGGAGTGGAAGCGCAGGAGATCGTCGCGCGCGCGAAGTCGGGCACCGCGAAGATCGCGTCGGTCACTTCGAAGCAGAAGAAGATGCCGCCGCCGTTGCTCTACGATCTCACGGAGCTCCAGCGGCATCTCAACCGGCTCTACGGGTTTTCCGCGCAGCGCAGCCTCGAGCTCGCGCAGTCGCTCTACGAGAAGCACAAGGCGATCAGCTATCCGCGCACGGATTCGCGGCATCTCTCCGCTGAAGTCGCGGGCACGTTGGGTCCGATCACGCGCGCGATTCGCGGGCCGTACGAGCCGAACGTCGCTCCGGGCACGGGTGAGCGGCCGCTGGGGAAACGCTTCGTCGACGACACGCAGGTGAGCGATCACCACGCGATCATTCCGACCGCGGTCGTGCCGCATGGGCTGAGTGGCGATGAAGAGAAGGTGTACTCGCTCATCTGCCGGCGGGTGTTGCAGGCGTGGCATGACGACTTCACCTGGGCGGCGACCGAGGTGGTGACTGAGATCACGAACCCGGGATTCGTCGACTCGTATCGCAGTCACGGCACCGCGATCGAGCAGCAGGGGTGGACGGTGCTCGACGTCGGCGGCGTGAGGCCTCCGAAAGAGAAGGACGCGCCTGAGGACGATGAGGGGCTGCTCCCTTCGGGGCTCGAGAAGGATCAGCCGCAGAAGGTGTTGGATGCGAAGAGCGTGCAGAAGCGCACGCGTCCTCCCCCGCGGCTGACTGACGCGACCCTGCTCACCGCGATGGAGACGGCGGGGAAGACGCTCGATGAGCGCGAGCTGTCTGACGCGATGAAGGAAAACGGGCTCGGCACTCCGGCGACGCGCGCGAACATCATCGAGACGTTGCTCACGCGTGAGTACGTGCGGCGAGAGGGGAAGACGCTCGTCGCGACGGACAAGGGCATTGGGCTGATTGAAGTGGTCGACGCCGAAGTGAAGAGCCCCGCGATGACGGGGGCGTGGGAAGCGCGACTGCAGCGGATCTCGAAGCGGCAGGGTCAACTCACCGAGTTCATGCGCGGTATCGAGGAGTACGTAATCGCCGTCGTCGGTCGCGTCTGGCAGCAGGATTTTCCTCGTCCTCCAACGCCGCCCAGTGGCTCCCTCTCCCCTCGGGAGAGGGTCGGGGTGAGGGCGAGTTCACCGAGTGTCTTTCCTCCTCCTTCTCCTCGTGCGAGCGCCCCGATGATGCATCCGTCGGCGCAGCTACCGCGCGCGATGTTGGCTCCCCCTCACCCCAACCCTCTCCCAAGGGGAGAGGGAGAGAGGGGGCTCACTTCTCTTCTCAAGGGCGCGTTCAACTTCGCGAGCTTCCGCCCGCACCAGCAGGCCGCCTGCGAAGCCGCCGCCGCCGGCGAAGACGTGCTCCTCGTGATGCCCACCGGGGCCGGCAAGTCCCTCTGCTACCAACTCCCCGGCCTCTCTCGCGGAGGCACCACGCTCGTCATCAGCCCGCTCATCGCGCTGATGGAAGATCAAGTCGCTGGTCTGCAAGCCAAGGGACTGCGCGCCGAACGAATTCACTCCGGCCGCGGCCGCCTCGAGTCACGCCGCGTCTGCAACGAGTACCTCGCCGGCAACCTCGACTACCTCTTCATCGCCCCCGAGCGCCTCGGAGTGCCCAACTTCCCCGAGCTCCTCGCGAAGCGAACCCCGTCACTGATCGCGATCGACGAAGCGCACTGCATTTCCCAGTGGGGCCACGACTTCCGCCCCGACTACCGGCTGCTCGGACAGCGCCTCCCGATGCTCCGCCCCGCACCGGTGATGGCGCTCACCGCCACCGCGACGCCGATCGTGCAAGCGGACATCGTCAAGCAGCTCAACCTCAAGAACGCGCGCCAACTCATCCACGGTTTCCGCCGCACCAACCTGGCGATCGAAGCGCTGGAAGTGACCCCGAACGAGCGCATCCACCGCGCCGCCCAATGGCTCACCAAGCCCGCGCGCCTGCCCGCGATCGTCTACGCGCCCACGCGCAAGATGGCCGAGGCCGCCGCCGAAGTACTCGGAGAGAAACTCCGCGTCGCGCCGTACCACGCGGGTCTCTCACCCGACGTCCGCAACCACACGCAGACCGCGTTCCTGTCGGGTCAGCTCGACGTGGTGGTCGCCACCATCGCCTTCGGCATGGGGGTGGACAAAGCGAACGTGCGCACCGTGCTGCACCTCGCGCTCCCGGGCAGCGTCGAGGCCTATTACCAGGAGATCGGCCGCGCGGGCCGTGACGGGCTCCCCTCGCGCGCGGTGCTGATGCACCACTTCGTCGATCGCAAGACACACGAGTTCTTCCTCGAGCGCGACTACCCCGACGAGGCGGTGCTCAAGAAGCTCGCGCGCGCCCTGAACGACGTGCCGCAAGACTCCGAGACCGTGCGTCGCAAGGCGCGCATCTCGATGGACGACTTCGAGAAGGCGCTCGAGAAACTGTGGATCCACGGCGGAGTGAAGGGCGTCACCGAAGACGCGCTCACCAGGGGGCACGACAACTGGCCGGGCCCGTACGCTGAGCAGCGCAAGCTCCGCGAAGAGCAACTCGCCCTCGCCGCGAAGTTCGCCGAGAGCCATCGCTGCCGAATGGTGTCGCTGGTGCAGCACTTCGGAGATCAAGCGGACTCAGGAAAACCGTGCGGTACCTGCGACGTCTGCGCGCCCGCCTCATGCATCGGAGCGAGCTTCGAGGCGCCGAGCGCGAGCGAGGTCACCGTCCTCTCCGAGATCCTCGCGCGGCTGCGGACTGCGCCGGGGTCAGCGAGCGGAAGACTCTGCCGCGATCTGCTCGGAGAAGCGCCTGAAGCACGGCCCCGTTTCGAGCGACTGCTCTCAGGTCTGGTGCGCGCGGGGCAGGTGCGCGTCGAGGACGATGTCTTCGAGAAGGACGGCCGTCGCATTCAATTCCACCGGCTCTATCTCGTGGGCCGAGGGACCTTGGAGAACGTCCGGCTCCCCGCGGAATTGCCGCCGGTGCAGGTGAAGGGACGCGCGCCGAAGAAAGAGCGTCGTCGTCGCGGTTCACGCCGCGAGTCGCGCCAGCCCGCGGTGGAGCTGCCGGAGAACGCGCTGGTCTCGAAGCTGCGCACGTGGCGACTGGAAGAGGCGAAGCGTCGCCGAGTGCCCGCGTTCCGAGTGCTCACCAATCGCGCGCTCGTCGCCGTCGCCGAAGCACGCCCTCAATCCGAGCAAGCCCTCCGAGGTCTCGAGGGTGTTGGTCCGAAAGTCGTCAAAGACTTCGGAGCCCAAATCGTCGCCCTCTGTCGCTAATTCTCCCTCTCCCTCGGGAGAGGGTCGGGGTGAGGGCAAGTCACTGCGCCTTCTTGCCGAACACCCGAGTGATCACCTTGTGCTCACCCGGCTGCCCGTACTGAATGATCTCCCAGCTGTTGATGCCCTCGGCCTCGTTCTGCATGATCACGGTGTCCCCCACCTGCGCACCGCTCTTCTGACGGATCGGACTCTGCCCAAGCACCAACCGCGGACGCACACTGCCCGAGGGCGGATCGATCGTGACGAGGGTGGGCGGATTCGTCTGCACCGTAATCACCACCGGCACACCTTCCTCCTCAGCCGCGACGAAGCGTCCCTCGAGTCCGGCCAATGCCTCTCGGTCTTCAGTTCCAACGATCCGCCGCTCGATCGGAGACCACAACCACGCCGGCACCAACCGCGACCGGTAGTTCGTCACTCGCAACACATGGGTCTTCTCGTCCTGCTGAGTGAGCCACACGTCGCCACTCTCGAGGGTCAGCATCTCCCGCGACATCTGACTCTGGTCGGAGTCGAGCAGCAGATGCGCTGACGGCTTGCCCTCTTCGAGCTTCCAGACCATCTGACTGTCAGCGCCCAGGGAGATGACCGACTTCCACGCGGTCTGCTGATCCGTGTTCACCCACTTCGCGGTCTTCACGACCTCGTTCCTCGTCGGCGCCGCGAGTGCCCCGCCGAGCGCGCCGGTCACCAAAACACCGCACAAGAACGCGAGTCCCGGAGCCGCGGCCACCTGCATCCGTCGTTTCCGCGCGAGCAGAAGACCACCCCCGAACCCGGTGGTGCCGAGCAGCAAAGTGGTCACGACCCCAGCGACCGTCCCCTGCTTGAGCGCAATCGTGGCGAACCAGAACAGAAGTGCCTCCAGCACCACCCAGGTGCCGAACGCACGCCACCCTCGCTGCCCGGTCACTCCGAGACCGATCAAGCATGGCAACGCGATGAACAACGCTTCGAAGATCATCGGGAACGTGTGAAGCATACGACAACCCACGAAGGCCGTTGTTCCCCCCAACTCCGGGCCGGTACCGTCCGACCCTCGCTGTCAGAGTCCAGCCGTGCGTTTCACGCTCCAAGACTTCGTTGAGGCTGGACTGCGCGAGTCTCCGCTCGAGCTGCGAGTGGCGGGCGAAGCGGTGGTGCGCGCGGCGAAGACCAATGACTGGAGCAAGCTCGAGCCCGAGGTGCAGGCCGCCGCCCTGGTGTTGGGAAAACCGGAGCAGACCGCCCCGTTCCTCCTCGCCCTCGCATCCTCCGAGCCGGTGCGTGCGCTCGAGTTGGCGTTGCTCAGCGCGCGGCTCACGCTGCGCTTCTCGATGAGCGAAGGCTCGCTCGCGCGCGTGCTCGACTACGCGGTGCGAAAGCCGTCGGCGCAACTTCCGCCACCTCTCTTCTGGCTCGCGTTGCGAAGAGCGTTCGACGCCTCGCCGCTGCTCCGTCCGGCGGGGCACGCGAAGCTGAAGCACGAGACCGATCTCCGCATTCGCGCGGCGACGTCGTTCGTGTTCCCCGAAGATCCCTCGCGGTGGACCGAGAGCGAACATCGCCGGGGCCTCGCTACCGAGGATGCTGCGGACGCGAGCTTCATTCTCTTCGCCACGCTGCGTGACGTGCCGCGCATCGCCTCGTCCACCACGTGGCCTCCTGCGAAAAAGCTGCTCGAGTCGTTGCCCGATCAGCAGCTCGAAGAAGCGCTCCTCTTGATCCACGACGACGCGCTCGCGTCGCAGCATCGCAAGCGCGAGTCCGCGAAGCTCGCCGCGCAAGACGTGGGGCCGCTGCTCGCGAACATCACGGCCGCCGACTCGCTCGCCACGTTGGCGATGATCAGCCCGACCGAAGATCTCCTCGCACAGGCGGAGTCGTTCACGGAGGGCGAGCGAGCGTCCCTGGACGCCGAAGGCGGCGCTGGGGGTTCACAGCGAGCGCATCAAATCGGAGAACCGGAGGAACTCATCCTCCGCCGCACCTTCATTGAAGGCTGGCGACGCGAGCTGCACGGAGTTCCCATTCCGCGCGACGCGCCCTGGCACTCGCCGTGGGAGCAACCACCCGCGAAGAAGAAGGAGCCCATCACCCCGCCGCAGGGACCCGCGCTGGTGCCGGGCGCCTGGGAGCGAAACTGGAAGCCGCGGCCCGCGCCTCCTGATCTGCAGCTCGCGTGGAGAGCGCTGAGCGAGCGCTCCGATGTTCGCCCGTGGGAAGTGTCGTTCGTCCTCGGTCTCGGTCCCATGGTGCTGCCTCGCCTGCGCGAGTGGGCGCGACGTGAGCCCGCGTTGCTCGCCGCGACGCAGGAAGTGGATGACGGTGGGCTCGATGAGGCGCTCTTGCTCGCGTGGAATTCACGGCGCGTGCAGCTGAGCCTCGCGGCTCGGGAGTTCTCCCGGCGATTCCCCGAGCGAGCGCATCGCGCGGCGATCCGCCTGTGCTTCTCGGCTGCGCCACGTGAGCGCAGTGCCGGTGTGATCGTCCTGAAGGCGCTCGAGCGCGAAGCTGCGCGCGAGCTCGAGCTGCTGAGCCCCGAGCAGCGCGCCTGGGTGGAAGCACAGCTCGCCGCGCCTCCGGTGTTGCCTGCGCGCCGTCCGGCGATGCCGGAGTTCCTGAGGCTCGCTGCGCTGCCTCCAGTGGTCACGCATGAAGGCACGCACGCGCTCGACGAGAAGGCGCTCAGTGAATTGCTCGCGGTGATGAAGGCCGCGCCGCTCGATGACAACAGCACGCTGCTGCACGTGACCGCGGGGCTCTCAGCCGCGTCGCTGCAGACGCTCTGCGGTGCCTTGTTCACGCAGTGGCTCGCGGCCGGCGCCCCTCCGAAAGAGAAGTGGGCCCTCGCGTCGTTGGCGCACTTTCCTTCCGATGACTGGGCGACGGTGGTCGGAGCGCTCTGTCACCAGTGGGCCCAGGGTGGATTCCCCGCGCGCGCGCAAGAAGCGGTGGGAACGCTGGGCCGCATGGGCACGCGGGTGGCGCTCGCGGAAGTGCATCGCCTCTCGACGCGAATTCGCACCGTGGCGTTGCGTGCGCGCGCGCGGCTCGCGTTCAACGAAGCGGCGCAGCGGTTGGGGCTCAGCGCGGAAGAGCTCGAAGATCGTCTGGTCCCCGAAGTGGGTCACGTCGATGGCGTGCTGACGTTGGATGACTCGCTCAAACCGGTGCTCACGCGTGATGGGAAGGAAGTGGGAACTCCCGAGGTGGTGAAGCGCGCGGCGAAGTCGCTCAAGGCGGCGACGGCGCGGCTCGAGCGCGCGATGTGTGAGGGGCAGGGGCTCGGTGCGTTTCACTTCACCGAGACATGGGGAATGCATCCGCTCCTGCGTGCGCTCGCGGCGCGTGTGGTGTGGGGCGTGTTCAAGGACGGAAAGCGCGTGGGGCTCTTCGTTCCGGGAAGTCCACCGCAGGGTGATGGGCTCCCGCTCGAGGAGTCGACGCAGGTGCGGCCGGTGCACCCGCTCGAGCTGAGTGAAGAAGAGCTGCGGCGCGCGCGTGGATGGCTGACTCAGAAGCAGCCGTTCGAGCAGCTCGATCGCGCGGTGTACGCGCCGGGTGAGTTGCGCTCACGACTGCGCGCGTTGAACAACCTCGAGGTACCGGCGGTCGCGTTGCTCGCGCTCGAGCGTCACGGTTGGGAACGCGGGGCGGTGGTCGATGGTGGCTCGTGGATGGATGTGACGAGGCGCGGGGAAGGGTGGTCGATGACGCTGCACTTCGAGCCGGGGATCTGGGCGGGCGATCCGAACGCGAACGAGCAGCAGACGATCACCGGCAGTCACCTCGAGCCCGAAGGTGCAATCTCGCCGCGAGTGGCGAGCGAACTGCAGCGCGAGCTCGCCCACTTATCTGCGGGAAGCTGACGAAGCCCTCGGCGACCGATACAAACCGCAGTGAGCGAACATGTTCACTCTCCTCCTCATTGCTGAGCTCGTGAGCAACACTGCCCCGCGCTTCGCACCTCCTCAATCCGATGCTGGCGTCCTCCGCCCGGCTCCGTTGGCGACAGGACCTTCCGCAGCGGACGCCGGTGTCTGCAGCGAGTATTTGTGGGCGCGAACTGGCGACTGCGCGCTCAAGACCGAGTACGCGGTGTCGAGCAGCGGTGACACTTCCGTAGGCTTTTCGAAGGTGAAAGCTTCAGTCGCGTGCGGGGCGGAAGTTCTCGTGTGCGGTTTCCACAAAGTCTGCGCGTGTCTCGACGCGGGTTCGTGAGCTCGATCGTAAGGTCTCGCGAATGAGACGCGCGGTGCTCCTCGCCTCGTCACGCATCCACAGAGCGACAACAACCCAGACATCTCGATCGGCCTTCACCATTCGTGGTTCAGACACCGAGGCCTTGGTGCGCGCGGTCGCTGCCAAACACTCGTTCGGCGCTCCGGAAGAGATTGGGCCGAACACGTTGGTACTGAGAGCGCCACATGCGTCCTGGGTCCGCATCAAGTGGGCTGCGAACGCGGTCGTGTTCGAGGGCCCCGCCGACGATGTCGAGGTTCTCATCGTCAGTCTTGTGACGCTCGCGTGCGATGCTCACGCAGAAGTGGCAGTGCTGCGGCCAGTCCCATCGCTCTGAGCGGCTCGATGATCGACTGCATCGCGTTCCCCGATGGTCAGATCTTCGAGAGCAATTCCTGAAACCACTTCGCGGCCTGACTCGCGCGTCCAGGCAGCGCATTCGTCCCCCACACCACCACCATCACGCGCGTCGTCGCGGGACTCGTCTTCGTCCGCTGCGAATCCTTCACCGCATTCGCACAAGGACCCTCAGAGTCGAACAAGCAGATCAACCCACCGAGATCGATCGTCTGCCCGCCCTGATTGAAGACGTAGTTGCTTCCCTCGGCCGCGACGCCAATTCGAAACGGTCCCTTCGCCCGATCCAGATCCACCACGCTGATAGGCAACCCACTGTGCAGCGAGCACACGTTGCACGCGTCCACCGCCGCATTGATCGATCCGAGCGCGCCTTCACCCACCGCACGCAGCAAATACTCCGAGGCCGGCTTCCCGCGCCCCGTGGGCTTGTAGCCACCATGCCGCAGCAACTCGCGCACGTGCCCGCGCACCGCATCATCGGACCGCAGCGGCGCCGGAGCATCGAGCTTGAGCAACTCCATGATCGTCTCCACGCGCCCGATTTCCCCGAGCGGCTTCTGGAACGTGAACTCGAACGACTGCGCGTCCACCAACGGGTGCGGATCAACCGTGATCATGAAACTCCTTCACTGCGTGACGTCATCGACCTCGCACCACGCGACGCCGCCGGGGATCTTCTCGCCTCGGTCACCGAGCCGCTCGATGGTGGAGATCGTCCACGAGTCCTGCAAATCGTCACCATCGATCTGCTTGGTGCACAGCATCGTCACCGAGCACGCGGGACACTCGCCGTGCACTCCGACCGTCGCCTGCACCAACGCGGGCACGCCAGACACCGGCTGCTCAGCGCTCAGATAGATCTTCGCGGCCTCGAGCTCGGGCTTGAAGTCGAGGTCCTCGAGCTTGGTGGTGTACCTCTTCTCCTTCGCGTACAGCCGCTGCTGCGATTCATAGAGCGAGGTGAGCGCCTCCTTGCACTCGAGCTGCTTGATGCGCAGCTGCGCCTTCTTGAAGGAAGGAATCGCGATGCCGACGAAGATCACCAGTCCGGCCGCGCTCACCGCCATCGTCATCTGCGCGATCTGCTTCCGCAGCGCCCAGTGTGGATCAGTGCGGCCGCGCAGGAAGCTGTAGAGGCCGAGCACCCCACTCACCAGCAGCAGCGGCGGGAAACACAGCGCGATGACGGACAGCACCATCGCCACCACCGGCAGCGCGGGTCCATTTGATTGGGGCGGTGGAGGAGCGGACGGCGTCATTTCGCCGCACAGCTACTCCTATGGACGCGGGGGACATAGAGCTATGTCAGCCGCTCCTCATGCGCTGCCTCCGCGTCGCCCCGCTCGTCGTCTCGCTCGTTCTCTTTGGCTGTGTTCGCCGCGCGGTCCCCCCGACCGAAGCGATGGAGAACGCGGCGGCCAAGGCGGGTCCTGGCGCGAAGGCCCAGGTGCTCGCGCTCGCCGGCTTCCACGCGCTCTTGATGGAAGGCGACGCGAAGAAGGCCGCCACGCTCTTCGACGACGCGGTGGCGAAAGATCCGAAGGAGCCTCTCGCGCTCACCGGCCAGATCCTCATGGCGCAGCGAGTGGCGCTTCCGCAGAAAGCACTCGAGGCCGCGCTCGATCTGATCGAACGCGCGCCCGCGCATCCCCTCGCGCCCGTCGCGGCTCGCGTGGTGCTCGACAACACCTCGTTCTCGAGGAGCACCGCCATGCTCGTGCAGGAGCGCGGCCCGAAGCTCCTGGCGATGAAGCAGCAGCCCGACACCGCGCACCTGCTTCGCAGCTCGCTGGTGAACGCGCTCCTCGACAGCGACGAACTCTCCCGCCAGGGCACGCTGCTCGCGGAGATGGGCATTCCCACCTCGGGCACGCTCGTCGGCCCTTTCTCTCCGTGGCACATGCTCGCCACCGTCGACCAAGCCCCCCCCGAGAAAACAGGCTCGCTCGACAACCTGGGCAACGGTCCCTACGGCCCGCTCACGGCGCGCGTGGTGCGCTTCGCCGATGGACGCATCTCGCTCGCGGGAGAGCCCTCGAGCGGAGACATCTATCTCTACGCCGTCGACATCACTGTGCCGCAGAAGGGCAAGTACGTGCTGCGCACCGTGACCGCGATGGATCACGTCGCGGTGATCGACGGCACCATCGTGCTCTCGCGCCTCACCTCGCGCCGTCCCGCGAGCACGCTCACCACGCAGGTGGTGAAGCTCGACGCCGGCACGCATCGCCTGATGCTGCGCATGGCGCGCGAGAACCAGCAGGGGAACATGACGGTCACCCTGCACACGCTCGATGGCTCGCCGGCGCCCTTCACCTTCGCTCCCGCGCTCGGCGCCCCGCAGAAGTGGAGCGGCATCGAGCTCGACGACGATCGCGACGGACTCTTCATGACCGCCGAGTCGGTGCGTCACGTGCTCGAGGAAGAGTACGGCGACGCGCTCGCCCGCTACCTCGCTGCCCGCGACACCCTCGGCCGCGATCGCGATGGAGCGCGCGCGCTGCTCGCCGGTCTGCCCTCCAGCGTCGATGGTCCCGCGGTCGCGGTGCTCCGCGCCGACGTCTTCCTCCAGGATCGCAACGTGCCGAGCCGCGTGGGCCGCGGACGTGCGACGCGCGAGCTCGAGGCCGCGCTGGTGAAGGATCCCGGCTTCGTCGCCGCGAAGATGGTCACCGCGCAGCTCGCGCTCGACGATGGCCGCCAGCTCGACGCGCTCGAGCAGGCCCGCGCAGCGCGCGATGCGCATCAGCCTCCGGGAGCGCCCGTGCTGCAGCTCATCGCCCGCGTGGAGCTCGCGCTTGGTCTCGATGCCGCCGCCGCCGCCACTGCGCGTGATGCCGAGGCGGCGCTGCCCGGATTCTGCGACGCGCTGTTGCTCCAGTACGACGTGGCGCGCCGGCGTGATGCGGTCGCTGAAGGAGACGCGCTCCTCGACAAGTCCACGCACTGCAACGGCGCGCTCACTCGCTCCGCGGAGCACCTCCGCTCGCGCGGTGAGCTGAAGGGCGCCATCGCGCAGTGGGAAGCGATGCTCGCGCGCGACGAGGGCCAGGTCTCGGTCGCGATCTCCCTCTCGTCTCTCTACGTGGCGGAGAAGCGGTACGACGACGCAGTGAAGTTGCTCACGAAGTTGCGCGCACAGTGGCCGCGCAACGCGGCGCTCCCCAAGACGCTCGGAGACGTGCTCGAGATCGCGGGACGTCAGCCCGAGGCGCTCGCCGCCCGTGAAGCCGCGCTCGCGCTCGATGGAGCGGACATGCAGCTCCGTCGCGCCCTCGCGCGCCAGAAGACCGGCAAGGAGCTGCTGCAGGACTACGCCATCACCACCGAGGAAGCGCTCAAGTCGTACGAGGCCGCGCCCGGGAGCGAAGATGCCACCAGCAGCTTCGTGCTCGACGCCGCTGCGATCCAGGCGTTCCCCGACGGCACCATGGTCGATCGCGTGCACATCATTCAGAAGGCGCTCGATCAGCAGGGCGTGCAGGACGTGGCGGAAGTCGAAATTCCGCAGGGCGCGACCGTGCTCACCCTGCGCACCATCAAGCCCGACGGACGTTCGCTCGAGCCCGAGAACATCGAAGGAAAAGACGCGATGTCTCTGCCCGGCGTGCAGGTCGGAGATCTCGTGGAGTACGAGTACCTGCTCACGCACCCCACGCGTGGACCGGGCATGCCGGGCTTCACCGCGTCGGCGTTCTATTTTCAGATCGCTCGGCAGCCGAACGCGCGCTCGACCTACGTGGTGATCGCGCCCAAGGGCAGCAACATGGAGGTCGACGCGCACAACGTGCAGGCCCCGAAGGCGAAGGTGGAAGGCGAGTTCGAGGTGCTTCGTCACGAAGAGCGCCGCGTCCCGCCGTACATCCCCGAGCCGCTCGGTCCTCCGAGCGCGAATGAGTGGCTGCCGTTCGTCTCCGTCGGCGCGGGGCAGCGCGGCAACGACGGCGTGGTGAACTCGTACGCCGACGCGTTCCTCGAGCGGGGATTGATCACCTTCGAGGTCGAGGCGTTCGCGCGCGAGGCGGTGAAGGACCTCGTGGTGACCGAGAAGAAGCCGCTCGGCCTCGAGGCAGTGAAGGCGGTCTACGCGGCGGTGCAGCAGAAGCTCGCGGGGCGCGACCAGGGACTCTCGGTCTCCGCGGCCGCTTCGGTCGCGCAGGATCGCGGCAGTCGCGTGTGGTTGCTCAAGGCTTCGCTCGATGCGCTCGGTCTCGACGCGCGCCTGGTCGCGGTGCGCGCGTTCACCGCGGATCCCGCGCCGTACACGTTCCCGAATGAAGGACTGCTCCCGTACATCTGCCTGCGCGTGACGATCCCCGATGGCGATCCGGTGTGGCTCGATCCACTCGTGCGCTTCGCGCCGTTCGGCGAGCTCCCTGAGTTCGCGCTGGGCGGACTCGAGGCCTACGTGCTCCCCGAGGCGGGGCGTCCGATGGAGAGGACGAAGACTCCGGAGCGCAGCTCGCGTCCGGGAAAAGCGGTGTCGCTCGAGCTCAAGCTCGACGCCGAGGGGCAGCTCTCGGGCAAGGGCGTGGAGACGTACTCGGGCTTCGAGGCCGCGCAGCTCGCCGAGGCGCTCGAGTCGCTCTCTCCTGATCAGCGCGACCAGGCGCTGCAGTCGGCGCTCTCGCGTTACTTCGGCGGAGCGGATCTCTCGAAGCTGCAGGTCGACGCGAAGCGTGGGGTGGGCGCTCCGGTGACGGTCTCGTACGAGTTCGTCGCGCGCCGCTTCGGTCGCGTCGAGTCGCCGGGGAAGATCATCGCCGCCTCGCTCACCTATCCGCTGCAGGTCGGTCGCCGCTTCCTCGCGGTGCCCTCGCGCGTGACCCCGTTGTTCATCGATGGCAGCGAGCAGAGCTCCACGAAGGCCACGCTCACGCTGCCGCCCGGCTGGGTGCTGCGCAGTCCGATCGGGGAGGTGAAGCTCGAGGGTCCGTCGGGCAACTACGTCCGCAAGGAATCGCAGCAGGGCGAGACCGTGAAGGTCGAGGAAGAGTTCCGCCTTCAGCAGAGCCGGGTGGCGACCAAGAACTACGAGGCCTTCGCCCAGTTCGCGGGTGAGGTGGACCTCGTGCAGCAGCGAGATCTGCTCTTCGAGAAGAAGTGATTTCTCCCTCTCCCTGCGGAGCGGGGAGGGGGCAGGGGAGAGGGGCTACTTGCCTCATCCTCGAATTACATTGGCTCCCATGTAATTTGCCACGTACTAGGGATCGGTGTCTGAAACGACGAAAGTGCTCGATGGTCTCCGCCGCCTCGTCAAAGCGCTGCGAGAAGGCTCGAGAGCCGCAGAACAAGAGTTAGGCCTGAGCGGCGCGCAGCTGTTCGTGCTCGAGGCATTGAACGGAGAACAGTCGCTCTCCCTGCAAGAAGTCGCCGAGCGAACCCACACGCACCAGAGCAGCGTGTCGGTGGTGGTGAGCCGTCTGGTCGAACGCGGTCTCGTGAAGCGAGTGCGAGCGAAGGATGATGGACGCCGTCTCGAGCTCTGTCTCACCGCACGCGGAGAGAAGCTCGAGGCCCGCTCGCCTCACGCCGCGCAGCACAAGTTGATCGCCGCGGTGAACAAATTGCCCCTGGCACAACGCCGAGCCCTCGGAGCGGCGCTCAACCAGGTCGCGGAGTCGATGGATCTCCCCGCGGCCCCGGCGATGTTCTTCGAAGAAACGCCAAACGGAGCGCAGCCGAAGTACCGATCTGGAGCGAAGCGGAAGATCGCGGAGCGACCAGAAGGACGAAAAGGAGGCAAGTCGTGACCACGCGGGATCTCGTCGACGGCTCCACGGCAGAGGGCTTGCCGGTCGCCCCCTCCCTCGGCCCCACGCTCGAGGTCGAGCACGTGAAGCAGCGCGGAGGTCCCGTCGATCGCCGCGTGGCCTTCATCGGAGGCCTCTGCATTCTCATCGCGCTGGCGGCAGGCCTCGTGGCCCAGGGCCTGGGCGCGTTGATCGCGCTCTGCACGAACATCGCGTTCTACGGCCGGCTCTCACTCGCTCCCGTCTCTCCCGCGGGTCACCAGCTCGGCCTGTGGTCGATCTTCATTCCAGTGATCGGCGGACTGATCATCGGCGTGATGGCGCGCTACGGCAGTCGCGCCATTCGCGGTCACGGAATTCCCGAAGCGATGGAGCAGGTGCTCACCAACGAGAGCCGCATTCCCAAGCGGATGACGGTGCTCAAGCCGCTCTCCTCGGCGATCTCCATCGGCACCGGCGGCCCGTTCGGAGCGGAAGGCCCGATCATCGCCACCGGCGGCGCGCTCGGCTCCGTGCTCGGACAATTCCTTCGTGTCAGCGCTGCGGAGCGCAAGACGCTGCTCGCGGCGGGCGCTGCCGCGGGCATGGCGGCCACCTTCGGAAGTCCGGTGAGCGCTGTGCTCCTCGCCGTCGAGCTGCTGCTCTTCGAATACCGCCCCCGCTCACTCATTCCGGTCGCGCTCGCGGCGACCGTTGCGACCGGCGTGCGCGTGGCCTTCGTCGGAGCTGATCCCGCGTTCGGCATGACCGATCTCGTGCAACCCGGTGGCGGCGCGCTCGCGGCCTACGTGGTGATCGGCGGCATCGTCGGCCTCGCCTCGGTCTTCGTCACTCGCGCCGTCTACAAAGTGGAGGACGGCTTCGAGAAGCTCCCCCTGCATTGGATGTGGTGGCCGGCGATCGGCGGGCTCGCGGTGGGCATCGTTGGCCTGATCGAGCCGAAGACGATGGGCGTGGGCTACGACAACATCGAGGCGATCCTCTCGGGCCAGCTCGCGCCGAAGGTGGTGCTGGTGCTCTGCGGTCTCAAGTTCGTCTCGTGGGTGCTCGCACTCGGGAGCGGAACTTCAGGTGGAACGCTCGCTCCGCTCTTCACCTTCGGTGGTGGCGTCGGCGCGGTGCTTGGAGTCGCGATCGCCTGGCTCGCTCCCGCCCTCGGCATGGATCCCCGTCTCGCCGCGCTGGTCGGCATGTCGGCGATGTTCGCTGGTGCTTCCCGCGCGTTGCTCGCGTCAGTGGTCTTCGCCTTCGAGACCACACGTCAGCCGATCGGCTTGCTCCCCTTGCTCGGCGGATGCTCCGCGGCGTTTCTCGTGTCCTCGTTGCTGATGCAGAACTCGATCATGACCGAGAAGATCACCCGACGCGGCGTGCGCGTGCTGGGCGAGTACTCGGCCGATCACCTCGATCAACTCTCGCTGCGGCAGATCGCGGTGCGCTCGGTGGTGACGCTGCGCGCGGCGAGCACGCTGGCCGAAGCGCGTGCCTTCCTCGCCTCCGATTCCGCGCCGCTGCACCAGGGCTATCCGCTGGTCGATGAGGAAGGCGGCGTGGTGGGCGTGCTCACACAGCGCGATCTGCGCACCGATGCTGCGGGAGAGACTCCGCTGCGCAGCCTCGTGCGGCGCGGGCCCGTGGTGATCTCCGAGGAGTGCTCGTTGCGCGACGCGGCGGACTGCATGGCGCGCGAGCGCCTCGGCCGCCTGCCCGTGATGTCGAGCGAGGCACCTCATCGATTGGTGGGCATCGTCACCCGCACCGACCTCATTCACGCGCACGCGGGACGACTCGCCGCGCAGCAGCTCAAGCCGCGCAAGACCGGATGAGGCTGAGTGCCTCCTTCTCCCGTGGGAGAGCGTCGGGGTGAGAGTAACCGGGCGCGAAGCTTTGGGCCCTTCTTACAACCGGGTTACAGAATCCCCCGGCTTGCGAAAATGGTCCCGGCGGATTAACCGCCTGATCAGCAGATGGGCGCGCATTCTCATCCTCACGCAGAGCCACCCGACACGCTGGGTCAGATTCTCTCGGCGGTGTGTGCCGTGCACTGCGTCTCGATGCCGGCGGTGATGGTGCTCGCACCTGCCGCGGCTTCGGTGCTCGGTGGCGCGCACCCCATCCTCTTGCTCCTGGTGATCGGCGTCGCGTTCTGGGCCTTCGTGCCCGGCTACCGCTGCCACCAGAGCAAGTTCGTGCTGGGCCTGGCGGTGACGGGCATCAGCCTGCTCGCGCTCGCCGCGTTCGTGCTCCACCAGTGGTTCATCGCGGAGACCGTGGTGAGCATCATCGGCGCCTCGGTGATGATGACGGCGCACTGGCAGAACCGAAAGCTCCTCCGTGAAGCGCACTCGCACGCGCACGCCCACGCGCACTGAAGACGAGCTGCCCGACGTCAGGGACGGGCTCACGCGCACCGAGCGCATCGTGCTCACCACGCTGAACGAGCTGCAGAGAGAGCGGGGCGGCCGCCACGTTCCGGTGATCGAGTTGTGGGGCCGAATCGTCGAGCAGGTTGATCTCAGTCAAGACGAGCTCCAGAAAATCCTCTCCCGACTTTCCGGTCGTTCCAGTGGCTGAGGTGGAGGTGTACCTTCCGCCGCACCATGAACCGACGCGAAGCCCTCAAGACCACCGCCGCTGCTGGAGCTGTCCTCTCTTCCATCGCCGCGTTCGCGGCGGATCCGCCGAAGGCTGCCGCGCCCGCGAAGGACGCGGTGAAGCCCTCGGGCATCGCTGCGCACCAGGAGATCTACGACGCTGCGCTGGCGTGCATCAAGGCGGGCGAAGAGTGCCTCGATCACTGCGTTCGCCAGCTCTCGACGGGCGACAAGATGATGGCCGAGTGTGCCGGTACCGTGCGGGCGATGCTGCCCATGTGTCGCGCGGTGGTTGAGCTCGCGCGTCTCGACTCCACGCACTTGAAGGCCGCCGCTGCCGTCTGCGCGAAGGCGTGCCGTGACTGCGAGGCCGCGTGCAAGAAGCACTCGGGCCACCACGCCGAGTGCAAGGCGTGCATGGAGAGCTGCCAGCGCTGCGCGACGGCCTGCGAGAAGGCCTGAGTGTCTCCCTCTCCCTGCGAAGCGGGGAGAGGGGCAGGGGAGAGGG
>CBIHPJ010000080.1:0-17614 GCA_966211295.1 uncultured Myxococcales bacterium | reverse complement strand
TCCACCTCGTCAGCGTGCGCCTTCAACTTCGCGAGCGTCGGAGTGAACGACGCATCGAGCGACGCAAAGCTCGGTCGATCAGGCGCGGCCACGTGACCCAGTTGAAAGGCCGCATCGAGCACCTGATCTCTTCCCGCGAGATAGGCCGCCAGCTCCTCGACGATCAGCGCGCGGTGTTGCGCTTCACCGAGGCGAGTGGCGATGGAGCTCGCGCTTGCTCCCTCGGGCAGCGAGCGGAACAGCTCCGTCACTCCCTCTTCCCAGCGCGTCGGCAAGCGGTACGACATGCGCAACGAGAGCGCATCGTTCTGCCAGTAGCCCCATTCCCATCCCGAGCTGAAGACGAGGTGCTCACTCAGCGCGCCCGCGTTCATCGCACGCACGCCCGCGAGATCCTGATGACGCGAGCGCAGGTACACCGGGAGGTAGAGCGGCACCGCGTTGTCGAAGGCCACCCAATACGCGGCCTCGGGGTAGTAGCCGACGGGCTGTCCCGCCTGCAGTCGCTCGCGGATGAACTCGCGGTGCTCGCTGAAGTCGGTGTGCTCGTACGCGCCGCCCGCGCTGTCGAACAGGTTGTAGAACATCACCGTGTGCACGCGCGGGAAGACCGCCGGGTTCGCGTAGCGCACGAGGAAGTAATAGAGCTGCCGCCTTCCCGCGTAGTCGACGCGCAGCTCGGGCGTGTCACCCACGTGGATCACCGCCGACATCTTCGTGTCCGGCGCGACTTCCTGGAGCACGCGGTACGTGGCGTCGATGCGATCCACGAGCAGCTGCGGCTCTGCTCCGAAGAACTCGCCGAACGAGAGGTTCAGGTTGTCGAGGCCCAACGAATTCGTGATCAGCGCGATGCGCTCGCGCATCACGTTCTCGTCATCGGGCCGCGCGCCATCCACCAGGGTGAAGGACTGCTGCAGGCTCGCCTTGTCGAAGAGCTGCACGGTGAGACCGACGGTCACTCCGCGCGAGTGTGCGTAGTCGATGATCGCTTTGGTGTGAGCACGCCACGCCGGCACTGAGGACGGGTTGCGAATCAGCTCATCGAGCGCCGCCCACTGCACGGTGTTGCCGCGGTTGCGGATGATCCAGTCGATGGTGCGTTTGGCTCCTTCGAGGTGATCGTCTGACGGCATCCAGAAATCGAAGAGCGCCTCGATGGGATGCAGCGTGTGCAGATGGAGCCCACGCCGCGCGATCTCCGGGCTGAAGTCGCCGGTGACGAGGTCAGGCTCGCTCGGGAAGTGCGCCGGCTCGCGCGTGTGATGCGGATGAAAGAAGCCGTAGCCGAGGGACTCGAGCCAGTGCGCGAGGCCATACTGCAGGCCCAGCGATCCGCCCGCGGTGAGCGTCACGCGTGCGCCGTCGCGCTCCACGCGGAAGCACTCTGCGCACAACGAAGCCTCAGTCGTCACGGCGATTGCGAGGCCCGTGGACGAACCCAACTCGCGCACCGGATCCTTCGAGGCCTTCACTTCGAAGCGCGCGGCATCGAGCCCCTTGAGCGCCAGGGCGATGGCGTCTGCTTCAGCACTTTCGTGAAGCACCAGCGCGACGTCAGGAGACCGCGCTGGTGCACACGACAACAAGACCAGAGTCAGGAAGAGCGCTCGCACGGCGCCCACGTACGTCGTGGGCTCGAGTCCGCGCGAGCGCTCAGGACCACTTCACTTGGTCCCCGACCAACTCGGGGAGAGGGGCGACTTGCACACTGCGCCCCTCATTGCTCACCACGGCTGCGCGAGCGCGTTCTTGAACAACGTGCCCCAGCTGGTGGGACGCAGCGGCATGTTCACGCCGCAGCCCGGCGCCGTCTCCTCGATCAGGTTCGGAGGACAACGCTGGTGGAAGGTCCACGCGAGATGCGGCACGTCGATCGCACGAGCGCGCTGCATGAGGTTCGAGCAGTCCGCCTCGCTCATGAAGCCCGACGCGGGACCGAACTCACCGATGATCACCGGCAGGGTGCGCGCCGGCACTTCGAAGAGCGCGTTGAACGAGCTCGACGGATCGTAGACGTGCGTCTCGTAGATCACGTTCGCACCACCGCCCGCGGTGATCGGGTGGCTGATGTAGTAGTCGAGCACGCGCGACCAGCTGCGAGTGCCCTGCACGGCGATCAGGTGCTTCTGACCCGAGCCCTCGATGTCACGGATCGCCTGCACCGTGCTGTTCATCGCGTTCCAGACCTGTGCGTCCTGTGCACCGTTCGAGTTCGACTGCGGCTCGTTCACCAGGCCGAACAACACGCGCGGCTCGTTCTTGAACTCGTTCGCCAGCACGCGCCACTTCGCGGTGGTGTCGGCGGTGGGCCAACCCTGGCTGCTGAAGGTCGGGTCGATCCACAGCGTGAGCATCACGTAGAGGCCGGGCTTGGTCTTCGCGTGATCGACGATCGCGTGGATGTCGGCCATGTATTGCGCGTCGCTCACGAAGCTCGTGCTGCTGCCCTCGGTCTCGAGGTCGAGGCGGATGAAGTTCGCGTGCCACTCGTCGACCAGCATGTCCATGCGGCGGTTCACTTCGGCGACCACGGGAGCCTGACCACTGCACGCTCCGCAGCTGCGCGTGTCGTGCAAGTTCGCGCCACGGCCGCGCCACGGCGTGCCGTCGGGCTTCAGGATGTGATTCGCCTGCGTGTAGAGCCACTCAGACGCGGGCGTCGGAGTGGGCGTTGGCGTTGGCGTCGGCGTCGGCGTCGGCGTCGGAGTGGGCGTCGGCGTCGGAACCCCCGCGTCCACCGGCTCCGGAGTCGGAGTGGGCGTAGGAGTCGGAGTCGGAGCGCCAGCATCGGGCTCCTCCGTCACCGGCGCAGGCGCGGGAACGACGGTTTCCGCCGTGGGACCCGTGGTGGTGAACGACATGTGCGGCGAGCCACGCTCAACGGGCGCGGGGGGAACATCGACGGTGAGTTCGTCGGAAGGCTGCTCGACGTTGGCTCCAGTGTCCTGCGACGGAGCACAACCGAGGCTGAGGAAGACCACTCCAAACACGGCTGTCAGGGTGAGGTGGGGAGTTCTCATGCGGACAGCGCGAGTACCAAGCGCTGCGGACCCACTTCGCCGCCTGAACGGGGCCCTTTCCCCCTCGCGGGCCAGCTTGAAGAGGCCCGGTCGACCGGGTTGATCGACCTTGCCCCGGTGGGTTACAGGCGCCTCCATGAAGAACCGCCTTCTCTCCCTCGCAGTCGCCGTCCTCCTCGCCGCGCCGTCCGCTGCCTTCGCTCAGGAAGAAGTCGAGCCCGTCGCTGGGCCCAAGTCCGCCGCCGGTGGCGACGACAACTCGGGCGGCCGCCGCAAGCCGATCACCAAGGACGATCGCACCCAGGCGCTGAAGGCCGAGGAAGAGCGGAAGAAGCGCGAGGAAGAAGAGAAGAAGCGCGCCGAGGCTGAGAAGAAGCTCGCCGAGGCCGAGGCCAAGATGCGCGCCGCCGAAGAGGCCGCCGCGAAGATGAAGGCTGATCAGGAGGCCAAGGAGAAGCTCGCCGCCGAGCAGAAGAAGGCCAAGGAAGCCCAGGATCTCGTCGACAAGCAGAAGAACCAGGAGGCCGAGGCGAAGCGGCTCAAGGAAGAGGAAAAAAAGCAGAAGGACGAGGAGAAGAAGCTCGCCGAAGAGAAGAAGAAGCTCGACGCCGACGAGAAGAAGCGCCTCGCCGAAGAGGCGAAGGTGAAGGCCGCCGAGGACAAGAAGCTCGCCGAAGATAAGAAGAAGGAAGAGGCCCTCGAGAAGCAGAAGAAGGCCGCCGAAGAGCGCGACGCCGCTCTCGCCAAGGCGAAGGAAGAGAACGACAAGAAGAAGGCTGAGCTCGAAGAGAAGAAGAAGCTCGCCGAAGAAGAGAAGACCAAGAAGGCCGAGGAGCAGAAGCTCGCCGCCGAACAGAAGAAGAAGGACGCCGACGAGGCGAAGGCCAAGAAGGACCAGGAGCTCGCCGACGCCAAGGCGAAGAAGGACGCTGAGCTCGCCGAGAAGAAGGCCAAGGCCGACGAAGAGAAGAAGGCGAAGGAAGAGGCCGCCGCGGCCGCCAAGGCGAAGGCTGAGGAAGAGCGCAAGGCGAAGGCCGATGAGAAGCAGCGCCTCGCCGACGAGGCCAAGGCGAAGCGTGAGGCCGACGCGATGGCGAAGAAGCAGGCCGCTGACGACGAGAAGAAGCGCAAGGAAGACGAGAAGGCCGCTGCTGCCGAGGCCAAGCGTCTCGAGGCTGACGGCAAGCGCCTCGAGGCCGAGCAGAAGAAGGAGGCCGCCCGCCTCGCTGCCGAGGCCGCCAAGAATCCTCCTCCGCAGGAGACCTCGAGCCGCCGCGTGGTGAAGCCGGGTGAGACGCCTCCTCCCGCGAACAACCCGCCGCCCACCACCACGGCGAGCACCACCACGACCAACTCAGGCACCACTTCCGCTCCCGCGCCGGTGGGCACTGGCACGACTGCGTCGGCCAACTCCGCCAACTCGTACCTGGGCGGCAAGGGCAACATGGGCGGCCTCATCCCCGCGGCGAACGCCGATGAGGCGAAGAAGGATCCCCGCTTCTCGTCGGCCGCGATGGTCGAGGACGCGCGCGTGAAGGTCGTCTCCGTCGCCGACAAGTTCCCGTACTACGGCATCGCCAACAACGGCTGCACCTCGGGCCGCAGCTTCGTCACCGCCGAGCTCGTCTCGCCGTTCGACGGGCTCACCTCGGGCGTGCCCGTGGTGCTCCGCATCGAGGACCCGAACCTCGGTCCCGCCCGCGCGGGCAGCTTCCTGGCCTTCTCCGGTCTCCGCCGGGCAGGCAAGGCTCCTGACGGAACGTTCGTGTACTGCGGCAAGGGGACTGCATTCCCGGTTCGCCGCTGACCTGATTCGGCGCTACATACCCAAGCGTGTTCAACCTCGGCTCAGGTGAGATTGCGCTGATCGCGGTGGCGGCCCTGCTGATCCTGGGCCCCAGCCGTCTTCCTGAGCTGGCACGCGGCATCGGTAAGTTCATGCGCGAGTTCCGCCGGCAGACCGATGAGGTCCGCGGGGTGGTGGAGCGCGAGTTCTACAAGATGGACCAGGACATCCAGCAGGACCCGGCGCGGGATCAGGCTCGGGATCAACAGGTCCAGATTCGGCCCGCACAGGACACCCTGGCGCAGGGGCAGCCGCACGATCCGCACGCGCACCCCGCTCCGACTCCGGCCGATCCTGATTCGCTGCCCCCGCCGACCGAGCAGATGAACTCGCAGCTCACCGCGGGCACGCCTGCTTCCGAGCCGGTCGAGAAGAAGCCCGAGCCTGAGCAGAAGAACGAGCCTGCTCCCGTCGATCCCAGCGCAGCCCCCAAGAGCTGAAGCGTGGCGACCGAGGAGCAGCCTCAAGACGAATTCAGGATGAGCCTGATGGAGCACCTGGGGGAGCTCCGGAAGCGGCTCCTTCGCGTGACCATCGCGGTGCTGGTGCTCGGCAGCGCGTCGCTCATCTTCGCCCGTGAGGTCTACGGACTCTTGATGCGGCCGGTGCCGCTCTCGCTCCCTCCGGACGCGGCCGCGCTCGTCTACACATCGGCGATCGAAGAGATCAACGTGCTGATGAAGATCGGCCTCTACGCCGGCGTGTTTCTCAGCACGCCCGTGTTGCTGTGGCAGATCTGGGGGTTCGTCGCGCCGGGCCTCTACGAGAACGAGCGCAAGCTCGCCGGGCCCTTCATCGTGTTCGGCACGCTCGCGTTCCTCGCGGGCGCCACGTTCTGTTACCTCGTGCTGTTGCCGCAGATGTTCACCTTCCTCCTGCAGAAGGAGGACGCGACGGCGATCACCCAGCGCATGTCGTCGGCGAGGCTCCACGAAGAAGACGCCGTGCGGTACCTGCGCCTGGGCGACTTCACGAGAGCGGGGGCGTGGTCGCGCGCCGCGCTCGGTGACTTGAAGGCGCCCGGTGAAGGTCAGACGGAGGAGTCCCGTTTTGGGCTCACGCTGATCCCCAAGGCCTCGGTCGACGTGCACACGCGCCTCGAGGGACTGGGCCGGCTGATCGACGCGCTCGCGGTGGCGCAGGGCGGCCAGGCGTCTCCGGTGTTGATCGCGGCGACCGACAAGCGCGGTGAAGCGGTGAAGGCGTGGGCCTCGCACGACTACAGCGTCGCGTCAGAGCGCCTCGACGAAGCGGCCCAGGTGCTCATGGGCGTGGTGCCCGCGCAGAGCGGAGAGATCGCCGCGGTGTGGGAGCTCGAGAAGCTCATCGGCGTCGCCCAGGCCCGCGCGGACTCGCTCAACTGGACCAAGCCGATGCTCTCGATGAACGAGCAGCTCACGCTGGTGTTGGTGCTCGAGCTCGCCTTCGGGGTGATCTTCGAACTTCCCCTCGTGATGGCCGTGCTGGGTCTGGTGGGACTCGTCTCGTCGAAGTTCCTCTTCAAGTACCAGCGCCACGCGTTCATCGTTTGTCTGATCGTCGCCGCGCTCATCACCCCAACGGGTGACGCGGTGAACCTGGCGCTGATGGCTGGGCCGATGCTGCTCTGTTACGAGCTCGGCGTTGTGCTGGTCTGGCTCGTGGAACGCCGGCGAGCCCGAAATCCCGAAGCTGGAAATACCCCCGCGCAATAGCTTTTCGCGGACCGCGTATTGGGTCCTGCAACGAGGGAAACGCACCGCTTTCCGCTGGTGCATTGAGGGCAATCAACACCGAACCGAGCCGAGCGGTGCCAATGGGGGCGCCTGCGACGCCGAAGGTGTGCCCGGGAGATTCGTATGTTCGCCAATCAACGGCGTGGCACTGCAGGACTCGGCAGCATCACGGGCGTCGCGCTGGTCGCGCTCGTCTGGCTGCTTGGCGCCACCGTCATGCTCAAGACCTACCGCGAGGGTGGGTCAGCGTCGTCTCAGCAGGCTCCCAGTTCGTGTCAGGTCGTCTGTCAGGCGGCTGTGACCGATCTGAAGAAAGGGTGAGCGACGCCGGTCCCCGCCGCTTTTGCGGGACGTTGGGAATCTGAAGCGAAGCGGAAGATTCGCAGAGGCGGAGCGACCCAAGAAACACGGCTGAAGAATTTAGTTTTCGAAAATGTCGCGGAAATAGGTCTCGCGACGCGCTGTTCTTCGAACCGAATCAGCTCTGGGCGGGTGGGAGCGCCGGATACTCCCAGGAACTTTCGGGCCCATGTGCGGGGGTGGTCCTCGCCACCGAAAGACGAATTGCACCCTCCGGCGTTCGCGCCCGTCCAGAGTCGCAGTCTTTAGGAAGTGCAGTACCGAACGGGTCGACTCGCCAGGACGGGTCGACCCGTTTCTCTTTTGCGGGGCTCCGTACCTCGATCGGGTGACACCCAGGCGGGTGATCAGAAACTCAGCTGGTCTTCTTGGGACCGAGCCCGGCTTTCTTCCGCGCCTCGAGCAGCTTCGCGACATCGCCATCAGCGAGCGGGGTGACCTGACCCAGCTGCCGCGCAGCGGTGAGGATCTTCGCGTAGTGCTCCACCAACTCCATGCGGAGCAGCGCCTGATTCAGATCGGCGCCGAGCGTGAGCGCGCCATTTCCCGCGAGCAGCATCGCGTCGACTTGCGAAGCAGCGGCCTCCACTCCCTTCACGGCTTCAGGAGTCTTCGGCATGGCGCGCGGCACCGTGGGAATCTTGTCGCCGAGCGAGACCACGATCTCCGGCATCGCGACAGGCGAGAGCTCGAGGCCCACCAGACCGAACGCCGTGGCGCACGGCGGGTGCGCGTGGATCACCACTTCGACTTCAGGGCGCGCGCGATACGCCGCGAGGTGCAGCTCCAACTCGGAGAACGGCTTCTTCCGTCCCTCGAGCACCTTGCCGTCGGAGTCCACGATGATCAGTGAAGAGTCATCGACGTCGAGCTTCGAGTACGCGGTGGGCGTGATCAGCAGTCGCTTGCCGGTGAGCCGCAGCGAGATGTTGCCGTCGTGATTCGCGACCCAGCCCATCTGGTGCAATCGCCGCGAGGTGGCGACCAGCTCTGAGCGGATCTTCGGGAGCGGCGCGACAGGCATCGTGAGCTCAAGCCGACTTCGGCACGTCGACCGCGTCGACCACGCCGACGATCAGCGCACGAATCGGAGCGGTCTTGTCCTGCAGCACCTGGCGCACGCCGCCGCCCTCGTTCATCACCAGCACGAGGTCGCCTTTGCCGGCCGAGGAGATGTTGTCGATCGCGAGGAAGCTCTTCCCGAGCGGCTGCTGCTTCTCGTCGAGCGGCTGCACCACGAGGATCTTCCGGCCCTCGAACGCGGCGAGCTTCTCGGTGGCGACCACGGTGCCGAGCACCTTACAGAGGTTCACGTGTCCACCTCGTCGACCAGCCCGACGATCGCGGAGTCCACCGGGACGAACCAGGGGTCGCACGCGAGCGCGGCCTCACGGCTGCCCTCGAGCATCACCAGGGTGCCGGGACTCGCCGAGGCGCGATCCACCGCGACCTCCACGGGGCCAGAGGGCTTCTGGTGGTGATCGAGCGGCTGCACCACGAGGAAACGCGCGCCTTCGAGGCCGGGGACGCGGCGGGTGGCGACGACGGTTCCGATGACGCGGCCGAGATACATGCGGGCCGCAGAATCGGCGGGAACGGTAGTCGATGCAACGATGTTCTCCCTCTCCCTGCGGAGCGGGGAGAGGGTCGGGGTGAGGGGCGAACTACGGCGCCACAGCGACGCCGACTTTGAACGGCAACTCCACCTGCGTCTCGGCGTCGGAGCCCGGGAACACGATGCGCTTGCCCGTGCTCATCATGCATTGGCCCCACTCGGTGGTTTCGTGCTTCTTCGGCTCGACACCCGCGGACTTCACCGCGCCCGAAGGACCGACGTTCAAGATGACCGTGATGTTGCCGACCGAGAGGTTCGGGTTGCGGCGGAGCGCGTTGTCGATGCAGGTCTGGAACGCCTTCGACTTGTCGGCGACCACCTTGCTCACGGCCTCGGGCGAGAGACCCGCGCTGTTCACCGCAGTGCTCCCGGAGTTCTCTTCGCCACCCCCGCGCACCTTGGGCACGCGCGTCTTGCGATCGTCCTGCTCGTAGAACGCAGCGAGGTTCGGATCCTGCGGCTTGGGCGTGACCACCTCGGGCTCGTCGACCTTCGGCGTGTTCGTTCCGGCCTTCGCCTTCGCAGCGGCGGCGAGCGCAGCAGCCTCACGCTCCTGGCGCAGCTTCTCGGCCTCGGCCTTCTTCTTCTTCGCGTCGCCGGTGAGCAGGTCCTTCAAGCCCGCGGCACCACCGGCGGAGAAGAAGCTCTCCTGCACCTCTTCGCCCTTCTCGTTGGTGACGGTGACCGTGGGCAGCTTCACGATCTCGAAGGTGTTGAGGATGTAGATCAGCACCAGCGGCGCGACCACGAAGGCCACCACGAAGAGAGCGATCTTCCACGGCGGGTTGCGCTTGTTCACGCCGGCCTGCGCGATGAAGAACCGCGTGGCCTCTCCGGGAGGCGGAGCCTCTTTCCCATCGCCATCGCTCAGCGCCGCGAAGGGATCCACGGGCGCGCTCGCGTGGAGGGCAGCGAGATCGGCGGTCGGCTCCTGCGCGGGCTCAGACGCGCTCTTCCTGGGGAGATCGTGCAGCCCGCTCACGTCACCGAAGAGATCGTTGAGCGGCTGCTGGGAGTGCTGCGAAGACGCGCGCGGCTGGGCCACCACCGCACCAGCGCCGCTCTGCGCGCTCGGCCGGTTGGTGTGCTCCGGGGAAGGCACTTCGTTCGCCACCGCGACGTCGCGCTGCACGGGGTTGGCGAACCCTCCGGCCTGGGTCTTGGTGGGAATGCGTGCCGGGGGCGCAGCGGGCGGCGCGCTCACCCCGGCGAAGATCGGGCTCACCTCGGGCACGTCGGCCGAGCGCTTCCAGTCGGCCATGCCGGCCTTCCAGATATAGGTGCGGAGCGTCACCTCGCCGGCTTCCACCCGGCGCTGCAGCTCGGCGAGATCGAAGGGGCCCTGCTGCTTGCCACCCAGCATCGCGAACCACTGCGCGGTGGTGTCGAGCGGCGGCATCGCGCGCGTCGACTCCTCTTCCCAGGGGCTGCGCTGCTGCGGCACCACTCCGCCGCTCTGCTTTTGCGCGGCGGCGGCGGGCTTCACTTCTTTGACCTGCGGAGGAGCAGCGACAGGCGCGCTCACCGCCACCGAGATCAGGTTCTGGCACTGTTTGCAGCGAATCTTGACGGAGGTCTTCCCCGCGACCTTGTCGTCGGAGATGACATACCGCTTGCCGCACTTGTCGCAGGTAACGTTCACAGGAGACTGCCGGCCCTTCTTCTCGATGATGCTCGATGAGACCTGGGCGCCAACTTTGCGCCCAATTTCTGAATGACCCGACGAGGTTAGCCGGTGAAGCGTTGACTTGGAAACTCGCCGCCACTAAGTCGCGCGGCCCATGCCCGCTAAGGATCTCGGCACCAAGCACGTCTGTTTCAAGTGTGGAGCGAAGTTCTACGACCTGAAGAAGCCCGATCCGATCTGCCCGAAGTGCGGGGCTGATCAGCGCGAGGCGACTTCCAAGCCCGAGGGCCGTCGCAGCCGCCTCTCGGCCGTCCCCAAGATCATCGAGGCGGTCGAGCCGACCGAGAAGGAAGAGTCGGAGGACGTCGAGGTTGAGGAAGAGGAAGTCGAAGAGGACGAGGAGCCGTAATTTAGAAGGTCGGCTTCTACTCGCCGTTCTACCGGTGAACTGCCGCGCCTCGTTCTCTTTGGGAACGGGCGCGGCTGTTTTCGTTTCAGCCCTGCTTCAACGCAGGTTCAACGCGAGAGCTCGCGGATCGTCTTGACGATCTGCGCCCACGCGGCGTTGCTCAGCTGCTGTTCCCCCTGCGGCTTTGGCGCAGGGCGTGGCTTGTTGCGTCCCATGGTTTTTCCCCCTGCTCGACTGCGTCCCAGCGTTCATCAGCAATGTGCTTGCCAGCCGGCCCCAGCGTTCAACGACCGAGGGAGAGATTCGATTTCCGCGGCCTTCGCGTCTCCCCTCAGCCGCGCTGGTGTCGTTCCTGAACCGCGAAGTCTGACAAGTCCGTCACGGAGGCGAAGCGACCCAAGAAGAGGGGCGGTCGCAGCGGAAGGTGTTGGATCGCCAAGCTTGATCAGCGATGGGCAATCTTCAGGTCTTTCACGTTGGAGGAAGTTTTGCGGGACAAACTGCTGGCTCTCGCGGCGTTGCAGAAGGTCGACCTCGATATCGCGGCTCTGAAAAAGAACGCTGAGGTCTACCCTCGTGAGATGTCGGAGCTGGAAAAGCAGCTGAACACAGCGAAGGCCGCAGTGGACGCCGAGCGCACCAAGCTCGAGCAGCTCGAGAGCCAGAAGCGCACGCTCGAGCAGACCATCACCGAGGACAAGGACAAGGTCCGCAAGTGGGAAGGGCGGCTCACCGAGCAGCGCTCCACGCGTGAGTACTCCGCGCTCGCTCGCGAGATCGACATCGCCAAGAAGGGTCAGCTCACCATGGCCGAAGAGGTCCAGGAGCTCGGCCGCCAGGCGATCGTTCAGCGCGAGGTGGTGAAGACGAAGGAAGGCGAGTTCACCGGGAAGACGAAGGATCTCGTCGACCGCATCGCCGCCCTCCGCGCCAAGCTCAGCGAGGTCGAGGCTCAGGTGAAGGTGGTCGACGCTCAGCGCGAGGCTGCGGCCAAGGGCGTCGATGCGACGCTGCTGCGTCAGTACGACGTGGTTCGCAAGAAGCGCATGCCCGCGCTGGTGCCCGTGAATCACCCCGGCACCTGCTCCGGTTGCCGCATGAACATTCCCCCGCAGCGCTTCAACACGCTGGTCGCCTCGAAGGGCATCGACACCTGCCCGTCGTGCACGCGCATCATCTACGCGGCTGAGACGCTCGAGGCTCCCGTCGCCAAGACGTGAAGCAGTGAAGTCGCTGTCTCCCTCTCCCTTCGGGAGAGGGTTCGGGTGAGGGCAGACCCAAATGGTCACAAAGAGCTCGAAGGCGTTGACGGGCCGCGCGCTCCAGGCCGCGGTGCTTCGCTTCATCGCCCGCGAAGAGCCGCTGGTCGCCACGCTCGGCGCCTTCCCCCAGCTCGATCGCACCCGGCTTCAGCGCGCGCTGGAGAAAGCGGTCGCGCTGCTCGAGGGGAGCGAGGCCGAAGAAGAGCAGGCCCCTTCATACATTCGGCTGCGCCTCTATTCAGATGGCGCGGCGCGCGGAAATCCCGGTCCTGCAGGAGCGGGAGCGGTGCTCGTCGAGCCCTCGGGCCAGGTCGTCGATCGGCTCGGAAAATTCCTCGGTCACCAGACGAACAACTACGCCGAGTACCAGGGGCTGCTCCTCGGTCTTCGCCGGGCCCGTGAACTCGGCGTGCGCGAAGTGGAAGTATTCGCTGACTCCGAGCTGATGATTCGTCAGCTCGGTGGTCGCTACCAGGTGAAGTCGCCCAGCCTGCGTCCGCTCTACGAAGAGGCGCTCAAGGTGCTCAACGAGTTCGAGCGCGTGAAGCTCGTGCACGTGCCGCGTGAGATGAACCGCGCGGCAGACGAGATGTCGAACAAGGCGATCGAAGAGCGCATGTAACTGAGCTCAGTGAATCAGCTCAGTGAATCAGCTCAGTGAATCAGCTCAGTGAATCGCGTTCGTCGTGCTCGTGGGTAACGCGAGCGGTGAGCGCAGCCGCAGGAACTGCTGGTGGCCTGCGTCGTCGGCCACCACCACGCGGTTGACTCCTTCTTCACCGAACTCGACCGAGATCTCCTTCGGATGCGAGATCACGTGCTCGAGCGACGAGCCCTGCGGTCCTGCGTAGACGAAGAGATTGTCCTCGCGCGGCTCGTAGGTGATGCCGTTGAGGGGCACCCACTCGGCTTGAATCACATCGCCGAGATCGAGGCCCATCACGTCGATCTCCACCTGCTTTCCGCCCATCACCGTGTTCATTCCATCGAAGAACTCGCGCCAGCCTTCATGTGGCAATCGCAAGAAGTCCATGAGGCACCTCCTGACCCAAGTGTGCAGCGGAGGCGCGCTCCCCGCACGGCCCAGTGGAGGCGCGGCACTGCCCGTGTCGCGCAGTTACCCCTTCGCGCAAAGGACCCAAAGGAGTCGGTCATGATGGAGCAGAGCATCCGAAATCCCGAGGAGGCGCTGCGCCGCAGCGCCAACTGGTCGATCGCCGTCGCCGCCGGAATCTTCTTCGCGGGTGTATTCGCCCTCGCGATGCCCATGACGGGAGCGCTGGCCATCGCGCTGGTCTTTGGCTTCACGGCGATCACCGCGGGGGTGCTCGAGCTGGCCTTCGCCTGGCAGCTCCGCTCGGAACGGGGCTCGTTCTGGCGCTTCGTGATCGCGCTGGCGGGCTTCGTGACGGGCGCGTTCGTGCTGATGCGGCCTGCGGCAGGAATGCTCGTGCTGGCCTTCTGGCTCGGGACGATGGTGATCATTCGCGGGGCGATGCAGCTGATGCTCTCGTGGGAGCTGCGCGGCACGCACTTCTGGGGCTGGCACTTCTTCGATGGCGTCGTTTCCATCGCGGCTGGCGTCTTCATCATCTACGCGTGGCCCGTGGGCACCGTGGCCTTCCTCGGCGTCTGGGTCGGGATCAGCTTGATGATGAATGGCCTCAATCGCTTCGCGATGGCGGTGATGTTGAAGCGGCTCTTGCCTCCGTCCTCGAAGGGCCGGCCGTACACTCCGCTGCACGCCTGACCAAGTGAGCTTCAGGACAGCTGTTCTTCACGTCAGTCACCTCGTCGACCGGCCGTGTGTTACGCACGAAAGTGGTCGGAGTCGTCCGGGTGAACGCCGGTCAGTGCAGGACGGGCTGACGGGAGGAAAGTCCGGGCTCCACAGGGCAGGGTGCTGGTTAACGGCCAGTCGGCGTGAGCTGCAGGAAAGTGCCACAGAAAAGAACCGCCTTCGGGTCTCGCAAGGGGCACGGAGGTAAGGGTGAAAAGGTGCGGTAAGAGCGCACCGCGCTCCTGGTGACAGGGGCGGCAAGGCAAACCCCACCCGGAGCAAGAGCCAATAGGGGAGCGTCTCCTTCTCGAAAGAGATTGAGGCAAGGGTTGCCCGCCCGACGCTCCCGGGTCTGCTCGCTAAATAGTCGTACGAGGGCGTCGGCAACGACGACCCTGGATGAATGTTCGCCGCCCGGGGCAACTCGGGAACAGAACCCGGCTTACAGGGCGACTCCGACTTTTTCTCCCTCTCCCTGCGACAGCGGGGAGAGGGCCGGGGAGAGGGGCTGCCGCTCGATCCTCGTTGCATCAGCGCAGACGGGCGCTACAAGCCGCCGCATGCGCCACTGGGTCATGTTGTCGTTGCTCTCGCTCTCCGCGTGCATCGTGGAGGCCCCGACCAAGGAAGGAACGCAGGGCGCCGCGCCGCGGCTTCCCCCGGCTCCTCCGCAGGAGTTCCGCAGTGGCGCGAACTTCGGCAACTCGATCGAGCTGAGCTCGGTGATCGTGAGCCCGGGGCGAGGTGAGACCGGTCAGCCGGTGCGCGTGATGGCGAACTTCAAGGTCCTCGCGAAGCTCGACAAGGACTACATGATCTTCGTGCACGTCGAGGACGTGGACGGCCGCGTCGATCGTCTGAACGCCGATCACGCGCCGCGCTCGAAGCCGACTTCGCAGTGGCAGGTCGGTGAGGTGGTGCAGGACGTGTTCGACATTCCGATCCCCGCGGGGATGCCGGTGCGTGGGCTCTCGCTGGTGCTCGGCTTCTGGGATCCGCAGTCTGATCAGCGCCTGCCGATCGTGAACAAGGATCAGGTGCCGAATGACGGGCGCGACCGCCTGTTCGTCGCCAAATTTCCAGTCACTCAGCCGCAATGATCTCGGTCTTCGAATTCGTAGCAGGGCAAACGCCCACGCCCGCGCCGGTGCCCGTGCCTCCTGATGCGGGGGCGATGGATCCGGCGACGATCTTCTGGTTCGTCCTCTTCGCGTTGGGGATCGCGCTGGCCATCTACGCGATGGCTCGGAAGAAGAAGCGCGAGCCTGAGACTGAAGAAGAGCTGAAGCAGCTCGAGCAGGAGACGGGCGAGCAGCTCGAGGAGCCGTCGCGCGAAGGCGAGCTGGCGAAGGTCACGCTGCCTCCTTCCGAGCTGGAGGCGAAGAAAAAGGCCGAGGCCGAGGCGCTTCGTCAGCAGGCGGAAGATCTCAAGAAGCAGATCGCCGAGCTCGACGCGAAGAAGGCCGAAGCGACGGCCGCGACGAAGGCGGAGATCGAGGCCGCGCAGAAGAAGGCGCAGGAGCAGATCGAGGCCGCCAAGCGTGACGCGTATCGCGCCGAGAAGGCCGCCGAGGCCGAGGCGAAGGATCGCAGGGCGCGCGAGCGCGAAGAGTCGGCGCGGCTGGCGGCTGAAGAGGAGAAGCGCCAGGCAGAAGAGAAGGCGCGGCTCGAGGCCGAGGCGAAGGCAGCGGCGCAGAAGAAGATCGAGGCGGAGGCAGGGCAGACGCTTGCCGCGGGGCTGGCGAAGACCAAGCGCGAAGGCTTCATGTCGCGGCTGGCGGGCCTGTTCGGTGGCGCGCCCAAGCCGGTGGACGAGAGCGTGCTCGCGGAGCTGGAGGAAGTGCTCTTCACCGCGGACATCGGCGTGAAGACGGCGTCGCGGCTGGTGGAGCACGCGCGCGATCAGGCGAAGTCGAAGTCGCTCGGGTCGGCGGAGTTGAAGGCGGTGATTCGCGAGGAGGTGCAGAAGATCGTCACCTTGAAGGCGAACCATTCGCTCAGCGGGAGCGCGAGTCCCTACGTGATCATGGTCGTGGGCGTGAACGGCGCGGGGAAGACGACCACCATCGGCAAGCTGGCGGCGAAGGCGAGCGCGCAGGGGAAGAAGGTGCTCCTGGGCGCGGGCGATACCTTCCGTGCAGCGGCCGCGGAGCAGCTCGACGTGTGGGCGGAGCGGGCGGGAGCCGAGCTGGTGAAGGGCAAGGAGGAGGCGGATCCGGCGTCGGTGGTGTTCGACGCGGTGAAGCAGGGCGTGGAGCGGAAGGTGGACCTGGTGATCGCGGATACCGCGGGGCGGCTGCACACCAAGGCGAACCTGATGGAGGAGTTGAAGAAGGTGAAGCGGGTGATCGAGAAGGCGATGCCGGGCGCGCCGCACGAGGTGCTGCTGGTGCTCGACTCGACCAACGGTCAGAACGCGATCATGCAGGCCCGGCAGTTCCACGACGCGGTGGGCGTGACGTCGATCGCGCTCACGAAGCTCGATGGCACCGCGAAGGGCGGCGTGATCATCGGCATCTGCGACGAGATGAAGGTGCCGGTGGCGTGGGTGGGCGTGGGCGAGAAGGTGGCCGATCTACGGCCCTTCGACCCCAAGGAGTTCGTCGACGCGCTATTCGATTAATGACTCCCTCTCCCTGCGGAGCGGGGAGAGGGGCAGGGGAGAGGGGCGTACTTCGCGTGCTTCCGGTTTGAGGGTTGCCCTCAAGTTCTGGCGAAGCGCGCGACAGACAGCGTGACCCAGGTGCTTCCCGGTCTCCGCGAGCACGAGCACGGTGTCCGTGAGCGCGAGCGCAGAAATGATCGAAGACTGATCCCTCGCACCCGAGAGCGAGAACGCAGCGTTCTTCAACAACTCCTGCCACCCGGGATCCGAGATCGACATCGCGGCCCGATAGAGGCGAGTGACGAGGTCGTCCAACTCTTGATTGTCCATGCTGCGAGTTGTCGCACGCAGCACTGACATCTTCAGATCACGCCGCGGAAGTACTCGATTGTCTTGGGGAGTCCGACCTCGAGGGGCACCTTCGGCTCCCACCCGAGGATGGACCTGGCGCGGGTGATGTCGGGCTTGCGCTGCTTCGGGTCTCCTGGAGGGAGGGGCTCGAAGACGATCTTCCCGCCACCGCCCGCGGCCTTCTTCACCGCTTCAGCGAACTCTTTGATGGTCTGCTCGCGCGGGTTGCCGATGTTCACGGGATCCATCTCGCTGGAGAGCGCGAGGCGGCACAGTCCGTCGACGAGATCTGCGACGAAGCAGAAGCTGCGGGTCTGCGAGCCATCTCCGTAGAGCGTGAAGTCTTCGCCGCGGAGCGCCTGCGCGACGAACTGAGGGACCACGCGGCCGTCGTTGAGGCGCATGCGCGGGCCGTAGGTGTTGAAGATGCGCACGATGCGGGTGGAGACGGCGCGCTTGCGGCGGAAGGCCTGAACGATGGCCTCTCCGTAGCGCTTGGCCTCGTCGTACACGGCGCGCGGGCCGGTGGAGTCGACGTTGCCGAAGTAGCTCTCGACCTGCGGGTGCACGAGCGGGTCGCCGTAGATCTCGGAGGTGGAGGCCTGGAGCATCACGGCCTTCTTGTCCTGCGCGAGCTCGAGCGCGTGCTGGGTGCCGAGGCTGCCCACGCGCAGGGTCTCGAGCCAGAGCACCTCGTAGTCTTTCGGAGAGGCGGGGGAGGCGAGGTTGAAGACGTAGTCGACGGGGCCGGTGACGGGGACGGGCAGGCAGACGTCGTGCTGGAGCAGGTCGAAGCGCGCGTTGGCCTTCACGTCGTCGAGGTTCTTCAGGTTGCCGGTGACGAGGTTGTCGACCGCGATCACGCGATCGGCGCCGTCGTTGAGAAGGCGCTCACACAGATGCGAGCCGAGGAAACCTGCACCGCCGAAGACAACCGCACGCTTCCCGCGAAAGGAGTTCACGAGGTCTTCGTTAGCATGAGTCTGCCTCCCTCTCCCTGCGGAGCGGGGAGAGGGCCGGG
>CBIHPJ010000079.1:0-17628 GCA_966211295.1 uncultured Myxococcales bacterium | reverse complement strand
GGTAGCGAACGTGCTTCACGAAGAGCAGCGCGCGAGAGGTCGAACCTTCCGGTTCAGCAGCCGCGACGAAGCCATCATCAGTGGGAAGGGTGAAAGCGAACTCCGGCGGCACAGGCCGCGCGGGGTGCACCACCTTCACTTCCACGTCTTTGCGTTCCGTCGTCTCAGCGACCCGGCGGAGCAACGTGAACGGGGTCCCCTCGACACGAGGAAGCGCGTACGCGACGAGCTGCGCCGCGAACACCGGAATTCCGACGGTGAGGAGAAGTACGACCCGCATGCAGTTCCTAAGGTGCCACAGCTTTTGCGGAAGTCACGCTGATCCTGCCGGATCAGCGGGTCGTGGTTTCGGCATCGACTTGACACCTGAATTCCAGTTTGGAATATAGCTCTTACGACCTGACCAGAGGGCAGCCTTATGACCGTTTCTTTCGATAGCCGTGCCCCGAGGTCACATGCTGAAAACACTTCGGCTGCAGGAGTTTCTGCACCGTCTCGAACACCACGCCGTTGCGAACACCGAAGCCGAAGCGCTCGGTCAGATCGCCTCTGTTCTCAACGCAATTGAAGAGGAACACTGCCCAGCCGATGAAGAGCGAATGGGCCCACCGCTCGACGACAATCGCCGCTCGGTACCTGATCATCCAGGCGTCGCCCGGTACAGAAACAAAGGGCACAACACCTTCGTTCGCGACAATGGTGCGATCCGCATCGAAGAGGTCTCCACGAAGCAGGTTGTGCTCGACAAACCCGGAGGCGACGGCCGGAGAGTCTTCGACTCCTGAAAAGAGCTGACGATGACCACCATGGAGCTGTTTCTTGCCGCCCTGCAGAAGCGGCTTCCCGAGGCGAAGCTTGAGTTGGACCGCCCCGAGCACGGTGGTGGATCGTGGTGGCTCGACGCGCGCTTCGCGCGCCACGCCCTCACGGTCGAATGGAAAGCGTCGATGGGCTTCGGCATCTCCTCGCTCCCCAGCGACGGCTTCGGCGACGGGCCAGATGAATTCTTCGACGACGAAAAGGAGGCGCTTGCGCGCATCGAGCACCTCCTTCGTTCTGGCGAGCGAACGCAGCAGTCCTCAGAGCTCGCGCTCAAACGCCTTCGTGAGGCGTGCAACGTCTCGCAGGCGCAGCTCGCCGAACGGATGAAGCTCAGTCAGGGCGCCATCTCCAAGATCGAGCACAGTCCCAACCCGAGCGTTTCGATTCTCCGGGAGTGGGTGAAGGCACTCGGTGGCGACCTTGAGATCAGTGCACGCTTCGGCAAGCGGAGCGTGAAAGTGGGCGTCTGAATCGGGACGTGAGCAATGAGGGGGCGGGCGTGGTACCGAGTCCGTCATGCGAAAGGGGAATCAGCGGGAGCGCAAGTCGCGCAACGAATGGCACGCCTCGCCGGAACAGCGAAAGCAACAGCACTCGGCCGCGAAGTTCGAAGCGCCGAAGCGCGTGAAGATCCCCTCCATGCCGGCGGTGACGCTCGTCCCCGAGCCCGGTCACTGGCTGTGGACCTGCCGCGCTGGCTTCGAAGCGCAGCTCTACGAAGAGCTCGGTTGGGGAAAGAAAAACCCCATTCTCCTCGGGCCCGCGCTGATCGCCTCGCAGCCCTTCACGGGCGAGAACCCGCTCCCGCGCCCGCCGACCTTCGCCCGCATGGGCTTCCTGGTGACCGAAGTGGTGCGCAGTCCGGCTGATGCCGCGGCCGCGCTCCCCGATGAGCCGACCAAGGTGCAGGTCTGGGTTCCCGACACCGACGTCGCCAACGCGCGCGCGGGAGAAGCGACCGCGTGGGCCGACACGATTGCCGCCATTCGCAGCGAAGAAGGTCTCACCGATCCCGAGACGCCGTGGAAGGCGAGCGAGCTGGGGGCGTGGCTCGGCCAGGTCGTGTTGATCGGCCCCGGAGTGGGAGTGGTGGGCCGCGTGCGCGCGAGAGAAGCGATGTCGCTCTCGGCGGGTGGCCGCGCTCGCATGAAGCGCACCAGCGAAGCGCCTTCGCGCGCCGCGATGAAGCTCGACGAAGCGCTCGACTGGGTCGGCGTCTCTCCGGGCAAGGGCGAGATCTGCGTCGACCTGGGCAGCGCACCCGGTGGCTGGACGCGCCGACTGGCGGAGCTGGGCGCGCGCGTGTGGAGCGTCGATCCCGCGAAGCTCGCGCCCGACGTGCTCAAGATGTCGCGCGTGCGGCACTTTCAGGAGAGCGCCTTCGAGTTCACTCCCGAAGAGCCCGCTGATTGGCTCTTCTGCGACATGGCGTGGCGTCCGCTCGAGGTCGCGCAGCTGCTCGGCAAGTGGGCGCGCCGTCGCTCTGCTCAGCAATTGGTGGCGAACATCAAGCTGCCGATGAAGGACAAGCTCCCCACGCTCCTCCGGGTGAAACACGCCCTCGAAGAAGGCGGCTGGAAGGACCTGCGGATGCGCCAGCTGTACCACGATCGTGACGAGATCACGGTCACCGGCCGCTGCTTCTAAGGCTTGAAGTCCTTCATCATTCGGGCTGCACTTCGCGGCGAATGATCTCCTCAGCCCTGCTGCTGCTCCTCGCCGCGGAGAACCTTCCCGGCCTCGCAGTGATGGACTTCGCGATCGAAGGAGCACCGCCGGAGATCGCCTCCGCCACCTCGGGTCTCGTCTCGCACGAGCTCGAGCGGCTGCAGCTCTTCAAGATCACCACCGCCGAGACCACGCGCGTCATCCTCGGCGTGGAGCGCCAGCGCGCGCTGATGGGCTGCGAGAACTGCTCGGGCAATTCCCTCGAGGAGCTCACCTCCTTCGAGTACCTCGTCACCGGCAAGCTCGTGCGCAGCGGAGGACCCAAAGACTCGAAGTACGTGTTGATGCTCACGCTGATGAAGTCTGGCTCCGCGTCTCCGCTCTCGTCGGTGCGCATCGAGGCGAAGGGTGAAGAGAAGCTGCTGCAGGAAGTGGCGCCCGGCACCCTCAAGCTGGTGGGCAAGCTCCTCGAGGGCCGCCAGGGCTCGCTGGTGGTCGGCTCCTCCGAGACGGGCGCAGCGGTGAAGATCGACGACACGCAGGTCGGCACCACGCCGCTGCAATCGCGCGTGGCGATCGCCGCGGGCCCGCACCTGCTCAGCGTGGAGAAGGAAGGCTTCACCCAGGTCCGCAAGGAAGTGCGCATCTCGCCTGATCAGGTCTCCGATGAATTCGTGCGCCTGGTGCCCAGCCCCGACATGGCCGAGGCCTACGAGGCGAAGGCGAAGCGCTTCCGCGTGCTCGCGTGGGTCTCCACTGGTGTCGCGGTGGCGGGCGTGGGCGCGTTCATCGGTGGCAACCTCGCGGCCAACTCGATCTACGGCGAGTCGGGCACTCCCGATACGTTTGCGAGATACCGAGCGGAGCTGGCGGGTGGCAACGAGACGAACCGCGACAAGGCCAACCAGCTCAAGTCGCAGATCGAGCTGATGCAGACCGTCTCGTGGATCGGGCTCGGCGCCGCGGCAGCCGGCGGTATCGCCGCGACTGTGTTCTTTGTCGTCGGTGATCCCCCGGGCAAGTACGAGGCCTACCGCCAGAAGACCGGCGTGGTCTCGATGTCGGTGTCTCCCGCGCCCGGTGGAATGGTCGTTTCGGGGCAGTTCTAACCTGCCGGATTGACCAAGACCTGATCGACCAAGACAGGGCGGCGCCGCGTGGTAAGTGCACCGCGCCGTGATCCGGAACCTCTCCGAGCTGTACCAGTACCGCGCCCTCCTGCTCGCGCTCTCCATGCGTGAGCTGAAGGCGCGCTACCGGGCCTCGGTGCTCGGCTTCCTGTGGACGTTCCTGAACCCCACCCTGAACATGCTCGTCTACGCCCTGGTGTTCGGCGTGGTGATGCACAACTCGGTATCGAACTACGCGTACTACCTCTTCACCGGCCTCCTCCCGTGGATCTACTTCGCCACCTCGGTGATGGCCGGCACCACCTCGATCAGCGATCGCCGTGATCTCCTCACCAAGGTGCGCTTCCCCGCGCAGGTCCTGCCCGCGACGGTGGTGCTCACGAACCTGATCAACTTCGTGCTCTCGGTGCCGCTGCTGGTGGTGCTGGGCCTGGGGTTCGGCGTGGTTCCCAGCTGGCACATCGTGTTCCTGATTCCGGTCTTGTTGGTGCAGACCTTCTTCACGCTCGCGCTCACGTACTTCTTCGCGGCGCTCAACGTGGCCTTCCGCGACCTGCAGCACATCGTGGGCAACCTCGTGCAGATGGCGTTCTTCCTCACGCCCGTGCTGTGGGACCTCAAGTCCGTGCCGGCGCTGGGCACGATGTCGAAGGAGGAGTCGCAGCAGCTGCTCCTCCACTTCAACCCGATGGCGTCGGTGATCAGCTCGTGGCGCGACATCTTCTACGAGCAGCGGATTCCCAGTTGGCAGCCGCTCTTGAGCGTGGCCGCCATCTCGCTCGTGGTGATGTTGATCTCGACCACGGTCTTCGAGCGTCGTCGTGAAGAGTTCGCGGAGCTGGTGTGACGAGCGCCCTCACCACCCAGGCGAGCTCGTCACTCGGCACCACGGCCAACTCGAAGACCGCGGCCACCGACGCGATCGTGATCAACAACGTCTTCAAGTCGTTCAAGAAGACGTCGAAGCGCAACGAGTCGACCACCTTCAAGACCGAGTTGGTGCGCTTGCTCAAGCTGCAGCGCCGCCTGATCGAGCCCCCCACGCACATCGAGGCGCTCAAGGGCGTCGATCTCCGCATTCCCAGGGGATCGACGGTGGGGATCATCGGCCGCAACGGCTCGGGCAAGAGCACCCTGCTCAAGCTGATGACCGGCATCTACGCGCCCACCACCGGCACCATCGACGTGAACGGCCGCATCAGCGCGCTGCTCGAGCTGGGCGCCGGCTTTCACCCCGATTTCACCGGCCGCGAGAACATTCTGATCAACGGCATCATCCTCGGCATGAGCCGCGCCGAGGTGAAGGAGCGCATGCCCGCGATCATCGAGTTCGCCGAGCTCGGTGACTTCATCGACGAGCCGGTGCGCACGTATTCGAGCGGCATGTTCATGCGCCTCGCCTTCGCGGTCGCCACCCACGTCGATCCCGACGTGTTGATCATCGACGAGATCCTCTCGGTCGGCGACGAGCACTTCGCGCGCAGGTCGCAGACGAAGATGAACGAGTTCCGCCGCAGCGGCCGCACCATCGTGCTCGTCACGCACGATCTCGGCACGGTGGAGAACTGGTGCACCTCGGCCGCGTGGATCGATGGCGGCCGCATTCGCATGTACGGCAACGCTCCCGACGTGGTGAAGGAGTACCGCCGCGCCGTCGCCGCCGCTGAAGCCGAAGCGCAGAAGACGGGTCACTCCGCTCTGTCCGCGCCGGGTCTTGCCCTCCCTGCCACGGCCGCGGTGGTCGAAGAATCGCCGCCCGTCGGCACCGTCTCGGCGGTGCGCCTGAAGGACGCCGCCGGCGCGACCCCCGCTGCCTTCAGCGCCGACGCCCCGCTCTCGCTCGAGCTCGACTGGTCGTTGCGCGAGAAGGCCGCCGTGAGATTCGGCCTCGACGTCTTGAGCGCCGATGGCCGGCTGGTGTTCAGCACCTCGTGCGACGGCGGCGAGCTCTCGGGCTCCGGCACCGCGCGCCTCGAGCTCAAGCGGCTCGGGCTCGGCGGCGGCGTCTACGAGCTGTGCGCGTCCGCCGCGGGAAATGGCGAGCGCGTGAAGAACCCTTTCCGCCTCGCGCTGCACGTCGCGCCCTCCGAGGGTGTGGGGCTGCTGCGGCCCGAGCTTCGTTGGAGCCTGTGATGAACTTGAAGGGACAGTGGGTCTGGGTGACCGGAGCGTCCTCTGGTCTTGGTCTCGAGCTCAGCAAGCAGCTCGCGAAGCTGGGCGCGCACTTGCTGATCACCGCGCGCCGTGCCGATCGCCTCGAGGCGCTCGCCGTCGAGCTGCGCGCGCTGGGCGTCGAGGTGAAGGTGGTCGCGGCCGACATGAGCCGCCCTGAAGACGTGGAACGCGCGCTCAAGGAGGCCAAGAGCACGCCGCTCGCCGCCGTGGTGCTCAACGCGGGCGTCACGCACTTCGGTCACCACCACGAGCTCGAGTGGGAAGTCTTCGAGTCGATGCTGCGCACCAACGTGATCAGCACCACGCGCGTGACGAGTGAGCTGGTGCGGCACTTTCAGGCCACCGGCGCGAACGCGCGCATCATGCTGGTGACCTCTCTCTCCGGCCTGATGCCCGTGCCCTTCCAGTCGGCGTACTCGGGGACCAAGGCGTTCCTCACCGCGTTCGGCACGGCGCTGGCGCACGAGCTGCGGGGCACTCCGATCAGCGTGACCGTGTTCGCGCCCGGCGGCATCGTCACCGAGATGACCTCGGGCGATCGTTTCGAGTCGCTGCGAAGTTGGCTCGCCCCGGTGGACTCGGTGGCGCGCGAAGCCATCGCCGCGCTCAAGGGCCGTCAGCCGCTGGTGGTGCAGGGCTTCATGAATCGGCTCGGGTTCTTCTTCTTCCGCTTCCTCCCGCGCAACCTGGTGATGGGCGGCCTCAGCCGCACGTACCGCAAGGCGCTGGCGGATGACGCCAAGAGGAAGTCAGCGAGCAAATGAGCACCGTCGGCGACTTGCGCACGCTGGTGACCCGTCGCGCGGGGCTTCGCCGCAAGGTGGCGCTGCTCGCGGGTGACGAGGGCCTGAAGACGGCGCTCGAGCAGAACGGCTGCACCGTGCTGGTGGATCCCGAGTCGCTCGAGGCGGTCTCTGCGTTTCAGCCGCAGGTGGTGGTGGCGTTCGACGGCTTCCTCGCCGAGGGCGCCGCGGGGCTCACGCAGCTCGGGCAGGCGGCTCCGGGGGCTGAGCTGGTGCTCTCGTTCGGCAACGCGAGCTCGGCGTCGGTGTTGATTCGCGCGCTGCTGGGAGTCACTCCGGCGCCCACCTCGAGCGAGGCCGACGTGCGCGCGTGGTTGCGGCAGGCGGGTTTCGTGGTGAGCGGCCGCGACGTGGTGGTGACTCCGCACGAAGACTCGGGCCTCTCCGCGGATACCGAAGCGGCGCTTCGTCAGGTGCTGGAGCAGCTCAACCCCGACGCGGCGGCCGATCGTCTGCTGTTGATGGCCAAGCGCGGCGCCGAGGCCTCTGCTCCCGAGCGGACCGCGGAGCTCGTCACGGTGATCGTCTCTGCTGGGGATGACGCGGGCGCGCTCGAGGGCACGGTGCGCTCGGTGGCGGGGCAGCTGCAGAATCCGGTGGAGCTGCTGGTGGTTTCCACGTTGAGCGAGCAGCGGCTCGATGAAGCGGTGAAGCCCGCGAAGGGCAGGGCGGGCCTCACGGTCGTGCTCTTCGGGAACGCAGCGAGTGATTCGCTGGAGCGCACCAACTTCGCGCTGGGCCACGCGCGCGGGCAGTACGTGTGTTGTCTCGAGGCGGGAGAGTTGCTCGAGCGCACGCATCTCTCTGCGCTGGTGAGCCGGCTCGAGGCGGGCACCGAGGCGTGGGCGCTGTCGTCTCCTTCGATGGAGCTCGGTCGTCGCTTCGAGCTGAAGCAGTGGCTCGAGGCGGGCGCGGTGCAGCGCGGTCGCTATCTCGTCGATCGCGAGCGACTGGCGACGTTCCCGTTCACCTTTGCGACCGGTGTTCCGCTCGGCGAGGCGATGATGTTCTGCCGGCTGGCGGCGGTCTTTCCCCCCGCGTGGAATCCGAGCGCGCCGACGCTCGACTCGCAGCGCAGCGTGGCGTCGTCGCCCGCCGAGTTGGTGGAGGCGATGAAGGCGCGTCCGTTGCGCACGCTCTCCACGCTCGAGGAACAGCTGAGGGAGGCCGCTCCGGTCGACGTCGCCGAAGTGCTGCAGGATCGGCTCGCCGAGAAGAACGAGACCGCGGGGAAGCTCTTCGGTCGCGCGCGAGATCTGGTGGAGCGAGTTCGGGATGCCGCGGTGAAGGCGCGCGAAGACGCGAAGGCCGAGACCAAACAACGCGAATGACGGTGTCTCCCTCTCCCTTCGGGAGAGGGTCGGGGTGAGGGGGAAGTCACTTGGGTTTATGCCCTCACCCAAACCCTCTCCCGAGGGAGAGGGATTACTTGGGCATCAGGTTGAGCCCCTGCATCCTCATGAACGTCGTGGCGACCCACATCGCGAGCAGCACCAGCCCCGCGATCAACGCCATGGTGGCCCACACATCGAGTTTCAGCCGCGAGATTCGCCCGCGCGCCTGCCGCACTTCGATCGACTGCCCGCTCACCTGCAGCATCAGCGCGTCAGTGCCACTCAGCGTCACGCGAAACGAAGCAGGAGCCTCGGCTTCTTTCACCACTCCGCGCTCCACCAGCTGACCCAGCGGCACCGGCGCATCACCCTTGAGCGACGCCGTCCCCGCCACGCCCGTCGAGAACGTCACGTCGAGGCCCGCTTCGGTCCACGTGAACAACAACCGCGCGCCCCCGCCGATCACGAAGTCATCTTCAGGGCGCTCACCGAGCGAGAGCGACTTCCGCCCACGACCGTCCACCACCTCAGCTTCGAGGGCGCGGTCTCCCCAATTCATGCGGATCTCCCACGCGTTCGCAGGGGCGGCGGTCGTCTTCACGCGCGTCTCTTAACCGCTTCTTGCTTCAGCTGCCCGGAGTCTCGGCGCGCCGCTGGTCGAGCTGCCGCGCGGTGATCGCCTCGAGCACCGCGTGCATCTGGTCCGAAGGCGTCTCGGGCGAGATGTGCATGAAGCCCGCGGTGGTCTTCGGAGTGTTCCCGAACTCGGTGGCCAGGTTGTACCCGAGGTAGTTGCACAGGTACGCGCTGCGGTCGGGCGCGTAATTCGGGTCGCTGATGCTGGTGCCCACCACGCGCTGATCGCCGAACGGCTTGAGCGCGTCGTCGATGACCTGCACCGGCAGATCCGTGGAGCGCTCCTGCGGTCCACCCGCGCGCACCTCCCGATCCGCCATCATGGTGTTGTTGCCGTCGGGCGCCGCGCCGAGGTGATTCTCGGGCCGCTCTTCGACCTGCGCCTGCCCGTGCGTCACACCCATCGAGAGGATCACGTCGGGAGGCGACTTGCGCATCTCGGCGATGAAATTGTCGACCGCGTCGGTGGTCACGTCGAGGCGGCGGTACTCCACGATGCCGCCCTTCACTCCGGCCTCCGACAGCTTCTGCGCCATGTTCGCCGACGGGTTGTCGGTGATGCCCATGAACGCGCCGTAGCCAGTCACCACCACCTTCAGCGGGAGCTCGCCCTTCTTCAGCCCCAGCGACTCGGGCTTGTAGAGCATCAGATGCGCGGCCTGATCAGACGACTTCGCCGCGGTGCCCTTGTACGAGACGTTGTCGAAGGGCTGCACGTCGCCCTGGAGCAACACGCCCGAGACCTGCTTCGGCATCGCCGCCTTTACCTTCGCCAGCACCTGCGCCGCGGTCTCGCCCTTCTTCACGTTGACCGAGATGTTCTGTCCCTCGATCGCCACCTTCATCAGGCCGTCCGCCTTCGCCGCGCCCTTCATCGAGAAGCAGTTGTCGAAGAGCCCGAGCTTGGCGGAGAGGCCCGGCACGCCCACGGAGTAGTTCGCGTAGCGGCCCTTCACCGACGTGAGGCCGCCCGCCTCGACGTTCACCCATGCGTTCTTCTGGCCCATCGCCGCGAGGTGCGAGAGCAGCCGCTGTTTCGCGGGATCGTCGAAGCTGTCGGCCATCTTCACGAGCTCAGCGCGCTCGCTGACGTCCAGGCCCCAGCCGCTGCGGGCCTTCAGTACGATCTTGTCCACCTCGGCGACGTCGACCTTGCCGTCTTTCCTGGCCTGGGTGAGCGCAGCGCGGATGCCTTTGACAGTCATGGCGGGCAGTATTGAGGGGCACAGAAGCCGCACGCAATGGACGAATGTGCATTTGCTCACCGTGAGATAGTTTCCGGGGGCCGATGAGCGAGCAGCAACTCCAGGTCTGGGTGCGCAACGACAAGGGGCAGGTGTACGGCCCCTTGAGCCCGCCGAGCATCGAGCTCCTGATCGACAACAGCGTCATCGCCGGGCGGATGCAGATCTCCACCGACGGCATCAACTATGTGTACCCGGGTCGCGTGCCCGGTCTGCGGATGATCTTCCCCAAGGCCACCTGGGGCGACACCGTGATCCCCGGCGACGAGCTCGACGCCCAGTGGTCGCAGGTGGTGATGCCCGCCGCGATTCCGGCCGGCGCTTCTCCCGCGGCTGCTCCTGCCGCCGGTGCGGTGCCGGGCCCTCCGGTCATGTCGAGTGCCTCGGGGATTCGTCCCGGTCCCCCGCCCGGAGCCATGGCCGGAGCGATGCCCGGTGGTCCCGTCGCAGGTCCCGGAGCGCGTGGTCAGCCGGGCCGTCCGATGGTGCCTGGCCAGGTTCAGGGAAACCGTCCCGCGGCGGTCGCTCGGCCCGCGAGTGTCGGCGACTTCATCAACAATCCCACTGCGCCCGGTTCGGCCGTTCGCTCTTCTCCTTCGACCATCGCTCCCGCGGGCGCGGTGAAGTCCTCGCCTTCAGTCGCTGACTTCTTGAACGCGGCAGTCACCGGAGGACCCGGCGCGCCTCCCGCTAAGAACCTTGCGGTGAATCCCGCGGTGAATCCGGGGGTGAATCCGGGGGTGAAGGCCGCTGCCCCAGCCGCCGCTGCGCCGCAGAAGAGCGCCACCAGCTCCACGGGTTCAGGGCTGCGCGCTGCGCCTCCGACGGGTGACGTTCAGATCCCCGCGTCGGGTTCTCTGGGCGAGACCTCGGTGCAGCAGCTCTACTATCTCGCCGCGGTCTCCGAAGTGACCGGACTCCTCACGCTGAAGGTGAGCGATCGCGAGTTCGTCGCGCACTTCCGCAAGGGCAACCCCGAGTACCTCGACTCCACGCACCACGAAGACTCGCTGGAGACCTTCCTGCTCGCGCAGAAGCTCGCCACCCAGGCGCAGCTCGATCAGGCCCAGGCGCAGGCCAGCCGCTTCGGAGGAGAACTCCTCGGTGCGCTCTTCGGTCTCGGCCTCTTGAACCCGAACGCCGTGTTCCAGCACCTCGGCCAGCGCGCGGGCTCACTGCTCCACAAGATCCTCTCGGCGGAGCAGGGCACCTTCACGTTCGATCACGAAGACTTCCCCGCGGCGAAGTCTCTCCCGCTCGGCAACAAGTGGGCGGTGTACCTCGAGGCGCTCCGCAAGGTGCCCATCTCCGACGTGCGCCGCCGGCTCTCTCGTGCGCTCGAGCTCCCGGTGATGAAGGCCACGGGCCGCGCGGCGGTGACCGAGCTTCGCCTCACGCCGCAGGAGACCCGCGCGCACAATCACTTCGATGGCGTGCGCTCGCTCTCGCAGCTGGTGAGCGATCTTCCCGGCGAGGGCGACCACATCCTCCGCACGGCGTGGATGCTGAATCCGCTCGAGCTGGTGTCCTTCGCCGGGGTGAGCGTCTCCGCGCAGAAGGCCTCTGCGCCTCCGCCTCCGAAGCCTGCTGCAGCGCCCGCGCCTGCCCCTGCGAAGCCCGCTGGACCTCCGGGTGGTGCGATCCCTGGAGGTCCTCCGAAGATCAGCGCTCCCGGCGCCGCCCCTCAGCAGCAGAAGCCCGCAGGCCCTGCAGGGAGCACGGTCCCCGGTCCTCCGCCCGCCGTCGCCGCTGCTGCTCGCCCTGCGAGCGCGCCTGGGAACCCGGTGCAAATGCCGAAGGCTGGCATGCCGTACCCTGGTGGGCCGCAGCCCGTCGCTGCTCCTCCGCCTCCTGCTGCGCCTCCCGCTGCGGCTGCACCTCCGCAGCGTCCACCTCCGCCCGTGATGAAGCCCGCGGCGCCGGTGGTGACCGCCGCGCGTGGGCAAGCCACGCCTGTTCCCGCGATCGCCCCTGCCGACGCGAAGCAGCTGCAGGCGCAGTACGAGCAGATGAAGAAGCAGAATTACTTCGAGGTGCTCGGCTTGAAGCGCGACGCCGACGCGAACGCGGTGAAGATCGCGTACCTGAAGGCCGCTCGCAGCTACCACCCCGACACCGTCGCGCCCGGTTCTCCCGAGGCGCTCGCCAAGGCGAAGGCCGACATCTTCGCGCTCATCGGTGAGGCGAACCGCACGCTCTCGGACGCGGTGCTGCGCGCTGACTACGTCGCCGAGCTCGACGCAGGCGGCACCGGCTCGAAGGTCGACGTGGAGAAGATCCTCCGCGCCGAAGAGGTGTTCCAGAAGGGCCGCATCATGATGCAGAACCGCAAGTACGCCGAGGGGCTCAAGCTCTTCGAGGAAGCGGTGACCTGCAACGAGGATGAGGCCGAGTTCTACGCGTGGCGCGGCTACGCCAAGTACCTCTCCGCGACCGATCGCAAGGCGTCCGGCACCGTCGCCATGAAGGACCTGCAGCATTGCATCTCGAAGAACCCGAACGTCGCCACCGCGTACTACTTCATGGGCTTCATTCAGAAGGCGAACGGCGACGAGAAGAACGCGCTGGCCAACTTCAAGAAGACCGTGGCGCTCGATCCGAAGCACATCGACGCGCAGCGTGAAGTTCGCTCCTCGAAGAAGTAGAGGCCACCCCATGGCATTGAACGGGAAGCAGAAGCGGCAGCTGCGCGCGCTGGGTCATCACCTCGGAGTGGTGGTGCAGGTCGGCGCGGAAGGCGTGACCGAGGGACTGATCGGCGCGGTGACCCAGGCGCTGAAGGATCATGAGCTGATCAAGGTGAAGCTCGCCGATGAAGATCGCGACAGCCGCGCGGAGTCGATCGAGAAGCTCGCCAACGAGAGCGCGAGTGAGGTCGCGCAGACGCTCGGCCGCACGGTGCTGCTGTTCAAGCAGCGCAAGAAGAACCCGAAGATCACGTTGGTGAAGTGATTCGCCTCGAGGGTGTGGTGAAGCTGTTCGCTGGCGCTGTGCACCTCGCGAACTGGCCCTCGCTTCGGGCTTTCTGTCACGAAGTGACGAGGCGATGAGACCTGTGGCGTCAGCGTACAACCCGCTGGACGCTCAGCCCACACGTCGAAGATTCGCGTAGCGAGTGAACGAAAGCATCGCGGTGAGGGGCCTGTTCGTTCGAGCACCGTCGAGGAACCAGAAACCCCGCCTTCACCAAGGCTGATCAGCTACTCGATCGCCTTCCCCGCCAGCTTCGCCCCCTCCGCGAGTCGCACCAGCAACTCCGGGGGGAAGTACTGCCGCTTCGACTCCCCCTCCGCCGCGCGCGCCGCCTCCACCGTCTCGACGTACCCCGCGTAACCATCCGCGAGCGACACCACGCGCGTCACATTCGCCTGCTCCTCGAGCACCTGACCCGCGGCGAAGGAAGGCTCGAACGGAACGAACACCAATCGCGCCTCGCCGAGCTTCAGCCCGTGGAGCACCGCGATGTCCTCCGCGTCGTCGCACAGCGCATTCTCCGCGGCGGCTTTCAGAAACGAAGGCACCACTCGATCAGCCTTCGGTCTGGGGAGCGACACGTGCGCCTCCGACCACGCCGCGTCGATGGTCTCGGGCTGCAAGCCCACGGGAGTGGCGCGCACCAGCTCTTCCATCTTCTGCGCCGCTGCCTCGGGAGTGGCGAGCTTCTCGCGATCGATGCTCGCGTTGCCCGCCGCACCCTGGAGCACCAGCGTGATCGGCCCGCCATTCGCCTCCATCCGCTCCGCGAGCAAGCCAGGCCAATCGGGACTGAGCCCCTCGGGCCGGCGAGCGACCAGGGTGGGATGCCCGGCCGCGATGATCACCTCGGCGAGCGGCCCACCTTCGAGCTTCTCGAACTGCAAGCGCGTGAGCCGGCGATCGACCTCTTTCCCCGAGCGCGCCGTCGAAACACCCTCGGTCATCCGCTCTCCGACCGAGAGCTTCGCGGGAGCGAGTGAGGCGAGCGCATCCTTCAGCGCGGCGCGCCCCGAGGTCACCAGCACCTTGAAATCATCGGGGTGGTACGTGCCCAGCGCGGCGAGCTCAGAGGCCATGCGCGGATCGAAGCCCGACGGCCCGGAGTGCGTGTGCGTGGCGATCACCCACGTCGCGAAGGGCTGGCCCTCGCCGATCGCGTCGCGCAGCTGCGGGGGAATGAGGAGCGCATCGAGCAGCACGATCCCCACCTGCTCCCCTCCCACGTCGAGCACCAGCGCGCGGGCGTAGAGCGGGCTCGTGGCGTGATCGACGGTGGTGCGCGGAGGAGCGTAGCCGCCGGCGGTGGTGGGGAAGATGGGCTCGAGCTTCGCCTTCGCCGCTCCGACCTTGAGGAGTCCCTGGCCGCGCGCGAGGTGCTTCAAGCCCGGAGGGTTCTGCGGCCACGTGCCGCAGCGATCAGCCGACGCATTCGCCCAGAACGCGATCAGCGCGACGACCACCAAGACGAGAATGATGAGGAAACGGCGCTTCTTCACTGACGCCCTCGTACCACTCCCGTCAAAAAACAAGAGGCCCGGACCTTTCGGTCCGAGCCTCTGTCCCATCAGCGCCGGCCCGGTCGGCGGCGCGTGGGAAATTCAATTCGCTTACTTCTTCTTCTTCTTCGCAGGCGCGGCAGGAGCCGGAGCCTCAGCCGGGGCAGCCTCAGGCGCCGGCGCGTCACCTTCAGGAGCAGCCGCGACGTCCTCAGCGTTCGGCTCCTTCTCACCGTTCAGGGGCTCGGCGACCGCGGGAGCGGCCTCGCCACCCTGGCTCGCGATGTCGAACTCGTACGAGTAGCCGCCCTTCACCTTGAAGTTGTCCGCGAGGTACACGCGGATCTTGTAGGTGCCCGGCTTCGCGTCGACGGTCACGCTGGCGTTGCCGCCCACGCCGCCCACGTCGTTCGCCACTTCAGCGCCCGTCGAGTCGGTGATGGTGAGGCCCGGATCGAACGAGACCTTCTTCGCAGGGGCGTACACCGTGAGGTCGTACTTGCCGGCCTTGGTGACGGTCCAGGTGTAGTTGTCCTCTTCCTGAACCTGAGCGTGGCAGCGCAGGCGGACGTCGGTGAACTCGGAGGGGCACGAAGCGCCCATCGCGTTCGGGTCAGCCTTCGGCCCAAAGATCATGAGGGGAATGGAGAGGACCGACGCGATGCCGCCGCCGATGAAGCTGAACTTCTTCTTCTTCTCGAGCGAACCGAGCAGACCCTCACGGCCCTTGGCCGAGGTCATCATCGAGCGCCAACCCGGCTTCACGATCGCGCTGCCTTCGATCTTGCCGAGCACGAAGAGGCTGCCCTCGACCGGAACGTACTTCTCGGTGGCCTTGAAGCCCGTGGTCCAGCCCTTGTCAGAGCCGATCACCGGGACGTCGTACTTGTACTCGCCGAACTGAATGTGCGAGCTGCCCGAGTGGCCGTTGAGCTCCTTCTTGAAGCCGTCCTTGAAGTTGTCGAAGTCGGCGCCCTTGCTGACGTCGATGTTCACCGGACCCGAGCCGTCGTCGAGCTCGAACACCGCGCCGCCCTTGATGGTGTCGAGGGTCTCAGAGCCCTTCACCGTCTTGGTGCCGTCCTGGGTGGTCTCGGTCTTCTCGTAGAGGCGCTCGATCTTGAGCTCGTACGCGAGGCACGGCTGCTTCGAGGCAGGCGAGAGGAGCGTCGTCTTCGGGGCGATCACCTTGCCCTCGGTCGACATCGCGCCCTTGGGATCTTCGGACACGGGGTTCTTCGCCAGCTCGCCGGTCTTCTTGAACGGAGCGGCGAGGACGCGTTTCGCGGCCATCATGTTGTAAACGCCAAAGCCCAGGACGCCCAGGCCAATGACAAGAAGGAGAATGCCCATCTGAGTTCGCTCCAGTGTGAGGCCGCGGTGGTCGCGGCAGGTTTGCGGCTGAAAAGTGCTGCTGATTGGGGAAGGTGTGTCCCGCCCGGCGCGGACATTACCCATCGCACCGCGTCAGAGTGAAAACGGGTTTCGAAAAAGAAGTCGCGCTCTGAAAACAACGGTTTGGAGGCGCAAAATCGCCTCGAAATTGATCAGTAGCTCCAGGGGACCTTCGAGAAGTCGCGCTTTCTCTTGTTGACGAATGCCTCTCGACCTTCTCGCGCCTCCTCGGTTCCGTAGGCCAGACGCGTCGCTTCGCCGGCGAAGAGCTGCTGACCCACCAGGCCGTCGTCGGGCAGGTTCATGCCGTACTTGAGCATCTTGATGGCGGTCGGGCTCTTGGTGTTGATCTCCTGGGCCCAGTCGAGCGCGAACTCCTCGAGCTGCGCATGGGGCACCACGGCGTTCACCATGCCCATCGCCATCGCCTGATCAGCGCTGTGATTGCGGCCGACGAAGAAGATCTCACGGGCGCGCTTCTGGCCCACCTGGCGCGCGAGCAGCGCTGATCCGTAGCCGGAGTCGAAGCTCGCGACGTCAGCGTCGGTCTGCTTGAAGACCGCGTGCTCCTTGCTCGCGATGGTCATGTCGCAGACCACGTGGAGCGAGTGGCCACCGCCCACCGCCCAGCCCGGCACCACCGCGATCACGGCCTTGGGCATGAAGCGAATCTGCCGCTGCACCTCGAGAATGTGCAGGCGCCCCAGCCCCGCGGGATCGAGATCTTTATCGTCGGGTGAGTACTGGTAGCCGTCCTTGCCGCGGATGCGCTGATCACCGCCGCTGCAGAACGCCCAGCCGCCGTCCTTCGGTGAGGGGCCGTTGCCGGTGAGCAGCACCACGCCCACGTCGGTCATGAAGCGCGTGGCCTCGAAGGCCTTGAAGAGCTCGTCCACGGTGCGGGGGCGGAAGGCGTTGCGCACCTCGGGCCGGTTGAAGGCGATGCGCACGGTGCCCTGGTCCACCGCGCGGTGGAAGGTGAGGTCCTTGAACTTGAAGCCTTCGACTTCGCGCCAGCGCGCGGGGTTGAACAATGCGGAGACGGTCATGCCGCTCGCGTTAATTCACGCGTGCGCTTTGCGCCACAACCCCGCGAGCGTGTTCGCCAGTTCGAAGCCGTCGATGGGTTTGGCCAGGTGCGCGTCGAACCCGACTCGCAGCGCCTCTTCACGATCGCCTGCGCTCGCCAGCGCCGTGAGCGCCAGGGCCGGGGTCCGATTGCCCGTGGCGCGCAGCCTGCGCAGGAACGAGTAGCCGTTCTCCCCGGGCATCGCGATGTCGCTCACGATCAGGTCGGACGGTGAACGTTCGAGCTCACCGAGCGCCTCGAGCACCGAAGAGACCGCCACCACCCGCGCGCCGAAGTACTGCAGCGTGAAGGTGATCAGCTCTCGGGTGTCGGGTTGATCTTCGAGCACCAGCACTCGCACTCCGCCGAGCGGGATCTCGTTGGCGTCGGAGCTCTGATCTCCGCTCTCCTCCGGAACCGGCGCTTGAGGATGGGGAAGATCCACCACCACCGTGGCTCCCTTTCCGGGACCATCGCTGGTCACGCTGACGGCGCCTCCGTGAAGCTCGACCAGGTGCCGCACGATCGCGAGCCCCAGGCCCAGTCCACCCTGGCGCCGCGTGGTGCCGCCGTCCTCCTGCCGGAAACGATCGAACACGAAAGGAAGGAAGCTGGGGTCGATGCCATCTCCGTCGTCGCGCACCGTGATGCGGTGATGATTGGCGACGGGACTCACCGCGATCTCCACTCGGCCGCCCGCGGGCGTGAACCTGATCGCGTTGTTGAGCACGTTCGAGACGATCTGCTGCACGCGCGCCGCGTCTCCCAGCATCGGCGCCGCGAGCTCGAGCCCGTTCGTCCAGAGCGCCACGCCCTTCTGCTGCGCGACCGGCCGCACTGAGTCGACCGCGAGCGCGACCACGGAGCAGAGCTCGAAAGG
>CBIHPJ010000078.1:0-17655 GCA_966211295.1 uncultured Myxococcales bacterium | reverse complement strand
AGGAAGAGCCAGGTCACGCCGCTCGAGGAGAGCACCATGCGCTGGCCTACGTAATCGAACGCCATCGCGTGATTGTCGCTCGGTGGTGGCGAGACGAGCGGAGCGCGTTGCAGCCACGTCGCGCCATCCCACTCCCAGGTCTCTGCTCCGAGTCCGCTGAAGAGCAGCACACGCTGCCTCGAAGGATCCCAGGCCATCGAGTGAGTCGATCCGGTGGGAGGTGCGCTCAGTGGCTGGGCTTGTTGCCACTGCGTTCCGTCCCACGTCCACGTCTCTCCCTCGCCGAACAGCACGGCTCGCTGCCGCGCTTCATCGAATGCGAACGAGGGTTGTTCGAGCGCCGGCGCCGTCGAGGAGCGAAGGGTCCACGTGGTGCCGTCCCAGCTCCACGTATCCGAGAACCACTGGCTGCCGTCCGATCCACCGACGAGCAGCACCTGCTGGCGAGCACTGTCGTAAGCCATCACGTGCATTCCGCGACCAGGCGGATGTGAGGCCGGAGTGCGGACGAGCCACTGCGTCGAATCCCATTCCACGGTGTCTTCGAAGAGCTGCGAGGGGTCGTAGACGATGCCGGGCTCTTGACCACCGAAGAGGACCAACCGCTGTCGCGCGACGTCCCACGCCATGGCCTGCTCGACGCGCTCCCGTCCACGCAAGTTCGGAGGCAGGGAGGTCCAGGAGTCGCTGCTCCACTCGGAGAGAACGCGTCTCGAGAACAGGAGCACGCGCCGCCGGCCGGGATCGGAGACCAATGAGGCACTCCCGCTCGTGGTCCCGCTGCCAGTCTGGCGAACCTGCCAGGCGGTGCCATCCCACTCCGAGGTGCTGGTGCCTGCGAAGATCACGATGCGCTGTCGATCGGTGTCGACCGCGAGGCCGGGCACGGGGTCACCCGAAGAGGAACCGTACGCGCGTGCCCAGAACGCCCCGTCCCACTCCCAACCGTCGTTGGTGGGCCCTCCATCCGGGGCCCGGCCCGCGAAGAGCATCATCCGGTGCCTCACGGAGTCGTAGGCCATCAGGGCGGACACGCGTGCCGAGGGCACCAGCCAGATCGGCTGCTGCGTCGATCGATCGAACCACGAGGTGCCATCCCATTCCCACGTGTCGGTCAGGAAGTCGGGATCGCCCTCGCCTCCGAAGAGCACGATGCGCTGGCGGTCAGAGTCGTACGCAGCGGCATGCCCTCTCCGCGCTGGCGGCGTTGCGCCCTCAGGCCTCGAGGTCCACGTCGTGCCGTTCCATTCCCAGAGGTCACGCAGCAGCCCGGTGGCCGAGCGCCCGCTGATCAGCACGATGCGTTGTCGCGCGGCATCGAGCACCATGGCGTGCTCACTGCGTGCGGGTGGAGACGTCGCTGGGCGGCGTTGCACCCAGTTCGAGCCGTCCCATTCCCAGGTGTCGTCGAGGGGTTGATTGTTTGCGTCGAGACCTCCGAAGAGCACCACACGCTGACGCGTCGGGTCCCAGGCCATCGCGTGGTGAACCCGTGCTGAGGGCGAGGCCGCCGGAGTCCGCATCAGCCAATGTTGCCCGTCCCATTCCCACGTATCGGCGAAGGGCGCCGGTCCTCCGCCGAAGAGAACCACGCGTCGCCGAGCCGGGTCGTACGCCATCGCGGGCGCGTCTCGGCTGGGGATGGTGGTCGGCACCCAGCGGTTTGCGCAGCGCCCCGTCATGGGTCGCGGGCGCTGCACGCACTCACCGGCGATGCACACGTCGACCTGGAGCGCTCTGCACTCGTCGAGCCCGCAGAGCGTTCCATCGGGCACTGGTTCGGCGCCGCAGCCCGTCGTGGGATCGCAGAACGCGACCTTGCATGGATCGTCGATCGTCGGGCACACGCGCGCGGCGTGACTGCAGCCGCTCGTCTCGCTGCAGGCGTCAATGGTGCACGCGTCTGCGTCGTCGCAGCCTTTCAGTCCACCGATGCACTCGCCTGCGAGGCAGCCGCCTGAGATGCAGGTCGTCGCGCAGGCGGTGCCGTCGGGCTCGTTCGTCTCGCGGCAGAGCTCGGCGTCGAAGTCGAACTGCGAGGAGACGCAGCTCGAGGGCGCGACACACTCGGGTATTTCGAGGCCGATGCCTTCGACCGGAATTTCGAGGGTGCCCACTCGCAGGACGGAGCTAGAGCTTCCCGCGTTCGTCGGCGCGAAGTGGAGCTCGATGGATTCCGCCTGACCTCGAGTGAGGACGAGCTGATCAACCGGCGCGATGAATGGTTGAGCGATCGAGAGATCGAGCGACGCGGATTCGCCGCCTCGATTGGTCAGCACGATCGTGTTGCTCGAGCGCTGGCCGATGTAGGTCGCCGGGAATGAGAGGTGTGAGGGTGTTGCGACGACGTCGGCTGGTTCGAGTCCAGTGACGCCCTCGTTCGGACAGCGACAGCTCGCGACGACCGCGACGCTGACGATCCACCACCATCCCCACGCCGTCGACCTCATGCGTGCAGACTATGCGAATTCCGCCCCTCACCCCGACCCTCACCCCTCTTCGCAGGGAGAGGGAGGTATGGTCGCGCGCGTGCGTTGGGCGCTCTGGGTTGCGGTGGTGGTTGCGAGTGGATGTGCACCCAAGCGGGTTTGGCTCGGTCCGTTGCCTCCGGTCACCTCAGAGCTCGAGGCGCGGGAGCGCGCGCTGACCTTCGAGGTCGTGGGCGTGAAGACCGACGAACTGCACTTCAGCCTCAGCCGCAGCGCCAAAAGTGAGGCCACGAAGATCGACTCGACGGTGAAGGCCATCGAGCTCGCCAATGGAGCGGAGATCGAAGACCCGCGCGACCTCATTCCAGTGGTCGGTCCCCACACGACCACCGCCCAGACGGCGAACGCCTGGGCGCGGGCGCGGGCGAGCTGGGCCGTCCCCGCGACCATCGCCAGCGTGTCTTCGAGCCTCGGGTTCGTCGGGGTGCTGGCTTCGGTCTACGTCCTCGGCCGGACCGCTGTTCCGCTCGTCGTGTCGCTGGGAGTTGCGCTGGTGGTGCCGCTGATCACCCTCGCGATCGCGCAGAGGACGCTGCCCGATGTGAATGAGCTGCTGGTGAAGTCGTTCATCGCGTACGTGGACGACCTCGAGCTGCTGCAGAAGCGGTTCGTATCTCCACCGAACGCTCGGCCAGCGAACTGAGCCTCACTTCTTCCCGGGCATCGCGAGCCGCGCCATCACCGACTGAATGTTCGCCTGCGCCAGCGCGAGATTGAGCCGCATGAAGTCGATCGGCTTGGTGAGGAAGTGATTCGCTCCGAGCGCCTTCACTTCCGCTTCCGAGTACCTCGTCACGTACGCCGTCATCACGATGATCGGCAGGTGCGGCATCGCCGGCAGCACCTGCGCCCACGCCGGCAGCGCATTCTTCGGAGTCAGCCCGCGGATCGCCTTCGTCAACGCGAGGCCATCCAGCTGGCTGCCTTGCAGCTCCACGTCCATCAAGACCGCGAAGAGCTCGTCGCCGTGCTTGCCCAACAACTCGATCGCCTTGCGATCGCCGCTCGCGTTGATCAGCTCGTACCGCGCCTGCAAGCGCAGCTGCGCGAGCTTGAAGGTGTCCTCGTCATCCTCGACGTAGAGCACCAGCGGCTTGGCGGAGGGATCACGACTCACGGCGCGGGGACCTTAGCGGCAGCGGGTTCACCGCGCACGGATGAGACCCAACCCAGACGCACCGTCAGTCGAGGGTCCGCCTTCGTCTTCCAGATGAACCCGTCGAGCACGTAGTGCGTGGTCTGCGGCAACGAGAGAAGCGGCACCACCAACGCCAACACCACTCCTTCGAGCTCCCATCCACCCGCGCCGAAGATCATCGGGTGGTCGTGCCACACCAGCTTGTCCCAGAGTGCCTCTTCGAGGAACGCGAGCCCCCACAAGGTCATCAAGAACCCGGGTACGCCGAAGCGCAGCAGCCAGGAGAACCTTTCGTAACCGCCTTCCGCATCGCGGCCGCGCGCGTAGCGATGGAGCAGCACGAGGTACGGCACGCCGTGCAGCGCCACGTTCATCACGGTGAAGGTGAGATCGCTCTGTGCGAGCACGATGCCGCCGAACCAGCTGAGCCACGTCGCGAAGAGCAGCAGCGCTTTCCCGAGGTGAAAGCGAGGCAGCGCTTGAATCACCCACGCCACCAACACCACCGCGTGAAGCCCGAGCGCCACGTCGCCGACCCACTCGGGAAGTCCGCCGATGAAGTCGCCCTCGCGAAACCACCAGAACGCTCGCGGGAGCCGCGCGTGCCACCACACCACCGGCCCCAACGTCGCCGCGAAGATCGCCGCGCGATCGAAATTCAGCTCGCGCTCGCTGCTCCCCGCGCGCCGGCCGTAGAGCACCATCCACCCCACCTGCTGGCGAATGAAGTGCCACGCGGCCACGTACGCGAGCACGCGCCAGAACAACTCAGCGGAGTGCGCGTGCACGGCGACTCCCAGGCCGTACGCGAGCAACGGCGCGACTGCGTAGAGCAGCGGCCTGCGCTTGCGCTCTTCGGGATCGAGGTACACCCGGAACAACGTCGACCACACGTGCGCCACGTCGATGAACACCACGAAGATCAGAAACGCCCAGGGCGGCGTGTCACCGGTCACCCCGAGCGACGGGAGCACCTGCGCCAACCCGAACGAAGCGATCGCCGTGCCCGCGAAGGCCAGCCCGTCGACGCCCGGTGAGAAGAGCCAGCGCTGCGACACTCTGCTCTCCTATATTGGCCCGCCGAAACCTCCAACGGAGCGAAGGGTGACCCATGGCTTCATGGACGTACGGGATGTTCGTGTGGCGCGAGCTGTCCACCAGTGACGTTCCGGAAGCACTCCGGTTCTACACGGGCCTGCTCGGGTGGCAGTCGAAGAAGGTCGAGATGCCGAACGGCGCGTACCACCTGCTCTCCAGCGGGGAGAAAGAGATCGGCGGCTTGATGGCGCTCGAGAAGGGCGTCGACATGCCTCCGTATTGGATGAGCTACGTCTCGGTTCCGAACGTCGACGCGGCGGTCAGCTCCTCGAAGAAGCTCGGCGGCGAGCCCGTGTGGGGACCGATCACCGTGCCTGACATCGGGCGCATGGCGACCGTGGTGGATCCGCGCGGGGCTGCGTTCTCGATGATGCGCTCGTTCAAGGGCGACCCCGACTTCGCTCCTCCGAACCCCGGCGAGTTCTGCTGGGAGCAGCTCGCCTCGCATGATCTCCCCACCGCGAAGAAGTTCTACGCCGAGGTGGTGGAGTGGACGGCCACGCCCTTCGACGGAGCGCTCGAGGTGTTCGGCATCAGGGGCCTCGGACGCCAGGCGGCCACCCTGGTGCCGGCGAAGGCTCCGCTCACCGCGGGGTGGATGACGCTGGTCGCGGTCGATGATCTGCAGCAGGCGTGCAAGCGCACCGAGCAACTGGGGGGCAAGCTGCTGGGCCAGCCCATCGCGGTGGGAGAGCTGGGCTCGTACGTGGTGATCGCCGATCCGCAAGGCGCGCGGCTGGGGCTTTTCCAGTAAACATCGGGCGATGATCAGCCTCGCGCTCGCCGCTCTCGTCAGCACCGCGCTTCCCCTCGAGGAGCTCTACGCGAAGGTCGACCCCTCGGTGGTCACCGTGCGCGTCGGCACCAAGACCATCAGTGAGAACGATCGCGGCGCGATCATGGTGGTGGCCATCGTCACCGGCTCGGGAGTGCTGGTGCACCCCGATGGCTTCGTGGTCACCGCCGCGCACGTGGTCGAAGCGGCCGAGATGATCGAGGTGCACTGGCTCGATGGCTACAAGGCGATCGCGAAGGTCGTCTCGCTCTCGCGCACCGAAGACATCGCGCTCTTGAAGGTGGAGTCCACCCCGCCGAAGGCCGTGGTGGCCACGCTCGGTGATTCCTCTGCGCTGAAACCCGGACATCGCCTCTTCGCCATCGGCGCGCCGTACGGTCTGGAGCACACGCTCACCGCGGGCGTGGTGAGCGCGCTGCGCACGAATGATCGACCGGGCCTGATGCCCAAGCACCTGGTGCAGACCGACGTGCCGCTCAACCAGGGCAACTCCGGCGGCCCGCTCTTCAACGAGAAGGGCGAGGTGATCGGCATCGCCAGCTTCATGCTCTCGCAGAACGGCGGGAGCGTCGGCCTCAACTTCGCGGTGCCCGCCAACACCGTGCGCACGCGGTTGTTCGACGAGGCGCTCCCGTACATCGGCGTGGGGCTGCGCTTCATTCCCCGCGACGTGGCCGAGGTCTTCAACTGGCCCATCGAGGCGGGCTTCCTGGTGGAGAGCGTGCGTCCCTCCAGCCCAGCCGAGCTCGCCGGGCTGCGCGCGGGCGCGGTGAGCTCGGAGGTAGGAGGGAACAAGGTGCAGCTCGGCGGAGATCTGATCATCTCGGTGAATGGCGTGCCCGCGAGCGACACCTCGAAGGTCGCGCAGGCCATCCGCGGGCTGAAGGCCGGAGAGATGATCCGCTACGAATTGATCCGCGGTGGAAAGCCGAACCACGTCGACGTGCCCGTGCCCGCGGGGCTGGCAGTGCCGCTGCTGATGCGACCGAAGAAGTGAGCGACGCGCTTTCCCACCGCCGGGACGTCGACGGCCTTCGCGGCGTGGCGATCGGCGCGGTCGTCTTGTTTCACCTGTTCCCCGCCGCGGTTCCCGGTGGCTTCGTCGGCGTCGATCTCTTCTTCGTCATCTCCGGTTTTCTGATCACCCGGCAGATTCTTCAATCGCTCGCAGCCGATCGTTTCTCCTTCGTCGATTTCTATGAGCGTCGCGCGCGCCGCCTGATGCCCGCGCTGCTGGTGGTCCTCATCGCGGTGCTGCTCGCCGGCTTCGACGTGCTGCTGCGCAGCGAGTGGCAACAGCTCTCCCGGCACGTGTTCGGCGGCCTCACCTGGACGACCAACTTCTTTCTGGTGAGCGAGGGCGGCTATTTCGACCGGCCGGCCCACTTCAAGCCGCTCCACCATCTGTGGTCGCTCGGGGTGGAGGAGCAATTCTATCTGCTCTGGCCAGTGCTCCTGTGGTGGTCCCGCAGGTGGCCTGCACGCTCGCGGCTGTTGGCCTTCGTCACCCTCAGTCTGTCGTCGTTCGTCCTCAACCTCTTCCTGACGGTCGAGCAGCCCTCGGTCGCATTCTATCTGCCCTTCGGGCGGCTCTGGCAGTTCGGGTTCGGAGCGCTCGCTGCCGCGGTCCCCGTGCCGTCTCGCTTCGCTCAGCCGCTCGGTGTCGTGGGCGCCGCGCTCGTGACCGCCGGTCTCCTGCTCGCGTCGGCGGTGGGCTACCCGGGCTTCATGGCGCTGTTTCCCACCGTGGGCGCGTGGGCCCTCATCGCCGCAGGCCCCAGTGCGTGGACCAATCGCGCGCTGGCTGGAAGGGCGTTGGTGGCGCTCGGTCTGATCAGCTACCCGCTGTATCTCTGGCACTGGCCGCTCGAGGTCCTGGCGCGCCTGACCAGCGGGCCCGTCTACTGGCGCCTGGACGACAACCCTTCTCTCTCTCCCCAGCTGGGGCTGGCGGTGCTCCTGCTGAGTGTGGTGCTCGCCGCGCTCACCGTGCGCTTCGTGGAGAAGCCGGTGCGCTTCGAGCGACGGGTGCGGGTGCGCTCGCTCGTCGCCTTCTCCGTCGTGCTCGCCTGCGGGGCCGTCGCTGGCTGGGCCGGTTGGCTGAACCCTCGCAGCGACGACGGCCCGCTGGAGTCCCTCGAAGTCGCGCGCACGCGAACCTGGGTGCCGACGCGGCTGGAGACGTTCTCGTGGCAGGGACTGCGCTTTCAAAGCAACAGCGGCCCCCACCCCGAAGTGCTCTTCATCGGTGACAGCAACATGGCGCAGTACGGCCCTGCTCTGGAGGCGCGGCTCGCTCAGGGGCGCACCCGGTCCTTCGCTCTCCTGACGGCCGGGGGCTGCCCCTCCTTCGTCGCGCTCCCCGGCTGCCACGAGTTCTTCGACGGGCTGCGCACCTTCGCGGCGCAGCCGACGGTCGACACGGTGATCCTCGCTGCCAATTGGGCGCTCTATTTCGACAACCCGCGCTTCACGCTCGAGGGGGAACGGCTCTCTCTCGGAGATTCCCGCACCGAAGACGCGCTGAACGAGTTCGAGCGGTGGCTGGGGGCCTTGCGCAAGACACGCCGGGTGGTGCTCGTGCTGAACATTCCCACCTCGCCGCTGCTCGACCCGGCGCGGAGGAGCTGGCTGCACGGCGTCACCATCGATTCCACGCCGCTGGCGCGGGCGGGGCTCGAGAGCCCGCTGGCGCCATTGATGGGGCGGCTGCGTCACATCGCGAAGTCCACCGGGGTCGAAGTGATCGACCCGTTCGAGTTGCTCTGCGATGCCGAGCGCTGCCCGCTCTTCACCCGCGAGGGGCTTCCGGTCTACCAGGACCAGAGCCACGTGAGCGTCGCGTGGGCGGAGTCACACTTCCACGCGTTCGACGCCCTGCTCACCGCCGCTGACCAAGCAGAAAGTCCCGATCGATGATCCACCGCGAGCGAAGGCCCTCGGGGAGCGTCCCGTCGGGGGCACGCACCGCGAATCCCGCGCCCAGCTGGCCTTCCACCCGGTAGCGCAGCGAGGGCTCGATTCTCCCCGCGCAGGGAAGCGGCACGTCCCCGCAGTTCAGATCGGCGGGCTCTCGCATCGGGCCCCCGGGGATCTCGCGCACGTTCGTGAGGTAGACCGGCGCGGGAACCAGGCCGCCGCTCTTCAATCGGGGCTCGCCCGAAGGGCTCACCACCACGAAGCCGACCAGCACCAGCAGCGCGAGCGGCGCGGCCACCCTGGGCGGCTGTTCGTGAAGCAGCACGCCCAGAGCGAGACCGGTGTGGAGCACCAGCACCGCGCCCAGGTATTGGGCGTCGGGCGAGATCAGCAGCCATGCCAGCAGCCCCATGGTCGTCGGCACCAGCCACCACAGGCGCGCGCGCGTTTGAGCCCGACTCATGGCCACCAGCACGCAGAGCAGCCAGACGATGGTGGGCAGCAGCAAGTCGTTCTCGAGGGCGGCGCGCTCGAGCCAGGGCCCAAACCACGCGCCGTCGTCTTCGCCGAGCAGCAGCCGATGCATGGTGCGCTTCGTGTAGGCCGAGATGTAGCGCGTCACCGAGGTCGGTACCGCGGGGTCCGTGCGCCAGTCCACCGGGAGGGCCAGCGCGACGCTGGGGTACAGCACGTAGCCGGTGCGCACCACGCCGCCCCACAGCCAGGCCACGCCTGCGAGGAGCGCAGTGAGCGTGGCTCCGAGTTGTGCGCGCCGGGGCCAGGTGCGCAGGCTGCTGAGCGCGAAGACGAACACCACGCCCGCGAGCGCAGCCGCGGAGAGCTTGAATACCACCGCGCCGACCGCCAGCAGCGCCACCACCCACGCTCGGGCGCGCGGGTGGTGCTGAAAAAGCAGCACGGTCTCCAACATCAGCACGATGACGAACATCGGCTCGCCGCTGCTGGCCGAGGGGGACACGAACCACCCACTGGCCACGCTGGCCAGCACCACCGTCGACGCCACTGCGCCCATCACCGCCGAGCTGCTCACCCGCGCGGCGAAGAGGCCGAGGGCTTCGCGGGCACATCGCGCTCCCGTCACCAGCACCAGCAGTGGGTTGAGCAGGTGATGGGAGCGATGCTCGAAGGGGCCCGTCTCCAGCGCCGCGAGGAGGAGGAAGTTCCCGTGGCTGTAGCCGAGGAAGGGGTTCAGGTTTCCCACCCCGGGCAGCACCGGGTAGCTCGCGGCCCAGCGCACCGAGGGGTAGTGGTACAGCGCCGAGTCGCCCTCTGGTCCCGCGCCCAGCGCGAGCCGTGAGATCGCCAGCCAGGCCAGCCCGAGGGCGAGCCCCTCGAACCAGCGCCACGCCCGGATCAACTCGAGCAACGGGCGCCATTGCAACAGCAGCCCGGCGCTCGCTGAGAGCAGCAGGAGCAGCCGCGCCACGCCGGCCACGGGGAGCAGCAGGTGGAGCGGTTCGAGCAAGGCGAAGGCGGCCACCAGCCCCAGCCAGAAGCGGGTCGAGATCGGCACCAGCGCGGCCGGTTCGAGCAAGGCCACCAGCAGCGAGCCCAGCCCCACGCTCACCGTCGCGCAGCTGAGGATCGCGAAGGCCACCAGCAGGCTGTCGGCCACGTCACTCACGCGACTCCGACTGTGCCACTACTTGAAGTCACGCCGCTCGAAGATGGCCGCCGCGAAAGCGGTGAGGGCGACGGTGTAGCCGAGCGCATAGAGGGTGGCGCTCACCACGTCGCCCGTGGGCACCAGCTCGGCGTAGGTGGCCTGGGCCTTGAAGTCGAACCGATCGAAGTTGGGAATCAGGTAGTACGTCACCTTCCCCAACACGCCCACCACGCCCGACTTGGCGTTGTTCGCCATCTTGTAGAGTTCCTGCGAGGCGTGCCCAAGGAAGTACATGCCCACCGTCGCCACCACGGTGACGATCTGCGACGACCAGGTGGAGAAGAAGATGGCCACGGCGGACAGCAGCATCGCCTCGAGGAGGAAGCCGAAGATCGCCACCTGCAAGCTGCGGTTGAAGTCGTAGTTCCCCAGCTTGAACTGCACGGCGAGGATGATGGCCATCACCAGCGTCATCACCACCACGGTGAGGACGTTGCCGATCAACCGGCCCACCACGAAGGTCGAGCGGCTCACGGGCCTGGAGACCACCATGAAGATGGTGCGCCGCTCGATCTCGCGGGGAATGAGCCCGCTGCCGAGGAAGATGGTGAGGCACGCCGAGATGAGGCTCATCACGCCGAGGCCCACGTCGGTCATCACCCGCTCGAACGTGGTGACGGTGAACTCCAGCGCCACCGTGGCGGAGAGGATCAGCACCAGCGCGAACGCGAAGATCACCACGCTCACGCGGTTGCGGCTCGCCTCGCGGAAGCCATTGATGGCGATGGTCGTTGCCTGGCGAATCATTGAATCTGGCTCCCCACCTGCTGGCCGCTGGTCTTGACCGCCTTGAGGAAGAGGTCCTCCAGCGAGTAGCGGCTTCGCTGCACGCTGACCACGCGGGCATTGGCCTCGAGCAGCGAGCGCAGCACCCGGGCTGACTCGCTCTCAGCGCAGTGGAGCGTCCAGCGCTCGCCCTGCTGCTGATGCTTGGGCGTGAGGGCGGCGGCCAACGCGGGGTCCAACCCTTCGACCTGAATCTCGACCTCGGTGGTGTCGGTGGAGAGCAGCTCGGTGACGGAACCCTTCTGGAGGATCTGCCCGCCGACGATCACCGCGACGTGATCACAGAGCACCTCCACGTCGGGAATGATGTGGCTGCACATCACGATGGTGGTTCCGCGCGCGCGCTGCTGCTGAATGATGTCGCGCACCAGCTGCCGCCCGAGCACGTCGAGACCGGAGGTCGGCTCGTCGAGCACGAGCAGCTTCGGCTTCGCCACCAGCGCTTGCGCCAGACAGATGCGCTGGGTCATTCCCTTCGAGTAGCGGCGGATCTGGAGGCCGGCGGCGCCGCTCATGCCCGTCACCTCGATCACTTCGCTCACCGACTTCTGGAGTTCGGCTCCGCTCAAGCCCGCCAGCCGTCCCATGTAGGTGACGAACTCGACCCCGGTCAGGTACTCGTAGGGGGCGGGGTTCTCCGGGAGGTAACCGATCGTCCTGCGCGCCTCGGCGTCGGAGGGAGGCCGCCCGAAGATGGTCAACTTCCCCGCGGTGGGGTGAATGAGGTTGAGGATCAGCTTGATCAGCGTCGACTTGCCCGCGCCGTTGGGCCCGAGCAGTCCGAAGATCTGCCCTTCGTACACGGTGAGGTCTGCGTTCTGCAGGGCCCTGACGAGCTTCTTGCGAACGAACCCGACGTCATAGGTCTTGGTCAGCTGCGTCGTCTCAATAGCCGTTGTCATCGCCGAGGTTGGGATCGAAGAAGAGTTTGACGCGCTTCTGGAGAGAGGTGGAGTAGCCCGCGCCGTCGCGAATGCTGAGCTCGCCGCCGTAGACGTCGGTGGTGGGGCCCGCATACGCGCCAGTCAGGCGCAGATCTTCGAGGCTCTGGGGCGCGTGGGCCCACTGCTCCTTGTACGTCGCGATCGCCTTGTCGATCTCCTGGAGCTGTTCCTCGACCCGCAGGTCCCGGAGCTTTTGCTCGAGATCAGTTCTCAGGGCGGGGTCTTCGGTCTTCTCCAGCAGGGCTTCGGTGAACTCGATCGCGCCGCGGGCATCCTGGTGGGCGCGCAGCCGCACGGCGAGTGGAGCGAGATAGCGGGGGGCGTCAGGAAGACGCGATGCCGCCAGGTAGGTGTCCGAGGCGGCCGCGAAGTCGCGCATCCCGAGGTACTGGTTGCCTGCGCGGTACAGCATGAGGCGCAGGTCAGTGGGGAATTGCTTGAGGCCGCGCGCGAAGATGTCGTCGGCAAGCTCGGAGTGGACCCAGTAACGGCCTTTGCGCGACGGAATGTTCAGGGCGATGAACGAGTAGACTTGGTACATCCGCGGGTCGAGGTCGCTGATGAACACCGCGTACTCGTACAGCGCTCTGTTCTTTCTCTCGGAGTCCCGCTCGCCGATCGAGTTGAGGGCCCGCAACCAGAGCAGGTCGATCAACAGGGGCCGCTGGGACTTGGCGAAAGATGAAACGACCCCCGGCCGCAGCAGCAGCGGCCGGAGGTCTGATTCACGACGAACTGTGACGGGCCGTCGCGCCTGTGACGCGACCAGAAGCACACTGAGCAGGCCCGCCGTGAGGTGTCGCCACATCGCTTACGCGAAAGAACTTACTCGCAGTTGACGTCGTTCCAGGCGTTGACCGGCACGCCCGACGGGCCGGACTGCGCGTCGGCGCAGACGCTGCCGGTCACGCCGAGACCCATCGCCACGCCCACTTCCCAGGTGTCGCCACCGAGGTCGTTGTCGACGTTGCCGATGGCCTGAGCGATCATACCGCCCGTGGTGCCGTAGACGCTGCCGGGGCTGGCGGTCGGGCCGGTGATGCCGGTCTCAGCGGTGATCGTGGGCTGCGCGTACGCCGCGGTGCCACCCTTCACCGGGAGCGCCGGGGTGGTGGCGGTGCAGTTGCCACCGACGAGGCGGAAGCAGTCAACCTGGTACTGATCGAAGCCGCCGCCGACGTAGGTGGGGGAGGTGGCGGTGGTGGGGGCCGAGAGGGTGTTGACTTGACGGTTCTGCGACTCGGTGGGCGTCGCATTCGCGGTGTAGGAGTAGCGGTTGCCGCGCTCGGGGACGAAGCCGGCGCCCGTGAACGTCGCGTAGCTGTCGCGCTCGGCGAAGTACGACTTCTCGGCGGTGAAGACGGCCTTCAGATTGGTCTTCGCTTCAGACTGCTTCGACTTCGCCTGGAACTTGATGAAGTTCGGAATGGCGATGGCGGCGAGAATGCCGATGATGGCGACGACGATCATCAGCTCGACGAGGGTAAATCCCTTGCGGGTCAACTTGCGCATGTGTGGTCCTGGGGTGTGGGTTGCTGTCGAACGAACGGCACGCGGCACTAAGCAAGTCACGAGCCGACGCGGCGCATCTTCGTTTCCGGGCGTTTGGAAGGCAAGAAAGCCGTCAGAGTGACGATTCTCGTCGGTCGCGGGTGACGAAGAATGCGCCTTGAAGTCCGCGTGAAGAACCCCTCACTATGCGGTGAGGAGGCGCTCGTGCGGAGAGGATTCACGCTCGTTGAAATCATGATCGTCGTCGCCATCATTGGGTTGCTTGCGGCCATCGCCATTCCGAACTTCATCAAGTTCCAGGCGAAGTCGAAGCAGTCCGAAGCGAAGACCAATCTCAAGGGCATCTTCACCGTTGAGAAAGCGTTCTTCTCAGAACGAGATTCGTACGAGAACTTCACTGGTGCCGGCTTCACCGTCGAGCGCGGCAACCGCTACTGCTACACGATCGCCGACCCGATCGTGGAGTCGCAGGCTCGAACGGCCATCCAGGCGCCAACCCCCACCTCGCCAACTGGATTCGATCAGATCCAGGTCGACTGCTTTCGCATCGCAGGCGGCTCCTGCACGGCGACGACCCTGGGGGTGCCGATCGCAGGAGGCAACAGCCCCTACGTCCCTTCCACCATCACTCCACAGCTCGGCATCACTCCGCCTTCGACCAATCCGGGTCTGGTTCGCGGCGGCTCAGGTTCGGTGATCGTCGCCGCCGTGGGCAACGTCGACAACGACAGCGGCAACGACACCTGGGAACTGGGCTTGGGTGTCACCGTCACCCTGACAGCGAACGTCTGCTCCGATCAGGGCACCGCGCCCACGGGGCAGCCCGCCAATGCGTGGAACGACGCGATCTGCGAGTGAGTGAATTGCCGTGGTCCGCGTCATGAGTTACAGGCTTCCTTCAGAGCGTGCCTCATGATCGGACTCGTCATCGCCTCGCACGGGAACCTGGGCCAGGAGCTCCTGGCGACTGCCCGGCAAATCGTCGGTGACATGCCCGAGGTCGCCACCTGCAGCGTCCAGCCAGGATCATCGCCTGAGGAGTTGAAGGCCCAGATCGGCCGCGCCCTGAAGGCGGTCGATCACGGACAGGGGGCCATCGTCTTCGCTGACCTGGTGGGAGGAAGCCCCTGCATGCAGAGCCTTTCGCTCTGTCAGCAGGCGCGGCTCGAGGTCATCACGGGCGTCAATCTGCCCATGCTGCTCAAAGCCAACTCGCTGCGCCTTTCGGTCGATTCTCTGTCCGAGTTGGCCAGTCAGCTCACCGCCTACGGACAGCGCACCATCACCTGCGCGACCGAGACGCTGCGCTCCCGCCTCGCGGGCTGAAGTTCACCTGGGTTTCACCGCCAGGTACTGCTTCGCCCATGCCGCCGAGGTGACCCGCTCCGCCTGCGCGTGCCGGTGCGTGAGGTACGGATCCGACAGGTGCTCGCGCGCCATCGCGCAGAGATCCGCGCGGCCCGCGGCGAGAATGGTGTTCGCGTGATCCGCGCCCTGGATCGCGCCCACCGCCATCACCTTCAGCCCCGTCGCCACCTTCACCGCTTCTGCGAAGGGCACCTGGTACATGCGCCCGTACTCCGGCTTCGACTCCGGCACGTTGCCCGCGGTGGAGACGTCGATCACGTCGCACCCCAGCGCCTCGAGCTTCTTCGCGAAGGCCACGGTGTCTTCGATGGTCTGCCCGGTGGGCCCGAGCCAGTCCGTCGCCGACACGCGCACGCCGAGCGGCTTGTGCTGCGGCCACGCGTCGCGCACCGCCTCGAATACCTCGAGCGGGTACCTCATGCGCTTCTCCGCCGAGCCGCCGTACGCATCGCTGCGCTGGTTGCTGAGCGGAGAGAGGAACGTGGAGAGCAGATACCCGTGCGCCATGTGCAGCTCGATGAAGTCGAACCCGCACCTGTCGGCGCGCATCGCCGCGTCGACGAAGGCCTGCTTCACGCGCGCGAGCTCCTGCGCGTCCATCTCCTTCGGAACCGGGTAGCCGTGCCGGTAGGGAATCGCCGAGGGGCCGATGGTCTGCCAGGCGTTCTGGCTCGCCTCGAGAGGACGATCGCCTTCCCACGGCATGCCCCAGCTCGCTTTTCTTCCTGCGTGCGCGAGTTGAATACCGATGCGCGACGTGGAGTGCGTCTTCACGAAGTCCACCACGCGCTTCCACGCGGCGGCCTGCGTGTCGTTCCACAAGCCGGCGCAGCCGTAGCTGATGCGGCCCTCGGGTGAGACGTCGGTCATCTCGGTGATCACCAGTCCCGCTCCGCCCATCGCGCGGCTGCCGAGGTGCACCAGGTGCCACTCGGTGGGCACGCCATCGGTCGCCGAGTACTGGCACATCGGCGAGACCACCACGCGGTTGGGCAATTCGAGCTCACGCAGCTTCAGCGGCGCGAAGAGCGGAGGCGGCGCGCTCCCGTCGTGATTGCGCGGGCTGCCGTGGTTCTTCGCGAACAGCTCGTCACTCGCGTGCACCAACTTCGGATCGCGCTGACGCAGGTTGTCCCAGGTGATGCGCTTGCTGCGCGTCATCAAGTTGAAAGTGAACTGCTCGGGAGGCTGATTCACGTACCGCGCGGAGTTCTCGAACCACTCGAGGCTGGTCTGCGCGGCGCGCTGCACCCGAATGGTCTCGGGCTTGCGCGAGGTCTCGTAGGCCTCGAGCGCCTTCTCCACGTTCAAGTCGTGCGCCTTCAGCGCGGCGTGCAGCGCGATCGCGTCTTCCATCGCCAGCTTGGTTCCCGAGCCGATGGAGAAGTGCGCGGTGTGCACCGCGTCTCCCATCAGCACCAGGTTGCCGCGGCGCCAGCGCTCGCAGGTGATGGTGGGGAAGGTGCGCCAGATGCTCTTGTTGGGACAGAGCGGGTGACCGTCGAGCTCTTCCTTGAAGAGGTTCTCGAGGAAGGCGACGGACTCCGCTTCCGACTTGGTGTCGAGGCCGGCCTTCTTCCACACCTCTTCCCGGCACTCGACGATGAAGGTCGAGCGCGCGCCCGAGGGACGCATCGGTTCCTTGGTGAACGGATACGCGTGCACCTGGAAGAGGCCGTACGGCGTCTCCTTGAAGAGGAAGGTGAAGGCGGTGAGCGGCTTGGTGGTGCCCAGCCAGGTGAACTTGCACTTGCGCCAGTCGACGTGCGGCTTGAAGTCGGCGGCGTAGCGCTCGCGCAGCGGGCTGTGCACGCCGTCGCAGCCGATGATCAGATCAGCTTCAGGCAGCGGATCAGCGGGGAGCTCCTGCTGGAAGTGAAGCTTCACGCCGAGCCGCTCGCAGCGCGCCTGCAGGATCATCAGCAGGTCTTTGCGCGCCAGCCCGCAGAAGCCGTGGCCGGTGGACGTGGTGGTCTGCGCACGCACGGTGGTCTGAATGTCGTCCCAGTAGGCGAAGCGCGCTTCGATGGCGGCGAGGCTCTCGGGATCAGCGTCGCGGAAATTGCCCAGCGTCTCCTTCGAGAACACCACGCCCCAGCCGAAGGCGTCGTCGGGCTTGTTCTTCTCGTAGACCTGCACGTCGAGGTGCGGGAACGACTTCTTCATCAGGAGCGAGAAGTAGAGCCCCGCGGGGCCGCCGCCGATGCTGACGATGCGCATGGGTCCCCTCTACTCCTCTTCGATGCTCTGATGGAGCGCATGCCGACGCTCCTCCTGGCCCTGATCCTCACTGCTGAACCTGCTCCGACGCTGAAGTCGCTGGGTGGGTTGAACGTGCCGGCGCTCAAGCCCTGGCTGATCGAGCAGCTTCCATCGCTCGCGGCGTGTGTGTTGCCGAAGGTGACCGAGGGAGATGACGAAGTGTCGGTGCAGGCGCAGTTCGGAAAGTCGCCCGAGGTCTCGGTGATGCGCGTCGATGGGAGGTTGAGCGACGTGGCGTGCGTGCGCGGCGTCGTGGATCGCTGGAAGCGCGACAAGAAGCAGCCGACCGCGGGGCCGTTCTCGTTCAAGTACAAGTTCAAGCCGAGCAAAGCGCAGCGCGCGGCGGTGGTGTCGCAGGCGCAGCGGGCGTTCGATGCGATGTGTGAGCGATTGCCCAAGAAACTCGACGTCGAGGTGGTGAAGGACGCGATGGTCGGGCTCAATCCCGCGTTGCCGGTGGGCATGCAGGTGAGCATCGAAGACGCGATCGCGGATGCAGAGACGGCGACGAAGGCGGAGGTCTCGGTGTCGTTGTCGAAGGCGCTGCGCGACATCGCGGAGACCTACGGCGCCGAGCAGTGCATCCGTTAACTCCGGAGCCTTTCTCCCTCTCCCTTCGGGAGAGGGTCGGGGTGAGGGCGAACTCAACCCGAAAC
>CBIHPJ010000077.1:0-17710 GCA_966211295.1 uncultured Myxococcales bacterium | reverse complement strand
ACGTTGAAGCTCGTGGTGTCGCCCTTCGAGAACGTACCCTTCTCGATGATCACCGGCTCGCTCTGCACCACCAGCCCATCGACTCCGCTCACCGCAATCTTCACGTCGGTCGAATCGCTCTCGAATTTCACGGTGAGCTTCGCGCCATTCGCGGCGAGTTCGGCCTTCACCTCAACCGGCGCGGTGGGCTTGCCCTTCGCCGGAGCAGGCGAGGTCGCGGTGTTCGCCGTGGTGCACGCGGCGGTGAAACAGAGAACGGAGAGGAGAAGGAAGCGCATGTTCGTGCTCATGGAGAGGTGATGTTCATGGTCGCGGTGTAGTTCCCGCTGACCGCGCCGTATCCGGTCAGGACGATGACGTAGACCGTGCCGGCGGTGGAGTTGAAAGAAAAGGTCTCGGTGCCGTCGTACACATCGTCGGCGTAACCAACCTGCACGCCCTGGCGGTACGCGGTGATCTCGACGTCTTCGGCGGTGGTGCTGCTCACGGTGATGCGCGCTCCGTTGCCGGTGACGACCCAGTACTGGTTCTGCGACTTGAAGTTGTACTCCTCGCGTCCGTTGAGCGTGGCCGTCTGATTGAGAGGCAGCGCCGCCACGTCGGTGTACATCGCGCGCAGCGGAGCGTCGCCCGCGCCGAACTCGCTCGTGATGGAGCCGATGTTCCAATGACTGAGCAACGTATCGACCGCCGCGCTGTTCACTCCGGCCTGCGCCTTCAGCGAGGTGATGAAGCTGCCCGTGGTGCAGAGCGCGTTGGTGGTGCGGTGCCCGGCGGTGAACGCGTCGGTGATGGTGCCCAGGTCGAGGGTGGTGGTGTCGAACCCGCCTTCGTTCGTCGAGTCCCAGAGGTCGTACATGAAGCGCATCACGGTGGCCTCGGAGAAGCTGCCGCGCGCGGGGTCGTCGGTGGGCATCGGCTCGTCTTCCGTGTTCCAACCGAACGCGTCGATGCTGCCGGTGGAGAAATAGGTGTCTGAGTAGATGGGGTCGTTGAGTGAGATGGCGGAGCACGCGTCGCCCCAGCCCTCGGTGAACGCCTCGCGCGGATCGAGCACGTCGCCGCTGGAGTGATTGCCGCCGAGCGAATCGGAGCGGGAGACGTTCGCCTCGAAGTAGTGACCCCACTCGTGGGCGATCACGTGGTTGTCGTATTCGTCGGTGTCCACGCCGTCCTTGCCGACCACGAAGATCTCGTTGATCTCGGCGTCGTAATACGAGGTCCCGATGAAGCCCTGGGCGATGGTGCCGTTGTCGTCGGTGGTGTTGTTCGGGCTCCAGTTGATCTTCAGGAGCGGGAAGTTGAGCGAGGGGCGCGCGGCGAGGAAGGTGCTCGCGGCGGTGTACGCGGTGTCGAGCACGGCGAACGGCGCGGCCTTGCGGAGGTTGGGATCGTAACGAGTGCCGAGCCAACCGTGCGTGGCGCGCAAGTCGACGGTGCCTCCGCCCATTGGCACGTTCGCTCCCATCGCCCAGATCGCGTTCTGCGCCGTGTTGTCTTGAATGAGGATCGGCGGGCTGGTGGTGCGCGCGACCGCCTGCACGGTGAGCGGGCCGGTGCCCATCGCGGTGAAGGTGAGGGAGTACGCGCCGTCTTGCGCGGTGTTGGTCATCGCGCGAACCGTGGTGCCCTCGAGCACGCGCACGAGGCCGTTGCGCACGGGGCGCTGCTGCGAGTTCGCGAAGTCGAGGGTGCCGCGATCATTCGCCACGCTGTAGACCGCGCGCACGAAGTCGTAGGTCACGTGGCCGGAGATGGTGAAGGTGCCGGTCTGGATGGTGCCGCCTCCGCCTCCGGTGCCACCGCCCATCGCGCCTCCGCCGGATCCGCCGCCCATCGCGCCACCGCCGGTGCCGCCTCCCGTGGTGCCGCCGCCCGTTCCGCCTCCCGTCGTGCCGCCACCCGTTCCGCCGCCCGAGCCCACCGGGAGACAGCTCGCCGCCTGACAGGAGTTGCCGCCGGAGCACGTGGCGCAGACCGCGCCGCCGAAGCCGCACGCTTGATCAACGTTGCCGGCCTGGCACGCACCGGACGAATCACAGCAGCCCGAGCAGTTGCTCGTGCTGCATGCCGCGGGAGGAGGACTGCAGGCGCTCATTGACGCGAAGAGAGCCAGGGCCAGGACGTGTACGAATCGCACGGTGGCCTCTTAGTCAGAGTCGCTCGCCCAAGGGGAGGTGGGGGCTGATGATCTCGTGCGTGCCTGCGTCGAGCGGGCCCTCGATCACGCGGCGAAGTGACCCAACGTGACCAATTCGGGCGACGAGAAGGATGGGCGTACACGCCTCTGTACGCTCATCCGTCAGGTCGACCTTTCGAGCGAAAACGTGTCGAAGATGCGCTCAACAAGTGAAGGAAAGCCCGGAGCGAGAGGCCTCCTCGGGTCGAGCAACGATCAGACCCAGAGCCACCACTCACCTCGATGCTGTTGTTGAGCGCCTTGGAACGAGCGACGTCACGGTAGCGTCCGAGTGACGATGCCTGCGTCTCTGATCATCGCGTTGATCCTCACGGCCCCGCCTCCCTTTCGCGACTTCGTGAATGAGTCAGAAGCTCGCTTGCTCGACACCGCACTGCGGGACGCCTCTTCGAGGCTCGACGCGAAAATGGAAACCCTCACCCCGACCCTCTCCCGCAGGGAGAGGGAGACAGGGGCGCGACTGAGTGAATTGGTGCGAGAGAACCTCGAGAGCAAGAAGGGCTGGCCGCTCGACGCCGCGCGGATCCGCAAACAGATCATCGAAGCCGAGGCCTTCAAGCTCGAGACGTACATCGCGACCGGCGTCTTCCCGAAGCGCTACTTCGGCTACCTCGACGAACAACGCGACACCGCCGAATACGAAATGCGGCTGAAGACCGCCGCGCGCAGCGCCGCCCGCGCGTGCAATCGCTGGCTCGACAACTCGCACTCCGTGTTCCGCGTGACCGAGCAGGAGATCATCGTCACCTTCCTCGCTGAAGGCGGCGCGATCCTCCTGCGCGAGCGGCAAGATCAACTCGAGTCGATCCATCCCATCCAGGGCATCGGCCTCGACGACATCGCCACTGGCTTCACCGACCTCGAGCCGCTGGTGAAACTCCTCGACGCCGAAGTCGGCACCAAGCTCACCGAGATCGTGAAGTGGAACGGCAACACGCCGTACCTCTCGCGTCACTTCGGCTTCGAAGAAGCGATCGCCGGTACCGCCGCGATGTGGGTCTGGGAGAAGCAGATCGCCGAGCGAAAACTGCTCGCGAGTGGCCGCACGAGTCTGAGCAAGCGTCCGCTCGACGAGCAGTTCGTGATCGCCTCGCTCGTCTACAACTCGGGAATCCTCTTCGACGAGAGCACCATCACGAAGATCAAGAAGCTCGATGCGGGCGACTATGTCTTCGAGCTCTCGGAGAAGACCAAGGCGAAGCGCTGGCCATTGCCAGTGAGGCCCGCGGTCGCGTCGCTGAAGTTGCTCCTGAGCGGCGGCGCGTATCCCGAGCAGCCCACGAGCTGGTCGGCCGTGTACCACGTGCTCCAACGCTACGGCGGCTACGTGGGTCTCTCGCGTTTCACGAGCGCCTTCGACGCGAAGGGCGACCTCGTTACGGAGTCGAAACCCCAGAGGTGACATCCACCGACACGCGAGACTGATCACGCCTTCGCGCAGGAGGAGTAGCCTGTCGGTGCCCATGAGCACTCGGACTCCTCCGCGTTCGCTTCCAGAAGGCACGATGATCGCCGGCTACAAGCTGCTGGGATTGATCGGCTCGGGATCGATGGGCGAGGTCTACGAGGCCCAGCACTTCCCCAGTCATCGCCGCGTCGCGCTGAAGGTCCTCCGCGAGAAGACGGACGATTCGATCAACGCGGGCCGCAGACTCCTCGAAGAAGCGCGCGCGGTGGTCGCGATTCGCCACCCGGGCATCGTGGTGGTGAGCGACGTCGGGCTCGCCGGAGAAGGTCGCCCCTACCTCGTGATGGAGCTGCTCAACGGCTCTCCGCTCTCGGTGCACCTGAAGCAGCGCAAGATGTCGATCGCCGACTGCGTGATGGTGCTCGATGGAATTCTCGACGCGCTCGCCGCCGCGCATCGCGCGGGCGTGATTCACCGCGATCTCAAACCGAGCAACGTCTTCGTCCTCGCGGGAGAGCGACCGCGCGTGAAGATCCTCGACTTCGGAGTGGCGCGCCGCGAGGGACGCAAAGAGGTGCTCACCGGTCCCGCGATGGCCGTCGGCAGCATGGGCTTCATGTCGCCCGAGCAGCTGATGGGAAACGCGGTGGCTTCGAGCGATCTCTACGCGGTGGGCTGCATCGCGTTCTTGATGATCGCGGGTCGCCCGGTGTTCCCGCTCAAGAACATTCCCGAGAACGCGCGCAGCCACTTCAACGAGCCGCCCGCGAAGTTGCGCACGCTGAGGCCCGAGATCACCCCCGCGCTCGAGGGCTGGGTCGATCGCATGTTGGGGAAGTCGCCGGACACGCGACCTCCGTCCGCGGAGATCGCGCTCGCGTCACTCCGCGCGCTCGACAAGCGCAACGAGGTGCCCACGATTTCGTCCGTGGGCCCCGCGAACAAGACCGAGGTGGTGATGGCGTTCGTGCCGCCGACCGGCACGGAGAAGGCTCAGCGACCGCTGCCGGCCGCGGGGTCAGATACGGGCGAGACCACCGCGACCGGGCTCGTCGACGAGCGAAGTCAAACGTTGCTCGAGGATTGACGTTTGCTCCCTCTCCCTGCGTCGCGGGGAGAGGGTCGGGGTGAGGGGCGAACTCTCACTTCCGGCGCTGATAGACGCCGTCCTTCTTGAAGTAGCTCGTCGCGTACACGCGCTTTCCGGCGGGGCGATAGCGCTGGTACTTGAAGAAGCCCGGTGCCACGCCGATGTCGGAGACCGCGAGCGCGGCGCTGAAGTCCTCGTCCGCGGAGATCGCCATCTCGTTCATCTCACCCACCGACGCCCTCGCGTTCTGAATGCCCGCGGGGTGCGACGCAGTCACCCACCACGCGCCGAAGCCGTCAGTCGCGGTCGGAGGCGTGATCTCGAGCGTCATGCCATCGGCGCTGACCTCCTGGCCCTCGGGAATGGTCTCGAGCGGCTTCTTGTCCGCGTCGTTGAGCAGGCTGGCGATGAACGCCTTCACCGCGGCGCGCGTCTCGGGCGAGTCGCTCTTGGTGCCGACTTCGATGCCCGCCGGCTTCTCGGGATCGCCGTACACGTTGAGCTCGATGTCGTTGCCGGCGAACGAGAGGTACGGGACGGACGCCAGCTCACCGACCTCGATCACCGTCGCGGGGATCTGCTTCAGATCAGCGCCCCAGGGCTGCGCGCGCGCGGCCTTCACCACGTTCGACATCGAGGGGAGACGAGTCTGAAAATCCGAAGTCCCGGAGGACGACGTCGTCGCACAACCGAAGAGCACTGCAAACGCACCGGCAAGAAGGAGTGATCGCATAGGGGCGCGGACCCTAGCTCAGAGAATTCACCCGAGGGGATTGAACGCGATCACGCTGTACGCAATCGCCTCGCCGGTGCCGACGTTGGCGTAGTGGTGCTTCTGATCTCCGCGGAAGACCACCACGTCTCCGGGAGTCACCTTGTACGTCTCGCCCGCCACCGCGAGCTCGATCATCCCGCGCTCGCAGGTGAGGTATTCGCGCGTCCCTTCGGTGTGGGGGACTCCGGTGAGGCGCGCTCCGTGGGGGAAGGTCATGCGCTCGAGGTCGAGCCCCGCGATGGTGCCGGGGAGCAGCTTGCGAATGCTCACCGCTCCACGATTGCGCACCGGCAGCGCGGCGACGGAGACCAGCTGCACGTCGCCGTGACCGCGCGAGAGCAATTCCTCGAGGCGCACCTGCAGCGCGTTGGCCGCCTTGATCAGCACGCTCAGGGTGGGATTGGCGAGGCCTGACTCGAGGTGAGTCCACGTGGCGCGGGGAACACCTGCGAGTTTCGCGAGTTGGGACTGACTGAGACCACGGCGCTCGCGGAGCTGCCGCACGTTGCGCCCGAGGTTGCTGCTCTCCGGAGAACCACCTGCCAACGGATTAGCCATATGGGCGACATGATGGCAGCTCTGGATGACAAAGGAGCCATGAACTGGACCAACAAGAGAGTGCTGATCACGGGTGCAAGCCGGGGGCTGGGCGCGGCCCTGGCGGAGGCGCTGAGCGCGCGCGGTGCCACGGTGGCTTTGGTGGCGAGACATGAAGGCCCGCTGAACGAGGTGGTGGGGCGCATTCGGGCGAAGGGCGGAACCGCCTTCCCCATCGTCGCGGACGTGGCGGAGAAGGAGGCCACTCATCGGATCTCCGGCCAGGCCGCGGCCACGCTCGGACAGGTGGATGTGCTGATTCACAACGCGAGCACGCTGGGGCCGGTGCCGCTGCGGCCGCTGCTCGACACGGAGTGCGAGTCATTGGCGGAGGTGCTCGAGACCAACCTGGTTGGGCCCTTCCGGCTCACCAAGGCGATCCTCGGGCCAATGGTGCTGCGGCGCTCGGGCACGGTGCTCTTCGTCAGCTCGGACGCGGCGATCGAGGGCTACGCGAATTGGGGAAGCTACGGCGCTTCGAAGGCAGCGGCTGATCAGTTGGCGCGCGTGCTGGCGGCTGAGGTGAAGGACTCGGGTGTGCGCGTGGTGAGCGTGGATCCGGGAGAGATGGATACGCAGATGCACCGCGACGCGATTCCAGAAGCGGATCCCCTGACGTTGGCGCGCCCCGCAGCAGTCGCCGAGCGGATCGTTGCAGTGTTGGAGAAGGCCCCCACGGGAGCGCGAGTCGTCGCCGCGAACTGGTCATGAACTCCCTCTCCTTGCGGAGCGGGGAGAGGGTCGGGGAGAGGGGCGATCTCGAACTCCTCACGCCAGGACCTCGACTCCTCGTGATGGATGAGCAACCGCGAGTGATCGACTTCTCCGAACTCCCGAAGCAGCTCGATGACGGCGACGTCCTCGTCGTAAACGACGCCGCCACCTTCCCTGGCTCGATCCACTTTCAGCGGCGAGGACTCACGCTCGAAGCGCGACTCTTCGAGAAGACGGAACGGGGATTCAAAGCGGTGCTCTTCGGGCCCGGCGATTTCCACACGCGCACTGAACATCGAGCGCCGCCTCCCCGCATCGGAGTGGGCGAAGAACTCACCATCGCGGGACTCACCGCGGAGATCGCCTCGGTGGATCCGCGCTCGTATCGACTGGTCGAGCTCGCCTTCCACGAAGACGACGCGGCGCAGTGGCAGGCGCTCTATCGCCACGGAAAGCCGGTGCAGTACGCGCATCAACGCGACCAGCTCCCGTTGTGGGCGGTGCAGAACTTCTATTCAGAGCGTCCGTGGGCGGCGGAGCTTCCGTCAGCGGGGCATCACCTCACGTTCGGCTTGATGGCGGAGGTTCAACGACGCGGAGTGATCGTCGCGCGACTCACTCACGCAACGGGCCTCAGCTCGACTGGAGATGACGCACTCGATGCGTCCCTGCCCTGGCCTGAGCGGTACTCGATTCCCGCGGAGACGATCGACGCGGTAAAGAACGCGAAGCGGGTGATCGCAGTGGGGACGAGTGTGCTGCGCGCTCTCGAGGCGCACGCGGTCAGTGGTGAGTTCGAGGGCGTGGCGACCGAACCGATCACGCCGGAGACGAAGTTGTCCGTAGTCGATGCACTGCTCACCGGGATTCACTCTCCGCAGGAGTCGCACTACCGGTTGCTCGGTGCCTTGATCGATCAGGCGACGCTCGCTCGCACCATTCAGCTCGCCACGAGAGCGGGACTCAGGCCGCATGAGTTTGGTGACGCCGCGTTGATCTTCGGACGCGCTCGGCCCTGAGGAAGGCGGGGGTGCGTGATTTCGTCGGCGGGTCGAACCGAGCTTGCCCCTCACCTCGAGCCTTTCTTCACTCGTTAAGCGAATCTTCGAGACGTGGGCGGCCTGAGTACAGACCTCTGTACCCACGCCGCCCAGGTCTCACTTGCGTCGAAGCGACGCTGAAGTGAACGCCAGAAAGTGCCGTGCCGAGAGGCCTGCGGGCGTCGAGCAACGAATCACGATCGGCATTCACCACCTCCCGTGCCTGCTCGGCGCAGCCGAGGTCACTTCGGGAAGATTCGCTCGAGCGCGGGCACGTCGAACCCGTGAACCAGTTCGGATCCGGTGTCGATCCACGGCACCCCGCCCTGCCCCTGGCGGCCGATCGCGGCCTTCTTCTGCTCGAGTTCCTGCGCCGCGCCTTCATCGGTCTCGACGTTCTTCTCCTCGAACGGGATGCCGCGCGTCTGGAACCAGGCCTTCGCCTTCTTGCAGTACCCGCACCAATCCGTGCCGTAGACGATCACCTTCTTCAGCTCTGCGCGCGCTGACGTGGGCATCGACCGCGCGGAAGTGACCGCCGACTTCACCTGCGCCTCGAACTGGAGCTGCAACGTCTTCGCCTCTGCCCGCGCGGCGTCACGCTCACCGAGCTCCTTCATCGCCGAACGCACCACCACGAGGAGCCGCTTGCGATCCGCCTCCGAGAGAGCGCGCGCGTCGAGATCGCTCGAGAGCTCGACGACCTTCGCCCACTCACCTTCTTCGAGGGCGATCTCCGCACGGAGCATCCGCGCCGCGCCGTTCTTCGGGTCCACCGCCATCCATCGATCCGAATAGTCCTCGGCTGGATCGAACTGCTTCTGCGCGAGTGACGCGCGAGCACCCGCCTCGAGCGCGAGCGGCTCCGCCTTGTCGAGCCTGAGCGCCATCTGCGCGAACTGGAGCGAGAGCACGTAGTCCTTCGCGTCGAGCCCCGCGCGTGCGGCGGAAGCCAGCACCTGGGCTGCGTCCGGCTTCTCCTTGTCGCTGAAGGTCTTCCCGTCGAGGTCGAAGAGGACGTCGTCGAGCTTGCCCGCGGCGAGGTGTTTCTTCGCCGCGTCGAGCGGAGTTCCTGCGAGCACCAAGAGGAGCAGCGCGACCATCGCCCCAGCCTAGCCTCACTGCTTCTGATTCACCTCGTCAGGGAACATCGTCTGCGTCGCCGACGAGATCGCATCAGCGGTTTCGAGGAGGTGCGCCTCGAACTCTTCGAGCGTGCCGAGCTCGCGCGCGAAGTCGGCGGCGAACTGCGCGTCGATGTCGTCGTACACGAGTTGCAGGTGGTGAAGCATGTTGGGCCGGGTGACCTCGAGCGGCAGGTTCGGATTCACGTTCGAGAGGAACTGCGCGATCTGATCAGCGTTCGCGAGGCCGATGGCCTTGGTGGTCAACACCGACGTCTGATCATCGACCTGGATGTAGTGGACCACCTGCTCGGAGTTCAGCACGTGATCGCGCAGCATCGCGGCGAACCGTTCGCCCTCGAGCGCGCCGTAGTACGGCTTGAACGAGTTCCCGAGATTGGTTGAGTTGAGCAGCATGCGCTGCCGGGTCGCCTGGAGGTCGGGGAGCACGTTCACGGTGCTCAGGTTGAAGAAGTGGTGCCACATGAAGTGGTCCATCCACAGCTTGCGCTGATCAGAGCGGAGCTTTTGGTACTTCTCATTCGACTCCGCGGGGACGTGGTCCGGGTACTGCTTCAAGAAGCCCTTGGCGAAGTCATCGGCGAGCTTGTTCGCGTTCTTCACCGAGCCATCGAGCGCGTTCACGTCGTCCACCCAGTCGAACACCTGGCGCTGCTCGATCTGATTGAACGCATGGTCGACGTAGTCGTCGAAGCGACCGTCGACCGAGAGCTCGGAGTTGAGCGACTCGAGGAAGTGGGAGAGTTCCTTGATCGAGTCCTTCCAGGGGCGCTTCAGCTTGGTGACGTGATGTCCCTCAGCTGCGGTGTTCAGCGCGGTCTCGAGGTGGTCCTGATCAGTGTCGAGGAAGCTGGCGATCTGCGCGCCTGCTCCGACGCTCGCGTAGAAGACGTCGAAGGCGGCGCCGAGATCCTGGTTGTTCTTGCGAAGGCGCGCACTCAGGAGCTCGCGATCGCCCAACCCGTGCATCGTGCTGATCATCAGCGCGCGGGAATAGAAGACGCGCTCTGCCCAGAGCTGGCGGAATTGATCCTGCAGCGCGGACTGGGTCACGCTCAGGTCATCCGGCACGGGTGGGGGCGGACTCTTCCCCGCTCCGCAGGCCATCATCGTCAGGCCGAAGGCGAGCAGGAGCTTCCTCATCGATTCTCAGTGAGTGCACGCGAGGTGCCCACTTGCCTCCCTCTCCCCTGGCGGGGTGAGGGGATGGCTTTCGAGATCCAGTGAGCGAAGTCGCACCACGGAGCCATGTGTGTGACGCGCATGCTGTCTCAGAGATCCGTTCGGGCGGGCGGAACTCTTTCGGCGAGGGCGGCGTAGACTCTGCGCCATGCGCGCTCTCCTCGTGGGGTTGTGTCTGTCGTCGCTGATCACTCTCGCCGCTGCGCCGCGTGATCCGTTCGCGAAGCCCGAGGAACTCGCGCCGCTCCCTCCGACGGCGCCGTGCACCACGTCGCTGTGTCGGCATGAGCTGAGCGATCTGAAGCTGGTGGCGATCGCGGCGCAGGGTCCCGAGTCAGTTGCGATGTTCGAGAACGCCCAGGGCAAGGGCTTCATCGCGCGCCGCTACGCGCAGATCGGGAATGGTGGTGCGCGCGTGACGCGGATCGATCGCGATTGTCTGACCATCACTCGCTTCGTGAGTGGAGCGAGTGGACGGCAACAGCTGGTGACGGAGCAGGTGTGCGTCGAGCAGAAGGCGCTCAGCGCTGAGTACGACTACCTGACCGATAGGCCGTACAGGAGTCCATGAGGAAAGCAGGCGTTGCGCGATCTCTCGCGTGCTCATCGCGAACCGGCCCTCCGTCCGAGCTTTCTGGAGCGCGTGGACGAAGCGATGACGAGAGACTCCCGGGTCGCGAAGTCTGAGCGACGATTGATTTTGGCAACTCGGCGGGAACCCAGATTTCGCGGGGTTGTCCGAATAACAAAATCAACTCATGCGCGCGTCTCGCGGCCCGACCACGAGGCCTCGTCAACGAGTCACGAAAAGCTCGCGCCGAGTGGCCTGTTCGTTTGAGCATCGACGCTTCGACATGAGACGACTTCCTCACTCGAGAGCGATCGCCGTACTACTCGCACTCGCGAGCTTCGGGTGCGTGACGACCCGTGCGCAGCACGTTGAGGTCTTGCCCAAATCGATCACCGCGAGTCAGCTCCTGCACGAACACTGGAACGCGCCACCAGGCTCGGATGCGCAGTTCCATGGAAGCACGGCGGTGATCGGAGTGGTGTCCCGCCGTCTCGAGGTTTCAGGCAAAGGAACCGCTCTCGAGCTTCAGACCGATGAGCGGTCGTACTTCGTCAGATGCTGGCTGAGCGCAGAGGCCGCTGCGGCTTCGGTCTCGAGTGGCCAGTTGGTTGGGCTCCACGGAGTCGGGAGCGGAATGAACAAGGACGCTCCGGAGCTGCGTCAGTGCACGTTCACCTGGCTTGGAGATCCGCCTGCGGCACCATCGGTCGACGCTGGGCGCCAAGCCACCATCACAGCCGCCTCGATCAATCTCTGCGAAGCCGAAGCGACCGTTCGAGCGCTCTCTGAGCTCGCGTTCGATTCGATGCCTCCGTATCGCGAGAAGAAGAACGAGGAGCTCGCGCGATTCAAGTCGCTGAACAAAGCCGTGCTGGAAAGCGCGGACGGCGTCGCGCTTGCGTGCAATCACCCGCTCGTCGTCCTGGTCCCGCACTGCAGGTGGCTCAAGTTCGGTCTGGGCCTGCGGAGCGTGCCGGTCGTCGAGGGCAACCGCTACTTCGAATCTGTGTCCGAAGAAGCGGAGATCCCGCCTGAGTGCGCAGCAGCTCAGGTGAAGGACACGCTCGAGGCGATGAGATCTGATCAGTTCAACCCTCACCCCGACCTTCTCCCGAAGGGAGAGGGAGACAGCTCCGTGCCGTAAGTCTGTCGCCGACGTCTTGATCAGACTCGGTACAGGAGATCGAGGTAGCGCTTGAGGAAGTCGCCCACGAGTCCCTTGAGCGGCATCGTGCCCGCCATGCCATAGACCGGCGCCATTCCTTTGCCCGTCGCCGGGGTCGCCTTCACTTCAGCAACTGACGCCTTGAGATCGGAGACGAACCGTTCCGCCACTCCGGGCTGCGTGTGACGCAGCGTCACGCACAGGTGCACCGCGGCAGGACGATGGAGACCGTTCAAGTTCCACCCGCGCTTCCCGAGTTCATCGAGCACTCGGTACACATCGAGGTGCTCCGAGCGGAACGCGACCATGAACAGCGCCTCGCCCATCAACTCGAGCTCGGGAATCGCGCGCACGCCGGCCTTCATCACTTCCGTCGTCGCGAGGATCTTCCGCGTCGCGTCGAGATAACCCTCGCGACCGAACGCGAGTAGTGAGGCCCACGCAGCGGCGCTCAGACCACCCGGCCGGCTCCCCGCCAGCGTCGGCGAGAAGTAGAGGCCGCCCGGCCAATCGGTCACCGTGTAGTACTGGTGCTGGCGCAGCTCGTGTCCGCGGTACAGCACCACCGAGGTGCCCTTCGCCGCGTAGCCGTACTTGTGCGTGTCGACGCTCATCGACGTCACACCCGGCACCGAGAAATCGAACGCAGGCACCGGCGCGCCCAGCTCCTTCGCCCACGGCAACACGAAGCCGCCGAGGCAGGCGTCGACGTGGAAGCCGATCTTCTTCTTCTTCGCGATCGCCGCGAGCTCTTCGATCGGATCGATGAGGCCCCACGGGAAACACGGCGCCGAGCCCACCATCACCACCGTGTGGCTGTTGATCGCCGCGCGCATCGCCTTCACGTTCGCGACGTAGTCCGGCCCCACCGGCACCTTGCGCAGCTTGATCTTGAAATACTGCGCCGCCTTGTCGAACGCGGCGTGCACGGTGGAAGGCACCACCATCTCGGGAGCGCGCTCGCCCCGCTCCTCGCGCGCGCGATCTCGATACGCCTTCATCGCGAGCAGGATGCTCTCCGTGCCGCCGGAAGAGACCGTGCCGCAGATCTGAGTCTCCCGAGACGCGTTCGTGTTCCCCGGTCCCGCGCCGAGCATGCCGGCGACCATGGAGACGATCTCCGCCTCGTACTTCGTCGCGCTCGGCCACACGTCGGAGTGCAGCGGATTCACCTGCGACGTCGCGGCGTACACGCGGTTCATGAAGTCCACGTGCTCTTGATCACCGTTGTACACGGCGCCCGAGAGGAACCCGTCCTTCCACCGCGGCGCTTCCTTGTTCGCGAGCGACTCGATCTCCGAGAGCAGATCAGCGCGCGTGCGCGGCTTCTCAGGCAGCTCGGTGTACGTGGCCACCTGGCCTTTGTACGGACGCATCGAGTGCGCGATGCCGTCGAGCATTCCGCCGTATTCCTTGTCGAGGCGCTGGCGCACGTACGGAATGGACTTCAGCGCGCGCTCCGTCGCGGCGATCAGCCGAGGATCGACACGCTCCAGCAGGTTCTGGCCGAGCTCTTTGAGCTTCATGACTTGGACTCCTGAATTCGATTGAGACGACCGCAGATCTTCGAGGTGCTTCGGTACACGTTGAGGAACTCGGTGAACAACTCCTCATAGATGCGCCGATTTTTCGGATCTGGCTCGTATGTTTTGGCGATCGGCACCAAACCGGGCACCTCGTCGAAGGAGAGCTTCCCGAGCGCATGCGCTCCGATGAACGCCGCGCCGCGCGCGTTCGCCATCACGGGATCCTTCACCTGGCGCATGGGGCGATCGAGCACGTCGGCGAAGATCTGGCACCACGTATCCGAGCGAGCGCCGCCGCCGATCACGTTGAGTCCGTCGAGCTTCTTCCCCACGAAGTTCTCCACGTAGCCGAAGAGCCACTTCGAGTTGAACGCCACGCCCTCCATCACCGCGCGCACCAGGTGAGCCCGCGTGGTGGTGAGTGAGAGATTCACGAAGCTCCCGCGCACGGCGCGATCGTCGACCGGTGAACGTTCACCGTTGAGGAACGGCGTGAAGAGGGTGCCTCCGCTCCCCGCGGGAATGCGCGCCGCCATCTTGCTGAACGTCGCGTGCGTGTCCGCGGGAGCCGGAGTGTTCAGCTCGTCGGGCGGAAACAGCAGGCTGTCTTTGAGGAAGTTGAGCGCGCCCGCTGCCGACTCCTGCTCGTTGGTGAGCATGTAGCGATTGGGAATGGCCGAAGGGAGCGTGGCCATGTTGTGGAAGAGATCGCTCTTCTTGTACGGCAGGTGCGTGATGATCCACGACGAGGTGCCGAGGCAAACGTGCGCCTCGCCATCGCGCGTCGCTCCCGAGCCGATCGCCGCGGCGTGAATGTCGGGCGTGCCCACCACCACTTGCACCTTCTCGCTCAGGCCGAGCTCGCGCGCGGCCGAGGGAGAGAGATTGCCGAGCACGGAGCCCACCGGGACGAGATCGGGGAGCTTCTCGCGCTCCACTCCGAACACGCCGAGGAGGTCCTTGTCGTAATCGACCTTCGCGAGGTTTCGGTTATCGGTGGCCCAGTGGAGCGTGATGCTCGCGTACGAGGCCGCCGCTTTCCCCGTGAAGCGCAGGTTCATGTAGTCCATCGGCTCAAGGAACTTCTTCGTCGCGCGATAGATCTCGGGGCGCTCGTTCTTCAGAAAGAGGATGTGCGAGATCGAGTCTTTTCCCGAGAGCCCGGGAATGCCCGCGGTGAGCCGCACCCACTTCTGTAGCCGGTTGACGTTGTAGCCCTCGACCGCGGGAAAGCCGCCGAAGAGCTTCTGCACGTGCGGCGCACCGCGCGAATCCATCCACATCACGCAGGGCATCAGCGGCTTGTCGTCCGCGCCCACGGGCACCGTGCCTGACCAGGTGGTGGAGCAGCTGATCCCGATCACGGAATCGATCGGCACCACCTTCGAGTCGAGCAGCTCGCGCGTGGCGGCGCAGAGCGCGGTCCACCACGTCTCGGTGTCCTGCTCGCAGCCGCCGTTGGGGAGATACGAGATGGGGAGCGGGCGAGTGGCGAAGCCGGCGACCTCTCCGCGGAGGGAGACGAGCGCGAGCTTGAGGCTCGAGGTGCCGAGGTCGATGGCGAGAATGTACGAGTCGGACATTTCCCGCGCTTCTACAGCCGACCTCAACCGTTCATCGATTTTTCGCGACGCTCAGTAGAAGTGGACGTCGTCGAGCCACAGCGAGCACATTCCCGTGCCCGCGCCTCGCGCTGGATCAGCGTGGACCTCGAACGAATCGACTGTTCTGAGATCGAACGGCGCGACCTCCGTCGAGCTCCAACCTCCGTCACCATCGAGCGGCACTTGCAGGGCCACGCTTCCGCCATCGGTGGGGAGCAACGGCGTGAGCGGATCGAGCTTGCGATAGCCGCCGTCACGGCCGCAGAGAATCAAGGTGGGCGCGGCGGGAGACCAACCGCCGTAGGTCGACGGTTGCAGCCCGGACACCACCATCGAGAGCCCGGTGCGGGTACTCAGATCCCAACCCGCATCGCGCGTAGCTGGGTAGCGCACGGCGAAGTACGCCGCGCCATCGGGGCCGTAGTTCACCTTCACCGCTCTGGTACCTGAGACCACCCACGGAGCAGACGTTTCGGAAGCGAGGCTCACCAACCCGAGCGTCGCGTCGGAGCATGGGGCGGCGACGTCGCCCACTGCTTCCGAGACGGCCCAGTCGGAGGCGAGCTCGGCCACGTCGGTGGCCGGGCCTCCACATTGCGGGCGTTGATCGATTTGGCCATCACAGTCGTTATAAAACCCGTCACACACCACGCGCCCCCCGCGCGCGGGATCGGGCGCCCCCCAGCAGCCAGCGGCACCCCCCTCGACGCACACCAGCACCCCGCTGCGCCTGCAGACGCCGAGGCCGAGCTGACAGGCAGAACCAAGGGCGAAGCCGTTGTCCGGCGTTCCGTCGCAATCATCGTCGGCGCCGTTGCACACCTCGAGGACCGCTCGCGTGAGGTCAGGAGTCTCAGAGCACCTCGAGCTCATCGCATCAGGCGCGCACACCAGGCGGCCGTCGCGGGCGCACGCGGACACGCCGGCGGTGCAGAGGTAGCCCAGCGAGAAGCCTTCATCGACCATTCCGTCGCAGTCATTGTCGAGACCGTCACAGCGCTCGGGAGGGCCGAGGCTGGCGCACGAGGGCTGAGCGCAGTCGATCAACCCATCGCAGTCGTCATCGAGACCGTCACCGCACGACTCGGCCTGGCCGGGCCGCACGTTGGCGCGCCCGTCGTCGCAGTCGAGCATCGCGCGGTAGCCATCACGATCAACGTCGACTTCCGGACTTGGCGCGTGCAGCTCGAGCGTCACCTCGCGCACCTTGCCTTGCTGGAACGTGGTCTCGAGCGGCGCGCTCTCCAGGTTGAGCTGTTGCGGCTCGTCGCAGTCCGCACCGACGAAGCCGCGCGCGATCAACGTCACGGGATTTCCGAGCGTGGCGCTGCCCACCACGGCGACCTCGAGCGTGTCCTTCCGCGGCATGCCGATGGTGGAGAACACCGTACCCTTCGAGCTCGCCTCCACCCGCACGCAGTCGCTGAGCGCGTCGGGATCGACGGTCACCACCACTTTGATCGCCTGGCCTTCGGGGCCTCGCGCGCAAGCGTTCAGAAGAATGACGAAGACGAGTCCATGGAACGTGCGGCTCACGAACCTGGAATGCTAGGCGATCCACCGCCACGCCTTCCGGCAAACCGTCGACATGAAGGCTGAGTGCGGAGTCGATGGGCGCGTGACGATCAGCACCAGCACGAAGCGAGATTTGATCGAGCGGTGAATTTCGCCTCGATGGAACGATCCACTCTGGACGGTTCGAGCCAATACCGCGGCGCAGGATGCTATCGAGGAGGTTCGGATGAAGATCCTGGTCGTCGACCACAACGAAGCCACGTTGAAGTTCGTTTCGTTCGTGTTGTTACCAAAGGGTTACGACGTGCGCATCGCTCACTCGGCGGAAGAGGCACTGACAGCGATCGAGAAGGAGTATCCCGACCTGCTGTTGCTCGACCTCGAGCTGCCGGGCGCGGGTGGACTCTCACTGGTGCGCACGTTGAAAGCGGAGCTCGGAACGCGCGACCTGGTGATCGTCGGGCTCTCCGAAAATGAGCTGCGTCGCGAGGAGCATCAGTACGCGCTCGACATGGGGTGCAGTGGGTACTTCGCGAAGCCGCTCGACACGGACACGTTCGCGGACGCGGTCGCGCGGTACCTCCCGCTGCACTCGTGAGCATCTCCCTCTCCCTTCGGGAGAGGGTCGGGGTGAGGGTTGAACGTGTGGCTGTGAGTAACGCCGCGTCACAACCCGCCCACACCTGATCAACGCGAAGTCCGCGTCCTCACTCGGACAGAGCCACTGGCCGCGCCGTTGCACAACGGGCCGCCCGCTCTCACTCCGTGGAGGATCCCGTGGCTCTTCAACCGCGCACCATCGGTGCGGCGCTGCTCTCTTGCCTCGTCTTCGTTTCGTGCACCTCGACTGAGGGAACCGCGAGCCCACCACAGGTGTCCGCGCCCGTCGTCGTCGCGCCGCCTTCTGCTCCTGAGCCTGAGCAAGTCGTCGTCGAACCAGAGCCAGCGAAGCCGCAGCAGCTGAGCTTCTCCGCGGAGAACTGCGAGCGTCCCGACTGCGTGCTGTCCCTCGTCTTCACGCACGCGATGGACACGAAGGTCATTCCGAACGTCGCCTTCATTCCGAAGCTGAAGGGCGAGTTCGAGTGGAGCAGCGACACCGAGCTTCACTTCACGCCCACCAGGCCGCTCATCGCGGGCGAGGGCGTGATCATCACCGTGAAGAACGCGCGCGCGAT
>CBIHPJ010000076.1:0-17716 GCA_966211295.1 uncultured Myxococcales bacterium | reverse complement strand
ATCTCCCCTGCGCCGTGGACACAGTGCTCAAGACGCGGTGTCAGGGTTGTCATGGCCCGACGCCAGCGCAGGGCGCTCCGTTTTCGCTCCTCACCCAGGAAGATTTCCTCAAGCCGTACCGAATGGGCACGGTCGCCCAGTACGCGTACGACGCGATCGATTCTGACTTCATGCCGCTGAATGGTCCCCCGCTGAATGCGGCGGATCGCGCGACCATGTTGAACTGGATCGACGCGGGTGTTCCGGTGGTCACCGGAACCTGCCCCTGAGCTCAGCCCCTGAAGTGTTTCTGAAGCGGCAATCCGCTTCTGTTACAGGCTCCCCTGCACATGCACGAAGAGGCTCTGCGGCAGTTGCTGGCGCTCCGGCTGGCGAACCCCCACGGTCTGTTGGGGGCTCATCAGGCTGGTGACGACGTGTTTTTCCGCGTGTACCGCCCTGACGCCACGAAAGTCGTGGTGCGCATGGACTCGAAGCATGCGGCCCTCGCGCCGCGCGCCGATCTCCCGGGTGTCTTCGAGGGAACGATCAAGGGCAAGGTCGAGCCCTACGAGCTCGAGCTGCAATTCGGCGAAGCGAGCTCGAAAGAGAAGGACCCCTACTCTTTCCTGCCCACGCTCGGTCCCGCCGATCTGCACTACGTCGGCGAAGGCCGTCACCGCCGCCTCTGGGATCGCCTGGGCGCGCACCCGATGACTCACCAGGGCGTTCAGGGCACCGCGTTCGCGCTGTGGGCCCCGAACGCGGAAGGCGTGTCCGTCGTCGGTGACTTCAATCACTGGGACGGAAGGCGTCACCTGATGCGCTCACTGGGCGCTTCGGGACTGTGGGAGCTCTTCGTTCCGGGAGTGGGCGAAGGCAATCGCTACAAATTCGAGATCGCTCCGCGCGGCGGCGCGCCGTTCTTGAAGGCCGATCCGATGGCGTACCGCACCGAGATCCCGCCGCTCTCCGCGTCGGTGGTGCACGGACTGAACGACTACAAGTGGGTCGACGACGCGTGGATGAAGCAGCGCGCGGCGCTCAATCCCAAGCGCGCGCCGATGAGCATCTACGAGGTGCACCTCGCGTCGTGGATGCGCGTGCCCGAAGAGGGCAATCGGAGCATGACGTACCGCGAGCTCGCTCCGAAGTTGACGGAGCACGCGAAGCGCCTCGGCTTCACGCACGTGGAATTCCTGCCCGTGGCTGAGCACCCGTTCGGCGGCTCGTGGGGCTACCAGGTGTCGGGCTACTACGCGCCCAGCGCGCGCTTCGGCACGCCCGACGACTTCCGTTTCCTCGTCGACACGCTCCACCAGGCGGGCATCGGCGTGTTGATCGACTGGGTGCCGGGGCACTTCCCACGCGACGCCTTCGCGCTCGGCCAGTTCGACGGCAGCTCGCTTTACGAGCACGCCGATCCGCGGAAGGGCGCGCACCCAGATTGGGGCACGCTGATCTTCAACTTCGGCCGCAACGAGGTGAGGAATTTCCTCGTGGCCAACGCGCTCTTCTGGCTCGAGCAGTACCACATCGATGGTCTGCGCGTGGACGCGGTGGCCTCGATGCTCTACCTCGACTACTCGCGCAAAGAGGGCGAGTGGATTCCCAATCAGTGGGGCGGCCGCGAGAACGAAGAGGCGATCGGTTTCCTCCGTGAGCTCAACGACACCGTGCACGGGCTCCACCCCGACGTGCACGTGATGGCGGAAGAGTCGACCTCGTGGCCGAAGGTCTCACGGCCCACGCGCGACGGCGGCCTGGGCTTCACGCACAAGTGGAACATGGGGTGGATGCACGACACCCTGAGCTACTTCTCGAAGGATCCGATTCACCGGCAGCACCATCACCACCAGCTCACCTTCGGGTTGCTCTACGCGTACAGCGAAGACTTCGTGCTCCCGCTGAGCCACGACGAGGTGGTGCACGGCAAGGGCTCGCTCGCGAACAAGATGCCCGGAGACGGCTGGCAGAAGCACGCCAACCTCCGCGCGCTCTATGGATGGATGTGGGCTCACCCCGGGAAGAAATTGCTCTTCATGGGGAGCGAGCTGGGCCAGTGGACCGAGTGGAACCACGACTCGAGCGTGGAGTGGCACCTCGCGCAATACCCGAACCACGCCGGCATCGCGAAGCTGATCGCGAAGTTGAACGCGCTCTACAAGAGCGAAGGCGCGCTCTTCGAAAGCGACTTCTGGCCCCAGGGCTTCCAGTGGGTGCAGGCCGATGCGGCGAGCGACAATGTGTACATCTTCATTCGCCGCGCTCACAACGCGTGGCGAGAGATCGTCTGCGTTGCGAACCTGTCGCCGATGGTTCGGCCCTGGCGCGTCGGAGTGCCCGGCGGTGGCTACTGGGCTGAGATCCTCAACACCGACGCGGCCGAGTTCGGTGGCTCGAACGTGGTCAACGCTCCGCAGAAGGCCGAGCACAAGTCGTGGGATGGGCAGCCGGCGAGCATCGTGATCAACCTCCCGCCGCTCGCGGTGTGCTGGTTCGCGCCCATCGACGATCCGACGCCGCCCAAGAAGAGCTGAACGACTGTCAGCCACGTCTTCTGGATGTGGTCATTACGACCACGATGAAACGTGGGCTGTTCAAGTGTTACTGATCCGGTACCCATGGTTGCTCCCCGGTGGTTGTGGTGCTGCGCGTTGCTGTGCAGCACGGCCGTGCTGGCGCAGAGTCCCGCGCCCGGCGTGATGCCGTTTCCCCTCGAGATCAAACGCACTCCGTCTTCGCTGCAGACGGAGGAGCGCGAGGCGCTCCAACGCGAATACACGCGCCTGTTGCGGCTCGGCGGAGCGCAGGTGCCCGACTTCGTGCACTTCGATTTCGCCCTGAGGGAGCTCAAGCGGCAGGACTGCGAGCGCGAAGACGAATGCCTCGCGCAGCTCGCGAAGAAGGCGGAGTCGCTCTACGCGCTCTACGCCAGCCTCGACTACACGCTCGAAGGCGCGGTCTGGGTCTCGGGCCGCGTGGTGCGCGACGACGGCAGGCTGGTTCGCCCGACGCAGATCGTGAAGGTGAAGGAAGGCGAGTTCAAAGCCGACGCGACGAAGGCGCTCTCGCAGCTCTTCGAGCAGCTGAAGCTGAGTGAGCTTCCGGCGGAGCGGCCCGTGGAGGCGAAGGTCGAGGCGCCGGTGGTGATCACCACTCCGCCCGTGGAAGTGCGGAAGGTCGTCGACACCGGAGAAGGCCAGCGCGCGGCAGGCCGTGGCGTGTTCATCGCCGGAGTCGCGATCGCCGCGGCCGGTGGAGCAGTCCTCGCCAGTGGCCAGGTGATCGGCGGTGGGCTCCACCCCGATTCCAACGGGAATCTGCCCATCGAACAGGTCTCTTCGTTTCAGACCGCGCGCACCCTCTCCACGGCCGGTGTGATCGGCGCGGCAACCGGAGGCGCAGTCGCGGTGGTCGGCGCGTTCATCTGGGGCCTGGCCCCGAGCGCTCCAGCGGTGAAGGTATCGGCGGCGGCGGGCCCGTCAGGGGCCACAGTCTTCGTCCACGGGGAGTTCTAGTGAAGCGTCTCGTACTCGCAGCGGCGCTGGTTTCGTTCTTTGCCGGTTGCACCTTCGGCGTGAAGACCTGCAGCCCCACCGATCCCTGCTCCGGCGGCGGTCAGTGCGTGCAGGGCATCTGCACGATCTCCGCGGGAGGCGGTGGAGGCGGCGGTGGCGAAGAGAATGACGCCGGCACCGGTGGTGGTGGAGGAGGCGGCGACGTCGGCGGTGGCGCGGGTGGCGGCACCGGCGGAGGCGGCGACGTTGGCGGTGGCGCGGGTGGCGGCACCGGAGGAGGCGCCGGAGGAGGCGCCGTGGGAGGCGGTGTCGGCGGTGGCGGTGGATCGACTCAGTTCGATGCCGGCCCGCTTGAAGGAATCGTGTTCCTCACCCCGCCTCGCGTGGCACGGGCGGGGGAATGCTCCGAGGAGATCCAGGTCGGCGTCTTCCCACCCGCCAGCAGCACGGGCCCCCTGATCATCGCCTTCAACGACGAGGACACGGTGTACTTCCAGGACAGTAACTGCGCGCTGTCCCCAGTGAACGAAGTCTCGATCACGCAGGGGAACGTGGCGTCGATCTATTTCAAGTCGGTCGCGGTGGGCTCGGCGATCGTGAACGTGTCGCTCAACGTCGAAGACGCGCCGGTGGGACAGGTGCAGCACGTGATCCCTGGGCGACCCGGCCGGCTCTCCTTCGGCACGCCCGTCTCCGTGCCCGCGGGGCAGTGCTCGAGCCCGCTCGCTATTCAGGTGCGCGATGACTTCGGGAACATGTCTGCGGTGAGCATGCCGCTCGTCGTAGCGCTCACCTCGAACTCGAACACCACGCAGTTCTTCGCGTCAGGAGACAGCACCTGCAGCTCGCCGCTGGTGCCCGCGTCGATCAGCCTGCCGGCGGGTGCGAGCAGTGGGGCCTTCCGATTCAAGGATCCGACTCCCGGCGCGCCGACTTTCAACGCGACGCAGCTCGATGGCGGCGTCGAGGAAATGGTCAGCCAGGGAAGCCAGGACCAGGAGATCTTCTAAGAAAACCTCTCCCCTGCGAGCGGGGAGAGGTCGCCCGCACTCCGACTACTTCGCGAGCGCGCGCACCCTGCTCTGCCACTCAGCCGGAAGCTTCGCCGCGGCAGCTCCACGCGTGATCGCCTCGACGAAGCGGTCGCTCACCGGCCCATCGAGCGAAGCGCGCTGAGGATTCGTGGTGAACGCGAGCGCGTCGACGACCTTGTCACCGATCTTCACGGTCACGGGACGCTCGACGCACATGCCGGTCACCGCGCCTTCCTTGTGCTGAATGATCGGCCAGTCCTTCTCGGAGATCTCGAAGACGAGCCCGTGCACGGTGCTCCCCTTCTCGTCCTGAAGGCCCGCCACGCGTCCGCCCCACCACCGCGAAGGGAAGTCGTAGACGAGCGTGAGATCGACCGCCTCACCCGCGCGCCCCTCGGGAAGATCGAAGAACTCGTAGGAGTGCTGCGCGCGCCACTCTTCGAACGCCGGGCGATCGAGGATGGTCGAGTACGCGAAGTAGAAGCGGCGGCCTTCGCCCGCCTTCTCGCGGGCCTTCATGACGATGTCGTAGTGCGCGTCCATGCGCCGCTAAGTAACAGCTAGGCGCGGAACACGTCGAACAAGCTTCCCGCGTCGAGCCGGGAGGTCTTGAGGAACACCTTGAGGGCCTTCTCGGTGGCCTCGGCGAGCGTCTCCATGCGCTTCAAGCGTTGCACCTGGGCCTTCGTGGCCGTGCCGTCAGCCTCGGCGAGCTTCCGGGCCTCCTCGAGATCGGAGCGAATGCGCCCGATGAACGAGAACTCACGCTCCTCGATTACCCGCCTGGCCATCTTGAGGAGATCGGTCTCGGCCCTGTACCGCCACGACGAATCACCCGGCGTGCGCACGCGCAAGACCACGCCCCAGCGCTCGAGATCGCGCGTGAGCATGGAGACGCCGCCCTTGCTCAGCTCCAATTCCTTCTCGAGCTCGGCGGCGGTGAGCGCCACGTCGCGCAAATAGAGGAGCGCCCACACCCGGCCCTGGTTCCGCTTGAAGCCCCAGAACTCGATCACGTTGCCGACGGCCTCGATGGCCACGCTCTCCCAATGGAGCAGCTTCTTTGGTGATGAGGTGCTGGCTTCGTCCTGCCAGAGGTAACCCTTCATGCTGCTCCCTTGAGCGCGATGCCGCGGGCCAACGTGCGCGCCCACATCACGAGATTCGCGCCCGACTCACGCTGAGCATAGGGCCCCAGGGCCTCGACCGCCGCGTCGATCTCCCGGTTCATCATCACGGTCGCGTCGTCGAGGGCGCCGGTGACGAGCACGGCGGTGCCCAGCTCCTTCACCTTGTCTTGCGTCAAGGCACTCCAGCCCCAGGCCTCGGCGATGCGCTTCTTGAGGCGCGTGTCGGCGGCCACGGAGAGCACCACCGGCAGGTTCGGAGTGCGCGACTGGAGATCGGCGTACTGCGGCTTGCCCTCGTCGGTGCCCGAGATGTCGCGGATGTCGTCGGCCATCTGGAAGGCCACCCCGATGCGGCGGCCGAAGGCATCGAAGCGGCGCGCAGCCTCCTCGTCACCGGCCACCAGCGCCGCCGCCTTTCCGCAGAAGCCGAAGAGCGAGCCGGTCTTCCCTTCGCCGATCTTCTTGAGCTGCTCGAGGGTGAGCTCGAGATTGCCGCGCGCTTCAACTTCATCCATCGCGGCGCGCGTCATCTCCGAGACGGTGGAGAGCGCGGCCTCGGCGATGCGGGGATCGAACCGCGCGAGCTTCAAGAGCGCACCGGAGAGCAGCAGGTCGCCCGACATCACCGCCACGATGTTGCCCCAGCGCGCGTTCACCGTCGGCTTGCCGCGGCGGAACATGCCGTTGTCGACCACGTCGTCGTGAAGGAGCGAGGCCGCGTGAATGAGCTCCGCCGCCACCGCGCAGTCGACGAGCTTCGACTCGGGCACGCCGAGGGTGTCGCCGAAGATCTTCACCAGCATCGGCCGCGCGCGCTTGCCGGCCTTCAGGACCAGGTGACGCGCCGAGACCAGCAACGTGTCTTCGGGCCGCGGCGCCTCACCACCGAGCTGCGTGGTGATCTGCGATTCGACCTGCGTGAGGAACGGCTGGAAGGAGGCGAAGGCGTCCATGTCCGTTCATATAGTTCAAGCCGTCTTGAACTGCATGACCGAGATGAACGGCCTGTAAATTCAGCCAATTAACTCCCTCTCCCTGCGCAGCGGGGAGAGGGTCGGGGTGAGGGGCGAGCGAATCACCGGCAAGTGCCGAGATACGTCCACACCTCGCCGCCATTCGAGGCCAGCGAGAGCACGTCGATGAACGAGTCGTTGTTGAACTTGTCGGCGATCACCATGGTCGAGGTGAACGTGCGACCAGGCGCCCAGGCTGCCGCGCACCGAACGCCATCGCCGCCTGTCCGCGCGCCACGCCGATCTCCGCGCCGCCGATGGTGATGAGCTCGAGGTAGCCATCGTTGTCGAGGTCCGCCGCGGTGAAGCGGCCGATCATCGAGCTCTGCGTGGTGCGCGACTGGAGGAAGCCGTTGCCGTCGCCGTGGAAGAGGAACACGCCGCTCGCCGAGCCCGCCGCCACGTCAGGCCGGCCGTCGCGATCGAAGTCGGCGACCACCACGTCGGTCACCGTGGACACGGTGGTGCTCGAGACGAACGGAGCGAGCTGGAAGTCGCCCATGCCGTAGCCGAGGTACACGCGGAGCGCGGCAGTGGTGCCGCTGTTGATCACCAGGTCGACCTTGCCGTCCATGTTGAGGTCGCCCACCGCGAAGGCCTGCACGGTGCCCTGCGCCGCGCCCACGATGCGCGCTGCGGCGAAGGTGCCATCGCCGTTGCCGTGGAACCACTCCACTCCGGCCGAGGTACCGACGAGCACGTCGTTGAAGGAGTCGCCGTCGAGGTTCGCGATCACCACCTTGGTGGGAAGCGAGGTGGTCGCCACGCGCGTGGGCGCGCCGAACGAGCCGCCGCTCGCCGCGAGGAACACGTCGACCCCGGGGATGGTGGAGCTCTCGATGATCGACACCAGGTCGGCGAACGCGTCACCGTTGATGCGGCCCAGCGCCAGCTCATCGCCACGCAACGCCACCGTCGACGCCGCGCCCGAGAAGGTGCCGTTGTTGCTGCCGATCAACACCGAGCCGGTGCCCGTGCCGTTGAGCGCGATCGCGTTGGTGACCACGAGATCCTTGTCACCGTCGCCGTCGACGTCGCCCGCGACTCCGTTGGTGAGAGTGAGGCTGGTGCCTGAGGCCTTCGCCCCGGGGAAGGTGCCTGTGCCGTCGTTGATGAGGATACCGAGCTGCACGCTGGTGCTGCTCTGCGAGGCCGAGAGCACCTCCGGCGCTGCACTGCCGATGAGCTGACCAGCGGCCACCGAGACGTGAGAAGCCGAAGGCGCGTTGGTGAGCCGCGTGGTCGGCGCGGGCCACACGCCCGCACCTGATGCGAGCGCGATGGCGACACCGCCCGTGGTGCCACTGAGCAGGTCGAGGAAGCCGTCACCGTTGAGATCCACCGGGAGGATCGGGGAGCCGCCGCTGCCGGAGAACGTGAGCGCGTTGCTGGCGCCGAAGGTGCCGGTGCCCGTGCCCAACAGGTAGAAGCCGCCGCTCGAGCTGGTGCGCGCGATGATGTCGGGGTTGGTGTCGGCGTTGAGATCGGCGGTCTCCAGTACCGCGTTGGTTGCGCTGATGGCGGGAGTCTGCGGAGTAAAGGCGGTACCGGTGTTGAGGGAGACCTGCACCTGCGTGGTGCTCGCCAACACGTAGTCAGGCCGGCCGTCCTTGTTGAAGTCGGCCACGCGGCCGCTCAATGCGTTGAGAGTGCTTGAGACGTAACTCGTGTAGCTCGCGGGGAACACGCCAGCCGTCGTCGTCTGGTTGAAATTGACGAGGTAATAGGCGGTGCCGTTCGCGACGGGGAAGATGATGTCCACGCGCGTGTCTCCGTTGAAGTCCCCGACCAGGATCGCGCCCGTGGCGAGGTACCCGGTGAACGAGAACGAGAGGTACGCAGGTGCGCCGAACGCGGTGCCTGTGTTGAGCACCACGGCGCCCTGGTTCGAGCTGACGCCGACGCGGGTCGCCACGATGTCCTTGAGTCCGTCGTTGTTCACGTCGACCAGCACGAAGCCGTTCGCCCTCACGCTGGCCAGGCCGATCAGCACCGGCGGCTGGAAGGTGCCGTCGGCGTTCGAGTAGCGCACGTGCAGGCCCGCGGTAGAGCCGTTGTCGACGATGTCGATGCGCCCATCGCCGTTGAGATCGTCGGCGAGGAACTTGTAGACGGCGTTCGCGCTCGGAGAGACGTACGGCAGGGTGCCGTCGAACGCAGGCCCCGTGGTGCACGCGGTGCGGCACTCACCCGAGGTGCAGACCTGCGATCCGCCGCAGGGATTTCCGCAGCTGCCGCAGTTCGCAGGATCTCGCGTCACATCCACGCACGCCGCGCTGCAGCTGGTGATGCACGCCGTGCCGCAGCTTCCACTCGAGCAGATCGGACGATCGAAGCTGCCGCTCGCGGGGCACGCCGAGCACGAAGTGCCGCACGCGCTCGCGAAGTCGGGAGGCACGCACTCGCCGCCGCACGCATTGAAGCCGCCGCCGCACGAGAAGCCGCAGGTAGAGCCATTGCAGGTGCGCGTGGAGTTCGCCGGACCATTCGGGCACGGCGAGCAGGAGCTGCCGCAGGTATCGACGTCGGTGTTCGACACGCACGCGTTGCCGCAGCGATGGAAGCCGGTGTTGCAGGCGAAGTCGCACGAGCCGCTGCTGCAGATCGGCGACGCGTTCGCCACCGCGGGGCACGTGGTGCACGAAAGGCCGCACTGCGTGATGCTCGAGTCGGACACGCAGGTGCCTCCGCAGTCGTGGAACCCGGGGTTGCATTGCCAGCCGCACGTGGTGCCGTTGCAGGTGCGCGACGAGTTCGCCGGGCCGTTGGGGCACGGGGTGCACGATGAGCCGCAGGAGTTGATGCTGACGTTGTCGCTGCAGGTGGCGCCGCAGCGATGCGTGCCGAAGTTGCAGGTGAAGTCACACGCGATGCCGTTGCAGGTCGCGGTGCCGTTCAGCGGAGGCGAGCACGCCGTGCACGAGGTGGTGCCGCACGAGCTGATCGACAGGTTCGAGACGCACGCGCCACCGCAACCGTGCGAGCCGGTGTTGCAGGTGAAGCCGCACTGCACTCCGTCGCAGGTCGCGGTGGAGCTCGGAGGAGGCGAGCACGGCGAGCACGAAGCACCGCACGAGTTGATCGAGTTGTTCGGCACGCACGCGTTGCCGCAACGGTGAAAGCCGGAGTTGCAGGTGAAGTCGCACGAGAAGCCGTTGCAGGTGGCGGTGCCGTTGGGCGGCGGCGTGCAGGGCGTGCACGAGCTGGCGCCGCACGAGTTCACCGAGGTGTTGGCCACGCACGCGTTGCCGCACTTATGGAAGCCCGAGTTGCAGACGAAGTCGCACTGCTGGTTCGCGCAGATCGCCACCGAGTTGGGAGGCGGTTGGCACGGCGTGCAGCTCGTTCCACACGTCGCGATGTCGTTGTCGTTCTTGCACTCGTTGCCGCAGCGGTGGAGGCCAGGGTTGCAGGTGAAGTCGCACCGGTTGCTCGTGCACGCGGGCACCGCGTTCTGAATACCGTCGCAGCTCGCGCACGACGGACCGCACGCGGTGATGTTGTTGTCGGCCTCGCAGGTCTGACCGCACTGATGGAAGCCGGTCACGCACGAGCACGAGTTGGTGCGGGTGTCACACATGCCGGGCGCGGGGCAGTCGGAGTTTGCGGCGCAGCCCGGCTTGCACTCGTTGCCAGGCGTGCAGAAGAAGCCGCGAGGACAACCGCCCGTGCAGCCTGTCGGGAGGTTGGTGCACATGCCGTTCGAGCAGAACTGGTTCGAGTTGCAGAGCGTTCCGCAGAAGCCGCAGTTGCGAACGTCGGTCGAGGTGTCGACGCACGATCCGGAGCAGGCGGTCTTTCCACCCGCGCACATCAGGGGACCGGTGGTGCCGCCTCCGGTGCCTCCGCCAGTGCCGCCGCCCGCGCCGCCGCCGTTGCCGCCCCCGATGCCCGAGCCCTGGCAGAGCCCCTGGCTGCAAAGCTGCCCGGCGAAGCACTGGGTGCAGAGCTGGCCGCCAGTGCCGCACGCGTCGATCGCGGCGCCGAGCTGACAGGTGCCGGTCGCGTCGCAGCAACCCGAGCTGCAGGTCTCGGGGGAACACTTCGCGGGCGCCGTGGGGCAAGCCGAGAAGGCGAACAACGGCATCAGGGAAAGGAACAGGAGGCGGAAGGTCTTCAAGTGGGGGTCCTCGAACGGCGGCCGGGGGCCGTGTGACTCAGAATGCCCCCTCAGCGCAAGACCCGAGCCCTCTGCGCCGAGTGCAATCCGCTCCCCGCTCCGGACAGGAGACAGATGGTGCGGTCGGGCTAAGGTTCGCGCCCGATGCCCGCGCCTGCTCCGCACCTGCCCACCGGTACGTTGATCGCCGGCAAGTACGAGCTGGAGGGCTTGCTGGGCGAAGGCGGCATGGGCGCGGTGTACCAGGCCACCAACCTCGCGATCGGCAGGCGGGTCGCCATCAAGATCCTCCATGCCGCGGTCGCCGAGCGAGAAGACGTGCGCATGCGCTTCGAGCTCGAGGCGAAGGCCGCCGCGGTGATCAGTCATCCCGGCATCGTCGACGTGCTCGACATGGGCCAGACCGAAGAAGGCGACCCCTTCATCGTGATGGAACACCTCGAAGGGATGACGCTCCGCTCCATCTACAAGGAGTTCAAGGGCCTCTCTCCTGAGCAGGCGGTGGGCGTGATGCTCCCGGTGCTCGACGCGCTCTCGGCCGCTCACCGAGCCGGAGTGATTCACCGCGACGTGAAGCCCGCGAACATCTTCGTCTGCGCGAAGCCGCAGATCGTGAAGCTGCTCGACTTCGGTGTCTCTCGCTTCGGCAAGAGCAGCGGGCTCACCAACACGGGCGCGGCGATCGGCACGCCCCGGTACATGGCGCCCGAGCAGGTGCTCGGTGAGTCCGATCTCGGTCCCGAGGCCGACCTCTACTCGGTGGGCGCGGTGCTCTATTCGCTGCTCAGCGGAAAGCTCCCGCACGGCACCGGCAATGACGTCGCGATGCTCGCGCGCGTGCTCCACGACAAGGTCGCGCCGCTCGCCACCGTCACCACGAACCTGCCTCCCGCGCTGTGTGAGTTGGTCGATTCGTTGCTCTCGAAAGATCGCGCCGCGCGCCCGAAGGACGCGAACGCGGTGCGTGAGGCGCTGAAGGCGGCGGTGCCTCACACCGACATCTCTGCGCTCTTCACCGCGGCGGTGAACTCCGCACGTGCGTTCGCGCTCGCGCCCACCCCGTCGAAGAGCAACGCGAGCTTGCCGGGAGTGAGCTCGAAGAAGGCGACGCCGAGTGCACCCCGCCCTCCTCGCTCGAACGTCGCCACCAAATCCTCCGTCCCCGCGCACGTGCCGACGGAGAAGAGCCGCGCTGGATTGTTCATCGGCGTGATCTCGGCTGCGTTGGTGCTGGGCGTCGGCGGCGGTTGGTTCGTGATGTCTCCGGGAAAGTCCGCCGATGCGCTCTCGGGCGACACGGGAGCGAAAAAGCCTCCACCCGTCGTCGTCGTGCCGACCTCCGTCACCGTCACCCTCACCGCGGAGCCCTCGGGCGCGAAGATCAGCTCGGGTGGATCGGTGCTCACCTGCAATCCGTGCAAGCTGAGCGGCTCGGTCGGCTCGCGCCAGCTGGTGAAGGTCTCCGCGGAAGGAATGGTCGAGACCTCGGTCGAGGTGATCTTCGATCAGGATCGTTCGGAGAAGATCGTACTGGCCGCCGCGCCCGCGACGGCGCTGGTGCCGACTCCTGTCATTGAAGCAGCGGTCGACGCGGGTAAGCCCCTCAAGAAGAGGAAGCAGACCGGGCTGTCGGTCGACGAGAAGAACCCGTACCAGTGAAAGCGAAGGCCTGAGGTATCCTCCTCGGCCGTGCGCAGCCGACGCTGGTGGGGTCCGTGGTTGCTCTGTCTTTGCTTCGCGAGCGTGAGCCTCGCTGCGAAGCCGAAGGCAGCGAAAGGTGCAGCAAAAGGTGCCAAGCCTGCTGCTGAAGATCCGGCCGCGGCGGCCCAGCGCAAAGAAGCGGGCCTGCACTACCAACGCGGCGTGGCGCTCTCGAAAGAAGGCGACTTCGCGGCGGCTCTCGCCGAGTTCCGCGCGGCGTACCAGGCGGCTCCGAGCTTCGAGGTGCTCTTCAACATCGGGTTCTGCGAGCGGCGCACCTTCAAATACGGCCAGGCCCAGCGCAGCTTCGCGGAGTACTTGAAGCAAGGCGGCGAGAAGGTGCCTGCCGAGCGGCGCGCCGCGGTGGCCAAGGAGATCGAGCAGATTCGTTCGCTCACTGCGCCCATCGCGATCATCGTCGAAGGCGAGCCTGCGAAAATCAGCGTCGACGGCGAGAGCGAAGGCGTGACGCCGCTCACCGACATGGTCCCGCTCGGTCCCGGCAAGCACGTGGTGAAGGCCGAGCGCGAAGGCGACGTCACCGAGGAGCGCACCATCGAGGTGGTCTCCGGTCAGGCGCAGGCGGTGCAGTTCTCGCTCAAGTCGCTGAGCCGTCCGGTGGAAGTGGTGCTCGAGACGAAGCCCACCGGCGCGTTGGTGTCGATCGACGGAGACACAGGCGCCCCCTCCCCTCGCACCGTGCAGCTCAAACCAGGCACGCACGAAGTGGTCGCGCGGATGGAAGGTCACAACCCCACGCGCACCGACGTGGTGGTGCAGCCGGGGCAGCCGCGCACGGTGACGCTCGAGCTGCTCGCGCTCGCGCCGCTGTTCACCCAGGGCCCGTCACGCCCCTTCCCTGTCGTGGGCGTCTCGCTCTTGAGCGCGGGTTTGATCAGCGCAGGCTTCGGAGTGTTCTTCGCGGTGAAGGCGAGCTCCGCCGCGAATGAAGTCACCGCGTACACGCGGCCCGGCGGCGTCACGTGGGACGTGCAGTGGGGAAACACCGAGCGCGAAGGAAAACAGGCGCAGCTCGCGGCTCAGCTCTTCCTCGCTGGAGGTGGCGCACTCGCGGTGTCCGGAGTGATCGCGATCTTCGTCACCGCATTCGCTGAGCCGCCTGCGCCTTCCAAGCCGAGCGCGCGCTTGCTCATCGTCCCCTCGACCAACGGAGCGTCAGCGTCATGCGTCGTCTCGTTCTGATCGTCGGCGCGGCGCTGTCTGCCGGGTGCTTCTACGCACCGACCGTGGCGGACTGCGCGGTCGCCTGTACCGACGCGTGCCCCGCGGGTTTGGAATGCATCGAAGGCCTGTGCCGAAGAAACGCGCAGGTGGCGTGCGAGTGCCACTCGGGCACCGAGCGCGCGTGCGGCGTGACGCGAGGTCAGTGCCGCGCGGGAACGCAGACCTGTGCGAATGGAGCATGGGGCGCATGCATGGGCGAGATCACTCCGACGCCCGAGGCCTGTGATGGCTTCGACAACGACTGCGACGGACTGACCGACACCTTCCCTTCCGTGGTGATTCACGAAGGCAACGTGCGCGACTGGCGCTTCCTCTCGCTCGACGCTGGGTACGCGCTGGTGATGACCTCGGTGAACGACGCAGGAGACGACGAGACCTGGGTGCGGCGGCTGGGGCCGAACTTCGAAGCCCTCGAGCTCACCAACGCGCGCGTGGGTCCTCGCGCGTACACCGAGGCGGTGGGCTTGAACTCGTCGGTCTTCGTGATGTGGGCTTCCGACGGAGGGATCTCGCTCAGCTCAGTCACCGACGGCACGCTCTCCATGCACGACGGAGTGGAGGACGCCGGCTTCGGCACCAGGCTGAAGTTGGCGGTGAACTCGGATCGACTGGTCGCGCACTGGGATCGGCCGGGCGCTCCGTCGACGCGGCTGGGACGTTGGTCGCTGGGTGGAACGCTCAACGACGTGACCGACTTCGCGGAGCTGCAAACGATCGACGCGGGGTTCCCGCTGACCGATGGCTTCACGCCGCAGCTCTCCTCGGGAGGAAAGTACGCGGTGTTCATCGGCACGCCTCCCGACGCGGGCGAGAACGTGCGCATCATGGTCGACACCGGGACCCTCGAGCCGCTCCGCTACGACGCGCCCTACTACCAGTACGACGTCTACGACTCGCACCTGGTGGAGATGCCGAACGGGAAGCTCTCGTCGGTCTACACGTACGTGTATCCGTCAGACAGCTGGAGCGGCATCTACCTGAACCCCGACATGCTCACGCTCACCACCTCGGACGAGCTCACGGTGGAAGAGACGAAGACGAACGCGCTCGCGTGGGGCAGCTCGGATGCGGTGGTCGATGGCCAGGGCCGCCTCTCTTTCGTGTACCAGGACAACGCGGGCCGCCGGTTGGTGATTGGCCGCTCGGTGGGTGTCGCGATGACGCAGCCTCCGCAGAAACGAGTGCAGCTGCCGGGTGAAGGCTTCGGAGTACCGCGCCTCGCAGCGCCCACCGCGGAAGGATTTCTCCCGCTGGCGTGGGGTGACAACGCGAGCATCACCGCGCGGAAGATCTGTCCGGTTCGCTAAACGAAGAACCTCCGGGAGAGGGGCCCCACTTCGCGATCTAGAAGTTGAACACTCCCTCGTCATTCGCAGGCAGCGACACCACCACGACGTTCGAGCGCTCGCGCAGCGAAGTCACATCGGGAATTCCGCGCGCGTTGCCCGCGGTGACGAAGAACCCGAACTGCTCACCCACCACCGGCTGGTGACCCATCATCGGGCCCCAGCGGCCGTCGTACGCCCAGTTCGCAGCGAAGTCGGTCAGCAGCGGAGCGCCCGTGCTCGCCCGCCCATTCCACATCTGGATGTAGCCGGACGTGTACCAGCGGCCTCCGACGTTCACGACGGCCCACACGGTGTACTGGAGCGGCCCATCCCAACCCGGCGGCGTGTAGTCGGGCCAGGTGGCGAGCGCGGAGAAGCTGAAGCCCAGGCCAAAGTCATTCGCGCGGTGCATTTCGATCTGCGTGATGCGCGTGGTGATGGGCCAGCTGGCGACGTCGCCCGGTGAGTTGAAGACCTCCACCTGCGACAGATCCAATTGGTCAGCACCCGGAGGAGGACAGTTCGTCGCCACGGTGCGCGAGGCGATCGCTCCGAACCAGTGCGCGCCTTCCTTCAGCATGCGCCAGTCGCTGACGGAGCTACCGGTGGCCGCGAGTCCGTAGAGCTGCAGCGTGAAGGTGAACGTCGCGTTCGGAGCCACGGAATCGGAGTCGCCGAGCTCGAAGCGGCCCACGCGCGAGAGCGGATCACTGTCGTCCACCGCGCCCAGCTTGTACTCGCCGGCTTTCGTCCACGTGGTGTTGCCGGTGTTGCGCACGGTGACCTGCGCGGTCGCGGCCTGGGCGCACGTCAAAGTGCCCGGGAAGTTCACGCTCACGATCTCGGCCTCGTCGCTGAGCACGGGCTGACCGATCGCGATGGGCGGGCTGAGGATCTCCACTCCAGTGATGGTGGTGGGGCGAGACGGAGTGGCCGGCGAACCAGGGCTCACCGGAAGCTCGTCGCCCGGGTTGTCGATGGTCGCGTAGCCGGCACAGGCCGAGAGGAAGAGGCAGCCAAGGATCGAAGAGCGCATGGGCGGGAGCGGATTGCACCCCGGAGGCCAGCGTCTCGAGCGCCTAAGCGGCCGTCAGCACTGGAGCGTGATTGCGCACTGTGAACTGCAGTGGGCTGCGCAATCGAGGCATGTATGTCCCCGATACAAATTCGCAGCCACTCTGCAAATACATCAACTCAGGGGAAGTAGCCCGGCTCGAAGAAGTCCGAGAAGTCGTTCACCGAGGTCACGCGCGAGGAGACCGGCACGCCGAAGATGCGCTCGAGCGACTTCAAGTACGAGCTGTGGTTCACCGCCACGGTGCTCGCATGGTTCGGCTTCACGTGGGGTCCCACCACGATGAACGGAATGCTGGTGGTGAGCGCGGGCTCGTCCCAGACGATGAAGAGCACGCCGCCGTGCGCATTGATGAACGTGAGAATGGCCGGCACGTTCGTGGCGAGCCAGGAGTCTCCGCCCCCGACGCAGGCCGTGGTGGTGAACCCGCTCGTGCAGCCGTTGGAGCAACCGCTCGCGCCGTGCATGTCGTTGCAGAGTGTCGGCGTGATGAAGGTGTAGTTCGCGACATCCATCGAGTTGAGATCGGCCTGGAACGCGGCCGAAGTGAAGGCGCGGTGATGCGCGGCACAGTCGGCGTTGGTGGGCGACGGAGGGTTGCCCACGATGTCCTGGAAGAACACGAACGGGTCGTGCTTCGCCGCGTAGTGGCCGTCACTGTTCACGGGGCACGCGCCGGTCGTGGCGTTGATGCCCTCCTGGTACGAGCGCCACGTCTTCACGTTCCCCGCGGCGCGGAGCTGGGCGATGAGGTGATTGGTGTCGTTGGTGCTGTTGGTCGCCGAAGGATCACTGTCGCTGTTGAAGGTGGCATCGCTGAAGACGTTCGTGCCGCCCTCCATCCAGACGTAGTGCGGCTCGCTCACCACCAGCGGTCCGAGCACGTCGCCGAAGGCGGTCGCGTGGCCGCCCTGCATCATCAGCGTGTTGTTGATGTACGGCGCGCTGGAGTGGCCGTAGATGCCGAGGAAGCCTGCGGAGTCCTGGTTCTCCATCGCGATCACGAAGACGTAGGGGATCGCGGAGCCTGTTCCCGCATCGATACCTGCGTCGACTCCCCCGTCCATCGCGCCACCGCCTCCGCCTGAGCCGCCGCCCGTCGCCGCGCCGCCACCGCCTGAGCCGCCGCCCATCGCGCCGCCGCCGGAACCGCCTCCTACCGCTCCGCCGCCCCCTGAGCCGCCGCCCATCGAGCCTCCTCCGCCGCCAGAGCCGCCGCCGCTCGCGCCACCGCCACCGCCACCGATCGCACCGCCTCCAGAGCCTCCGCCGATTGCGCCGCCTCCAGAGCCGCCACCGGTCGCAGCAGCACCACCGCCACCGCCGATGCCTGCGTCTTCATCGGCGACAGGTGTTCCAGAGCAGGAGAGCGCGCAAGCAGCGACCGCGGCGAGCAGGAGCTTCAACCGAAACGAGATGTTCATGACTTCCCCGATGCGGCCGATCCCTTTGCCTTCATGCCGCGGCGCGCACCATCGTCGCTCCCGCAGCAACGGCGCAAGAGACGAAAGTCCCCAATTCAATTTATGCATAGCAAATGCAAACACCTCTCCCTGCGAGCGGGGAGAGG
>CBIHPJ010000075.1:0-17788 GCA_966211295.1 uncultured Myxococcales bacterium | reverse complement strand
TTCCCGGCCTCGTGCTCAACCCGACCTAGAAGACGCCGGTCACCGTGATCTTCTCGCCGCCGATCACCGAGGAGCGCTCTAACGACTACCACTCCGAGGTGCAGCTGCGGCCCAACGGCGCGGCTGCGTCTCTCCTCACCATCAGCGGCCGCGCCACCGCGGGCGAGTGCGACGTGCCTTCCGTGATCGACTTCGGCTCCGTGCCGATCGGCAGCCAGCTCGAGTCGCGCTTCACCATCCGCAACGACGGCGCGGCGCCGGTGCAGGTGAGCGCGGGCGGCGTGACGGGCGCTCCGGTGGGCATCTTCGACGTGCTGGGCTTCGATCGAAACGGGAAGATCCTCGTCAACCCGAACGAGTCGCCCGACGCGGTGGTGAGCTTCAAGCCGACCGAGCCCCGCGACTACAGCGGCGAGTTCGTGATCCGCCGCGCCGACTCGTGCCCCCAGCGCACCGTGCAGATCAAGGGTCAGGGCGTGGTCTCGTGCCTCACCTGGAGCTGCGACCCGCCGGATGGCAACCAGACCTCGTCGATGAACTTCGGCAACGTGCCCCCGGGCGCGGTGCGCGAGGGCATCGTCACCTTCAACAACGTGTGCAGCGTCGACGTCGATGTCTCGAACGTGCGCACCAGCGATCCGGTGTTCGTGGTCACGGCCGCGGGTAACGACCTCCTGAGCCTCCACCTCCCCGCTTCGCGGCGCGACGTCGATGGCCACTGGGCTCCGGGCACCGGCACCACCGTGCTGGACTTCCGCCCCGTGGTGCTCGGCTCCAAGTCTGGCCAGCTGATGGCGGCCACCTCGCTCAACGCGCAGCCCGGCATCGCGGTGCCCCTGCGCGCCTTCGGCGGCGGCCCGCGCATCGACGTGCGCCCGTCGCCGATCTTCGCGATCGGCCGCGTGGGCTTCACGCCCGGCGCGATGCCCGGCACCTACGCCCAGCGAACCTTGCGCGTGGCGAACGTGGGCAACCGCCCGATGCCCGTGGATCCTGCGGCGAACCTGCACCTGGGCATGAATGGCCAGGGCACCCAGTACTGGAGCCTGCGCGCCATCACCGGCGACCTCGCCGAGCTCTGCGTCGGTGAGTGGGACTCGCGCAACAACGCCTGCGCGGGCACCCTGTCCTCGGCGCTCTACGACGCCCTCAACGGCATCGAGGCCGTGCAGGGCCAGGCGCTCAACCTTCCCGTTCGCGTGGTGCCGCAGACCGCGGGCCAGAAGGAATGGGAGCTGATCATCTATTCGAACGACGCCTCGCAGCCGGCGGTCACGGTGCGCATCACCGCCGAGGCCATCGCGGTGCCGCCCTGCAACTACACCGTGGCGCCCACCAACCTCGCCTTCGGCATCATGGACGTGCCGCAGTCGCAGAACCTCTCGTTCACGCTCACCAACCTCGGCACCACCCCGAGCGAGGTCTGCTACTTCAACGGCCTCGGTCTCTCGCCGACCACGTCCGATGTCTTCACGCTCCCCGGCGCGATGAGCGACGTCCAGCTGAACGCGGGCCAGAGCACCACCGTCACCGTGCACGCGCAGCCGCTGACCACGCCGCCCACGCCCACCAACGTGAGCGGAGAGGTGCTCTTCAACGTCTCCACTCCGGGCGCCCCGCAAGGAGCGGTGCTGCTCTCGGCCACCATCGCGCCGGCGTGCATCACCGTCGCGCCCAACCCGATCAACTTCCAGGACACCGAGCTCGAGTGCGGTTCGCCCGAGCGCGCGGTGGTGATCAGCAACACCTGCGCGCAGACGGTCACCCTGAACAGCACCGTGATGACCAACGGAGCCAACGTTCCGATGGGCACCGGCAGCTGCTCCACGGCCGCTGGTTGCCCGCAGTTCGCCATCACCTCGGCGCCTGTCGGTGGTCCGCTCGCTCCCGGCGCTTCGCGCACGCTGCTGGTGCGCTTCCGCCCGTACCAGACCGGTCCGCAGGTCGGAGAGGTGACGATCACCATGCAGCAGGGCGCCACCACGGTGCCGTACGCCGTCGCCCTCAACGGCACTGGCCGCACGCGCACCATGGCGGGCTGCGGAGTGACCGCGATGTGCCCCGGCCCCATCACCACCAGCGCCAACAGCACCGTCTCGCTGACCGCCTCGGTGATGTCGACCAGCGGCACCACCTGCAGCTGGACGATCGGCTCGCGTCCGTCGACCTCGAGCGGCACCTTCTCGGCGCCCACCAGCTGCGGCACCACGAACTACTTCGCCGACGTCGTGGGCACCCACGTGGTGAACTTCAACGTGTCTGACGGCCTCGGCGGCATGGCCCAGTGCACCACGCCGATCACCGTGGTCCCCAACGGCGACCTGTGGATCGAGCTCACGTGGGATCGTCCGAACGACATGGACCTCCACCTGCTGCACCCGAACGCGGGTCCGTACACCTCGACCACTCCGTGGAACAGCACCACCTGGGACTGCAGCTTCCGCGCGCGCACGCCGGTGTGGGGCGGTGGCGCGAACAGCGATCCCAGCCTCGATCGCGACGACATCACTGGCACGGGTCCCGAGAACACGCGCATCAACACGCCGTCGCGCTCGGTGGCGTACACCATCGGCGTGCACATGTACTCGTACGCGGCCGGCAGCCCGGTGACCTCGACGCTCAAGGTGTATTGCGGTGGTCAGCTGATGACGACGCGCACGCGCACCATGAGCACCACCAAGGACATGTGGGTGGTGGGCTCAGTCGACTTCAACGCCGGCTCGCCCTGCCTCTTCACGCCGATCAACACCATCACCAGCAACGTGCCCTGAGGCATGTTGCTCGCGCTGCCCCTCGCCGCGCTGCTCTTGGCAGCGGCGCCTGACGAGGGGCGCGGTGGAATCGGTACCGTTCCGGAACAGGCAGTCTCGTTGCGCTCGGCTCCTCGCTTCAGGGCGGGAGTGGGCGCGGCGCTGCTCTTCGGGCTCGCGAACTATTCGCCCTCGGGCGGCGTGGGCTTCGCGCTCGACGCCGGAATTGTGCTGGGTGATCGCCTCTCCCTGCTCGTGCACGGCGAGGTGGGATCCGTCGTCTTCACGGTCGCCGGCGGTGGAGCGGTGCTCGGCGAGTACGCCCTCAGCGATCACTTCAGCGCGGGCCTGGGCGTGGGCTTCAACCTCTGGGGTCCGCTCATCTACGGCAGCGGGAGTCTGTTCTACGGGCTCACCTTTCCCCTTCGCCTGAGCTGGGCGCCGAACGGGCGCGCGGCCCACGAGACGGCGCGCTCGGGTCTGTTCGTCTCCCTGCAGGTGGCGCCGGGCTTCAGTCTGCAGCCGACCTATTTCTACCAGGTGGGCCAGCCGCTTCCGCCCGAGGCGGGACTCGCTGCGATGGCGAGCGTCGGCTACGCGCTCTGGTGACGATCACTTCGCGAGCCCGTCGAGGCTCTGCGCGAGGTGCTCCATCAACGCGGGCCAGGTCTTCGTGGTGCCGCCGTCGGCGAGCGTCTCGTCGTACTCGGTGGCGAAGCGCTCGAACGCGATGCCCATCGGTCCACCGACCTTCGCGGCCCACGCGTGCTCTCCGCGAGGGAGGAGTCAGCGATAGCCTTGAGCCTGGAGCGTGAAGAGCCTGGCGTAGCGGCCGCCCTTGTCGAGCAGCTCCTGGTGGCTGCCGAGCTCGGTGAGCTTGCCGCCCTCGAGCACCGCGATGCGGTCGGCCATGCGCACGGTGCTGAAGCGGTGACTGATGATGATCGCGGTGCGATCTTTCGCGAGCGCGCGGAAACGTTCGAAGAGCGCGACCTCGGCCTCCGCATCGATCGCCGCGGTGGGTTCGTCGAGGATCAGCACGTCCGCGTCGCGCATGAACGCGCGCGAGATGGCGAGCTTCTGCCACTGACCTCCGGAGAGCTCGTGCCCCTTCTCGAACCAGCCGCCGAGCATGGTGTCGAACTGCTTGGGGAGCGCATCGATCACCTGACGCGCACCGCCCGCATCGGCAGCGAGCTCGATCGCGGGACGATCTTCCACCCTCGAGGGCTGGCCGAGGCCGATGTTCTCCGCAGCGCTGAATTGGTAGCGCACGAAGTCCTGGAACACGGCGCCCACGCGGCCTCGCAGATCGCTGGCGTCGAGATCGCGCAGGTCCACTCCGCCGTAGCGAATCGATCCCTCGGTGGGCTCGTAGAGGCGGAGCAGCAGCTTGATCAGCGTCGACTTGCCGGCGCCGTTCTCTCCGACGAGCGCGAGCTTCTCGCCGGGCTCCAATCGCAGGGTGACGTCGCGCAGCGCCCAGTCGTTGCGGTGCTGGTACTTGAAGCTCACGTGATCGAGCTCGAGCGCGTGGGGGCCCGGACCGAGCGTCTTCGCGGGCACGATGCGCGGCGCCTCGGCGGTGGTGGGCAGGTCGAAGAAGCGCTGGAGGTTCGAGAGGAAGAGCGCGTCTTCGTAGCTGCCGGCCACCGCGGTGAGCACCGCTTCGAACGCGGCCTGTCCCTGGCGGAAGACGCCTAAGTACAGAACGAGATCGCCGACGGTGATCACGCCCGACGACGCGCGGCCCGCGACCCAGAGGTAGCAGACGTAGAAGGCGGCGAGCGACACGGCGCCCAGCAGCGTGCCGAGCACCAGCCGCTTGACCGCGAGCTTGCGATCTTCCGCGAGGAACTTCGCGAAGAGCGCGCGGTAGCGGCCGAGGATCAGCGGGCCGAGCCCGAAGAGCTTCACCTCTTTCACCGTCGAGTCGCGGGTGAGGATCCATTCCAGGTAGTTGAGCTTGCGGCCCTCGGGCGCGCGCCACGAGTAGAGGCGGAAGCGCTCTCCCGACATCTTCGTCTCGGCGATGAACGAAGGAATGGCGGCGACGACCAGCACGATGCCGCTCCACCACGCCACGTTCCACAGCAGCACCGCGAAGGTGGAGAGGGTGAGCAGCTGGCGCACCACGGTCACCGCGTCCATCGCGAGCGCGAGCGGACGCGACGAGGCCTCGCGCCGCGCGTTCTGCATGATGTCGTACGTCTCGGAGTCTTCGTAGTGACGCAGCTCGAGCGTGAGCGACTTCTCGAGGATGCGCTCGTTGAGGAGGTTGCCGAGGCTCACGCGCAGCAGCTCTCGCGAGAGTCCCGAGAGTCGACCCACGAGGAGCGCCACCAGCGCGAGCCCGAGCTCCCAGCTCACGTAGCGCCACACCAACGCCTGCGCTTCGTCGGAGGGATGCGTCGAGGCCTTCACCACCGCGTCGATGATCAGCTTGCCGACCCACGCCATCGCCGCGGGCAATGCGGCCTGCACCAGGGTGAGGGCTCCCAACAGCAGCGCGTTGGTGCGCGAGGCTTCCCACACCAGCGCGAGCGCGCGGGGCAGCTGTTGCAGGAGTTCGCGGGTGGTGAGCTTTCGCTCGGGGCGTTCGGCCATGGGTGAAGGCGTGCTGATAGCGCGGGGAGTTCGCGTTTGCTCGGTTCCTGCCCTTTGAGGGAGGCGCTTTCAGCTCCCTGTGAGGAGCTTCTTGTCGTCGGCGAGGCACGTCGCCAGGAAGTCGAGGAGCACTCGCACGCGCGGCACTTCTTTCAGATCTCGGTGCACGGTGAGCCACACCGGCTCGCTCGGCTCGTCCGGCATTGGGACGTGCTGGAGCGTGGGCTCGAGATCACCGAGGTAGCGGGGCAGGACGGCCACTCCCGTGGACGCCTTCACTGCGCCCACCAGCGCGAGGGTGAGGTTGCTGGTGAACTTCGGGGTGGCTCCGCCGGTGAGCTTGTCGAGCCAGGTGGTCTCGATCACTCCGGGCGTGGCGCAGATGAGCGGGTGATCGCGGAGGCTCTTCACTCCGTTCACGGGAGCGCGGGCGAGGTACGACTTCGAGGCGTAGAGGCCGTGCGTGACGTCGGCCACGCGGCGGACCACGAGGTTTTCGTGACGTGAGCGGAAGAAGCGGACGGCGATCTGCGCCTGGCGGCGGCCGAGATCGAGTACTTCTCCGGAAGGGAGGAGCTCGATGGTGAGCTCGGGGTGGCGCTTGCCGAACGCGGCGAGGCGCGGGGAGAGGTAGCTGATGCCGAAGGTCTCAGGCGCGGTGATGCGCACGGTGCCTTCGAGGGAGTCGCGTTGCTCGTGGGCCTGGCGCTCGACGAGGTGCACGGCGTCCTCGACTCCCTGGAAGGAAGTGAGCAGGCGCTGGCCGTCGTCGGTGAGCACGTAGCCGGTGGTGGTGCGGGAGAAGAGGCGCGTGCGGAGCGCGGCTTCGGCGGCTTCGATGCGGCGGCCGACGGTGGTGTGGTTGACGCCGAGATCTTTCGCGGCGCGCGCGAGCGAGCCGGTGCGGGAGAGCGTCACGACGTAGCGGAGATCGTCCCAGTTCATGTCTTACCTCCCTCTCCCTTCGGGAGAGGGTCGGGGTGAGGGCATGAACCCTAGTCACTCACTAAGCGAGACGATGTGAGGATCCGCTCGCCCCTCTTCCCGGCCCTCTCCCCGCTGGCGCAGGGAGAGGGAGGAAAGGTCAGTGGCTGAGGATCCAACCGGCGGATCCACCGACCCACACCGAGTGTCCTCCGTCGGGCAGCGTGCCGGCCCACACCGTGGTCAGCACACGATCTCCCGCGAAGGGCACTCGCACCCAGTTCGTGCCCACGCGCCGGTAGACGCGGCTCACGCGCCGCCCACCGTCGGAGATGTCGGCGCCCACCACGTACGAATCACCGGTGGCTGAGACCCAGCTCGCCATCAGGTCGGCCTCGAGCGGCTGCTCCGCGACGAAGCCAGCCACGCTCTCTTCGCGAAAGAGCGTGCCGTTGAGGCCCGTCGCGATCGCGATCGTCCCTCCATCGATCAAATCCTCCGAGGCGATCGAGGTGAAGTCCTCGGAGCCGATGCGCGGCGCTGGAGCCAGCCCACCGTCAGGCGCGAACGTGAAAGCGAGGCCGCGCTGACCGAGCGCCCAGCCGCCGTTGAGCTCTCCTCCCATCACTGTGATCAGGTCTCCGCCGCCGTCGTAGGTGACCGCGCGATGAACCGGCGAGGCCGGAGTACCGATCGCGTGCGTGACGTGCGGGAGCGTGTTGGGCGCGGGCTGGGTGCGATTGGTGATCCACGCGCTCACCCCGCTCTGCACCCAGATCGACCGCGAGCTGGTGCGGGGCAAACCCTCGTTGAGCGGGTTCAGCACCTGCCAGCCGGTGATGATGCGGTCGCTGTAGCGAGTGTCGTCTCCAATCAGCCAGCGGAAGTCGAAGAACGAGGCGCAGCCCGTGAACTCCGAGCTGTCGGGCAGCGGATGCGGCACCTCATTCCACTTCACCCCGCCGGTGGCGCTTCGCTCGAGGGAGAGGGGCGCGCAGCCCGAGCCCATGCAACCCGGCGTGCCCTGCGACGCCGCGAAGAGCTCTCCAACACTCGAGCCGCACAGCTGATTCACATTGAGGGTGGTGCCCGCCGAGAGAAGAGCGAGGCCTCCGTCCGCGGGCGAGATGCGCGCCACCTGCCCCGCGCGACCCTCGAGCAGCGGTCCCTGCTCAGAGAGCGCCACCGCGTTCCACTGCGAGCCAGCGCGCGCGGTGCTCACGCCGCCATCGATCGCGTGCACGAAGAGCCCGTTGTCGCCCGCGGCGAAGAGCTCGTCACTCGTCACGCCGGTGAGCGCGCGTAGCTCGTCTGGAACGCGGAGCACTTCGTCCCAGCCCGCGTCCTCGGAGCGCTTGAGGATCATGCCCACGCGCGGCTGCCCGGTGCCCGCATCGGCGAGCCCGGCGATGAAGAAGCCACCATCGGGCGAAACCCAGACCGCGTTGCCGTTGATCAGCGGAGGACGATTCGCGCGATCCCAGGTGATGCTCGCTCCGGCGTCGCCTTCACGCATCAGGGCGGCGCGTGAGAGCGCGGGATAGGTGCCCAGCGCGAAGAGGCGCCCCTCGAGGTCAGGGCCAAGCCCGGTGAACGAGATGAGCCCGTCGGTCAGGAGATCGTCCTTCCAACCGGCATCGATTTGCCGGCGCACGATCGAGTTGCCGCTACCGACGGCCACCGCCGGAAGACCGGCGCGCGCCAGCACCGCTCGATAGGTCGCGGTGGAGCCTCCCTGAATCGGCTCCTGAGTCCACGTGGTGCCGTCGAAGTGGAGGATGGTGCCGCGCGAGCCGACGATGAACATGTCTTGCGGCGAGGTGCCGTGCACTCCGAAGAAGTCCACGCCGTCGGCGACCGCGGGGAGCGCGATCACCGAGTGACGCTCGCCGTTCCACAGCAGCGCGGTCGCGTTGTCGCCGACCAGGTAGACCTCGCGCGGTCCCGCCGCCCACGCGCCGCGAATGGTGTTGCCCTGCGGGAGCGGATTCTCGAAGCACCAGCCGTCGCGCGAGCAGAGGCGCGGGGTGTCGCAGGAGTTCGCGCGATTGACGCCGCACTCGGTGCCGGCTGCACAGCCGCCGCAGTAGACCTCGCCGCAGCCGGCGTCGAAGTAGCCGCAGGAGTTCGAAGGGCATGGCGTGCAGGCCGAGCCGCCGCCTCCACCCATCGGGCTTCCTCCGCCCGTGCCTCCGCCCATGCCTCCGCCCATGCCTCCGCCCATGGGAGTGCCACCGCCGCCTCCTCCGCCACCAACTCCGCCACCGTTGCCGCCACCAACTCCGCCGCCGGTGACGCCACCTCCTCCACCAACGCCACCGCCCGTGTCGCCTCCGCCTCCGCCAGTGCCTGAGTCACGAGGCTCGGAGCCGGGCCGGCAGTAGCCGTCGCTCCAGCAGGCAAAGCCGGCTTGCAGGCACGTGTTGCCCGACTCGCAGCGGTAGAGCACTGCAGGATCGAGATCGGTGCAGCTTGATGCAGTGATGAGGGCAGCGGCGAAGATGGCTGCCCTCACCCCGACCCTCTCCCGCGGGGAGAGGGAGAAAGTTTCATTCACCATGCGATCACCGCGCCCACTCCGAGTCCGAGTCCGACGGCCGCGGCGCCGGCGGCGATTCCCAACTCGACGCTGCTCGCTCCCGCGCGGCGCTGCACTTCTGATGCGGTGTACGGCGAGCGCAACGTTCCATCAGGGGCCTGCGTGGTGGCGTACGCGGCCTCGCGACCGGTGAGCCCCGAGACCAGGAGTCCCGTGCCGACCGCGAGCGCGGCGAGCGCCACGCCTCCGAGCACGAAGGAGGTGACGTGCGACTTCGGCGGCGGAGCGACCGGAGCCACCACCACGGGGGGCTGCACAGGCTCGGTGACCACAGGCGGCGGAGGCTTCACCACCACCACCGGCGGCGGCGTGATCTCCGTGACCGGCTTGTCCGAGATCCCCAGCTGCGTGCGCACTCGCCCGGCAAAACCGGTGAGCTGTTCAGCGGTCACGTTCGCGCCCGTCGCGAGGATGATCGCTTCTTTCTCAGGCACCACTCCGTCGGACACGCGCAGCAGCTCGATCGCGATCGAACGATCGCTCCCCACCTGGCTCAGCGAGAGCGAGATCACCCAACCAACCTGCAGCTGGCGGCCGAGCTCAGTGATGCACGCCTTGCGGCCGTTGCACGCCGACGCGTCCTTGAGGCCGAGGCGAGAGAGACTGGCGCGCGCGGCATCGGCGTCGAGCTTCAGCGGCACCCGCGCGTTCACGAGGTGCGTGGAGATCGTCTGCGAAATCGTCTGCGCTTCCGCCGGACTCACCGACGTGCGGCGGCCGACCAGCACCGCCACATCCGTGTCCGCAGCCGCGAGAGACAGGGTGACCACTAAACCGAGAATCATCGGGGTGACTCTGGCATTGAGAGTTAGCGCTTCAAGAATGTTTGCTCGAACGCCTTGAGACTCTCCGCGAGACTCTGCCGATCGGCTTCGGTGTCGAGCATCGTCGCCTCGACTTTGTATTTGCGAAGCAGCGTGATCGCGGAGGGATCGGGGTCTTCTCCAGCAGGCGTCGCGCGATTGAGCGCAGTCTCGAGCGAAGCGACCTTCTTCTTCAGCTCATCCGCGGTCGGCACTCCCTTGCGAGGCTTCACGGGCGGAGGATCTGCCTTGGCGATCACCGGAGGAGGATCTGTCTTCACGACCTCGGGAGGCGGATCCACTTTCGGCGGAGCATCCGGAGTCACCTCGACCGGCGGAGGTGCAACGACGGGTGGCGGCTCCACTTTCGGCGGCGGCGGAGCGACGGCGACGGCCACCTCCTTCGGCTTCTCCGCGGGAGGATTCGGGATCGCGAGAAACGCGAGGCACGCGATCGCCAGGAGCAGACCCGCGCCGATTCCCAGCACCCACGGCCACCGCGGCTCGCGCAGCGACTTCTGGCTCACGAACGTGGGCTGCAACTCGAGGGTCATCGGCGAGTACGGCTTCATCGCGTCCGACGATCCACCGAGCGGACGCGCGTATTCACCCGACACCGGATCGATCGCCTCGTAGCTGGGCGAGGTACCGAGCGAACGCGCGATCGCGATCAATTCGCCGCGCACCTCTTCCGCGCTCTGCGGTCGATCTTCAGGCGCCTTGTTGAGCATCCGGGTGATCAGCGCGTCGAGCTCGGGCGGACACTGCGGCACCAAGGCGCGCGCCGACGGAATGTCCGCCGAGACGTGCAGCATCAGCACCTCCATCGGTGCGGGCGCGGAATACGGCAGCTCTCCCGTGACCAGCTCGTAGGCGATCACCCCGAGTGCATAGAGATCGGTGCGCGCACTGACCGCGTCACCACGCGCCTGCTCGGGCGCCATGTAGTTGGGCGTGCCGGTGACCTGCACCCTGCTCGTCTGCTCCATGCTGCCGTCGAGCTTGAGGCCCTTCTTGGCGAGCCCGAAGTCGAGCAGCTTCAAGTAGCGCTCGGAGTCAGCGCTCAGGCACAGAAAGATGTTCGAGGGCTTGAGATCGCGGTGAACGACTCCAGCGCGATGAGCTGCTCCGAGCGGCGCGCACATCGCGATCAAGAGCGAGATCGCTTCGCCCAGCGAGATGCGACCGGACGCGTGGAGGTACGCGTCGAGCGGCTGCCCCTCGAGGAACTCCATCACGATGTACGGCCGCCCATCGGGGAGCTGCCCGAAGCTGAAGATGTCGATGATGCTGCGGTGGCGAATCGAGTTCACCGCGACCGCTTCGTCGGCGAGCCGGCGCACCTGCGTGGCGTCTCCAGCCATGTTCGGCTTGAGCACTTTGATCGCGACGCGCTTCTTGATGATCGGCTGTACGCCTCTGTAGACGACGCCCATCCCACCCTCGCCCACAGCCTCGATCACCTCGTATTCACCGAGGCGTTGGCCGATGAGGGGGTCGGCAAGAAGGACCTGTGTGGGAATGGTGCCGCGCATCAAGGAGACCCCAAGAAGCGTACTTGGAAGCGACCCACGAGCACGCGGTGAAGTGCAGCCGTGAATGCTAGAGCGGCCGAATGCTCTGGCGATGGCTCCCCCTGTTCGGGTTGGTGGCGTGCGCGACGACACCGGCTCCTCCGAAAAACGTTCGGCTCATGACGGTAAACGAGGCGCCGCGCTCGGCCGAGGCGCCTGTGACTCGCCCGGCACACAAGCCGACGCTCATTCGCAACGGCACGGTGATGACCGCCGCGGGGCAGACCTTCACCAACGGGCACGTACTGCTCGTCGATGGTCGCATCGCGGAGGTCGGCGAGGGTGCGGGCACCCCACTTGCGGACGCGCTGGTGATCGACGCGAAGGGTGGCTTCATCACCCCGGGCATCATCGACACCCACTCTCACGTCGGGGTGTACGCGTGGCCAGGGACGATCGGTTCCGATGACGGCAACGAGATGACGAACCCCACCACGCCGCATGTGCGGAGCGAGAGCGGGTTCAACCCGCAGGATCCCGCGATCTGGCGCGCGCTCTCGGGCGGCGTGACGACGATTCAAGTGCTGCCCGGCTCAGGCAACGTGATCGGCGGACGCAGCTTCGTGGCGCACTTGAAGCCCGAGGGCTCCGCACGCGCGATGCGATTTCCGGGGGCGCCCGAGGGAATGAAGATGGCGTGCGGCGAGAATCCGAAGCGATTCTACGGGAGCAAGGGCCGCGAGCCGATGTCGCGCATGGGCCTGGTGGCGACGTTGCGAAGCGCGCTGCAGAAGGCGCTCGAGTATCGACGCGGTCAGGAGAAATGGAAGCGCGATCTCGATCTCTGGCGTGCGCGGCACACCGCGGAAGAAGGCAAGCCGCCTCCGCCCACGGCGAAGCCTGATGGGAGTCCCGATGATCCACCCGAGCCGCCTCCGCGCGACTTCGGAATGGAGACGTTGGTCGGCGTGCTCGAGGGAAAGATCCTCGTGCATCACCACTGCTACCGCGCTGACGAGATGCACCAGGTGCTCGATATCGCGAAGGAGTACGGCTACCAGGTTCGCTCGTTCCACCACGCGGTCGAGGCGTACAAGCTCGCCGATCGCCTCGCGGCTGAAGACGTCGCGGTCTCCACGTGGGTCGACTGGTGGGGCTTCAAGATGGAGTCGTATGACGGCGTCCCGCAGAACGTCGCGCTCGTGCAGCGCGCGGGGGGGCGGCCGATTCTTCACTCCGATTCCGCGATCGAGATGCGCCGGCTGAATCAAGAAGCAGCGAAGGCGCGCGCGGCGGGGGAGCGCTTCGGCTTGCAAGCGAGCGACGATCAAGTGCTGCGCTGGGTGACGGCGAATCCCGCGTGGGCGCTGGGCATCGAGAAGGACGTGGGCACGCTCGAGAAGGGCAAGCGCGCCGACGTGGTGGTGTGGAATGGAAGTCCGTTCAGCGTCTACTCGCTCGCGCAGCAGGTGCTGGTGGATGGAGAGGTGATCTACGACCGCGCCGCGCACCAGGTACCGATCTCCGACTTCGAGCTGGGGCTGGTCGACGAAAAGGAGCTGCCATGAACTCCGCGCTGGTGGCGATGTTGGTGTTGAACGCGGTGGCGATCGAACACGTGCGCGTGGAGATCGGTGACGGGCGCGTGCTCGAAGACGCGACCGTGGTGATCGATGGAGAGAAGATCATCTCGGTCGGTCAGACGGCTGCGCCCGCGGGGGCGACGAAGATCGACGGGCGCGGCAAGACGCTCACTCCGGGCTTCGTGGATGCGATGTCTCCGCTCGGGCTGCGCGAGGTGGATCTCGAGCCCTCGACGATCGACGAGTCGATGCCCGGCGCGATGGTGCCGGGCTTCCGCGTGGCGGAGGGCTTCAATCCGCTCTCGCTTCGGATTCCGGCGGCGCGTGAGGAAGGTGTGACCAGCGCGGTGCTGGTGCCGGGTGGCGGATTGCTCGCGGGAATGGGTCACCGCGTGGCGCTCACGGGCACGCTGAGCTCGCTGCCTGATCTGAAGAAGCCCCTGGTGATGTTCGGCGACGTGGGCAACGGAGGCGCTTCGGCCGCGGGCGGTTCACGTGGCGCGCTGTGGCTCGAGCTGCGGGAAGCGTTCGCCGATGCGCGTTGGTACGCGAAGAACAAGGCGGCGGTGGAGAAGAACCAGGCCCGCGAGCTCTCGCTCTCTCCGCTTCACCTCGAGGCGTTGTTGTTGGTGATCGACGGAAAGCTGCCGCTGGTGCTCAACGCGAACCGTGCGTCCGATGTGCTCGAGGCGGTGCGCTTCGGACAGGACGAGAAGATCCGCGTGGTGATCTCGGGAGGGAGTGAAGCGTGGCTGGTGGCGGATGAGCTCAAGCGCGCGCAGGTGCCGGTGATCATCGTTCCTTCGCAGCTGGTGCCGGGTTCGTTCGAGCAACTGCGCGCGCGCGATGACGCGGCGACGAAGTTGAGCGCGGCGGGCGTGAGCGTGGCGATCGCGTGCAATGACTTCTCGCGGCGGCGCATGCGGCAGGAGGCGGGAATCGCGGTGGCGTATGGCCTTCCACGGAACAAGGCGCTCGCGGCGATCACGCTGGAGCCGGCGAAGGCGCTCGGACTCGAGAAGGAGTTGGGCTCCGTCGAAGTCGGCAAGCGCGCGGATCTCGTTTTGTGGAAGGGAGATCCGCTCGAGCTCTCGTCGAGTGCGGAGAAGATGTTCATTGGCGGCGTCGAGCAGTCGCTCGAGACGCGTCAGAAGAAACTCGTCGAGCGCTATTTGGAGAAAGTGAAGGCGAAGTGAAGAAGAGGCCGTACTTTCAGTAGCCGGTGATCCGCATCGAGATCCCGAGCTGGCCGCCGGAGATCGGAGAGATGCTCAGCACCGGTCCCTTCTGTTTTCCCATCGGCTCGATGGGCTCGAAGAGCCGCATCACGCCGAGCGAGAGCCCGAGTAACTGCAGCACTCCGGTGGCGCACAAGAGCGTGCGCTCTTCGACCGACATCGGTCCGACCTTCGCCGCCGCTGCCCAGGGTCCCACCACCGGCATCGCCTGGAAGAGCGCCTGCGTGTCGAGGTAGTCGTCTCCGCGCAGCGTGCCCATCGCGTTGTCGATCGCGGCCTCGATGCGCGCGCGCGTCGAGGGCACGTACCAGTACGAGAGAATCATTCCCCCGAAGTCGAGCTTCGTGCGCAGGGTCACCGTTCGGGCAGGAGGCGCAGCGGTGTCCTTCATCACCGGCGCTGCGCTCATGAGAAGTGTGGCGAGCAGGCAAACCATGCACGGGCTTGAATGAGCAGGGCTCGTGCCGTGCCAGAAGCCCTTGAGATTCGCGCTTGCCGAAATGCGTTTCCGCGCGAGCTCCGGGTCTCGGTGAGCAGCACCGCCACAGATTCAGTTAACTGTTCAGCATGCACTGGAGAACGGCGCTGGTGACCGGAGCTTCGCGGGGAATCGGGCTCGCGCTCGCGCAAGAACTGCTGGCGCAAGGGACGCGGGTTCACGTGGTCTCTCGCAGCAAAGTTTCGCTCAGCGGCGCGACCGCGCACGTCTGTGACGTCGCAGATCCCGAGGCGATCGCGTCATTGGTGCGCTCGCTGGGCGAGCTCGATCTCGTCGTCGCGAACGCGGGCGTCGGCGCTGCACCCGGCAGGCGCTCGTGGGAATGGGAGACGTTCCGCGACGCGCTGCAGGTGAATCTCAATGGCGCCGCGGCGACGCTGACCGCCGGTCTGCCCGCGATGGTTGCGCGAGGCAGTGGTCATCTCGTTTCGATCAGCTCACTCGCCTCCTTCGGAGCATTGCCGAGCGCGGAGGCGTACTGCGTGCCGAAGGCGGGGTTGAACATGCTGATGGATTGCCTCGCGCTCGATCTCGAAGGCACCGGCGTGAAGACCACCAACATCTTCCTCGGTTTCGTTCGCACGCAGATGCTGAACGGATCCACTCACTCGCTTCCGCAGCTGATGGAGCCGGAGGAGGTCGCTCGTCAGCTCGTGCGGAGACTGCCGCGCGCTCCGAAGTCGATCACCCTTCCCCGCGCTTTGGCCCTCGCCGCGCGGGTTGGTTCGGTGCTCCCCGGCAAGATGAAACGTGCGCTCTCTGGTAGGCGGTAGCGCGTGCTTGGAACCATCGCCGACTGGGATGCTCGTGTGAGCCTGGCGCTTCAGGCGCGACGTTCGACCGTGCCCAACGTGGTCTTCTCTGCCTTCTCGTGGTCAGGCGCAGGAGGCGTGTGGTTCGCGTTGGCGGGCGTGTTGTGGATCGCGAGCGTCAATCACCTCGAGTTCTTCCCGAGGCAGGTGCACTTCCTGCTCGCGATGACCGCTGCGCTCGCTGCCTTGATCGTCGGTGGCGTGATCAAGCGAGTCGCTGGAAGACGAAGGCCCTTCGCCACCGAACGTGGAATCACGCGCGCGATCTGGGCTCCAGGGCCGGCGCGTTCGTTTCCATCCACTCACGCAGCGACTTCCATCGCGCTCGCCGTGGCGCTGCTGATGATCGCGCACCCGCTCGCGTGGCTCGTCGTTCTCTGGGCGATCGGCGTGTCGTTCTCGCGCGTGTGGCTCGGCGTGCACTTCGCTTCCGACGTGATCTGCGGCGCGCTGCTCGGCGTGGGCTTCGGCTTGTTGCCGTGGCCCGCGCTGCTCTGAGTCTCAGGAAGACTTCTTCACGAACTCCGACTTGAGCGACATCGCGCCGAAGCCGTCGATCTTGCAGTCGATGTTGTGGTCGCCTTCCACGAGGTGAATGTTCTTCACGCGCGTGCCGACCTTGAGCGCGGACGTCGCTCCCTTCACCTTCAGGTCCTTGATGATGGTCACGGTGTCACCCTCGTGAAGCCGGGTGCCGTGCGCGTCCTTCACCACGAGTCCTTCTTCCTCGACCTGGGCAGCTGCTGCCGACGCGGTGGCCGACCACTCGTGCGCGCACTCGGGACACACCAGCAGCGCGCCATCTTCATAGGTGTAGGTCGATCCGCACTTCGGACACGGAGGGAGTTCGCTCACCCGCTACCAGTACCAGTATGAAGCCACCATGAGCGACGCCTTCTTTCACTCCGACGGCGACGGCTTCGTTCCGCAGGTGCATTCCACTGGACCGTGGAGCGCAGACTTTCTCCACGGCGGTCCTCCGTGCGCGCTCGTCACCCGCGGCTTCGAGCGTGCGCTGCCTGAGGACTTTCAGCTCGCGCGCGTGACGTTCGAGCTGCTGCGGCCCGTGGGCTTCGCGAAGCTGAAGCTCTCGGTCGAGGTCGCGCAGACCGGATCCAACGCACGCAGAGGAACTGCGCTGCTCGAGGCCGACGGCAAGCCGCTCATTCGCGCGCACGTGCTCGCGTTCAAGAAGGTCGACGTGCCGGTGAATCTCTCCGAAGAGACTCCGCCGCCTGCGCCGGAGGGACTCGCGCCGTATCAGTTCCCGTTCTTCCCCTCGCCCATCGGCTACCAGACCTCGATGGAGATGCGCTTCACGCGCGGCGCTCCCGGTGATTCGCCAGTGTCGGTGTGGCTGAAGATGAAGTTGCCGCTGCTCCCGGGCGAGACGCCGTCTCCGTTCGTGCGAACTGCTTGCGCGGCGGACTCTGGGAACGGCGTCGCCCAGGTCGTCGACTTCCACAAGTTCACCTTCGTGAACGCGGATCTCACGCTCTCTTTCGTGCGGCCTCCGCGCGGTGAGTGGATCTGTCTCGAGTCGCACACCATGGCGACGAACGTTGGAGTGGCGCTCACCGATACGCGGCTGTGGGACGAGAAGGGTCCGATCGGGCGCGGGTGCCAGTCACTGCTGGTGCGGCCGCGTGGCTGAGGTGCGCAACATTCACTCCGTGGTGCTGCGAGTGCCACCGGCGCGCGCGGGTGCATTGCTCGACACGCTCGGCTCAGACGCCGATGTGCTCTGGCCGCGAGGGAAGTGGCCCGCGATGCGCGTGGAAGGCGGACTGCGCGTCGGTGCGCGAGGGCGTCACGGTCCCGTGCAGTACACGGTGGAGGAATACGTGCCTTCCACGCGCGTGCGCTTTCGTTTTCACCAACCGGTCGGTTTCGTCGGCACGCACACCTTCGAAGTATTCCCCGAGCCAGAGGGATGCAGGCTCGAGCATCGCGTGGAGATCGTGCCCACGGGATTTTCGCGACTGGGTTGGCCGCTGATCTTCGGGCCGCTCCATGACGCGCTTGCTGAAGATGCCGTCGACAGCGCGGTGCGAGTGCTCGGAGAGACTCGCAAACCCAATCAGTGGAGCGCGTACGTTCGCGCGCTTCGTGGGTTCGCGAGTCTTTTCGGGCGTTGAGCCTCTCGCGTCATTGTTCCCTCTCCCTTCGGGAAAGAGTCAGCTCCCGCCGAACTCAATCGAACGACATGGGGCGCACATCGCGCAGAACTGCTCGATCCTGCTTCTAGGACGTTCGCCCTCACCCCGACCCTCTCCCGAAGGGAGAGGGAGAGAGTTAGGCGACTTCTTCGAGGAGCTGACTGACGCGGCTCGGGAAGAGCTGCGGACGACGAGGGCCTGTGGGCAGCTTGTCGACCGTCGAGTCGAACGCGAGCGCAGATGCGGCACCCGCCTGAATCGCCGCCTCGAGTGACGCGGTGAAGTACGGCGCCGCCCCGC